>JAFAPI010000213.1 GCA_019247195.1 Gammaproteobacteria bacterium
CCGCGCCGCGCGCTAGCGCGCCCATCGCGCCCGGCCGTTGCCGCGGATCGAGCCGCTATAATCGGCCGGATCCGCCTTGACGCACGAAAGTCGCGCCGGTCCATGGATAAAGTCTACGCGCCGCAGCAGATCGAGCGGCGCATCTACGAGCACTGGGAAGCGCAGGGCTGGTTCGCGCCGCGCGGTGCCGGCGCGCCCTACTGCATCATGATCCCGCCGCCGAACGTAACCGGCACGCTGCACATGGGCCACGCCTTCCAGCACACCCTAATGGACGCGCTGACGCGCCATCAGCGCATGTTGGGGCGGGATACGCTGTGGCAGCCCGGCACCGATCATGCCGGGATCGCGACCCAGATGGTGGTCGAGCGCCAGCTGAACGCCGAGGGCGTGCACCGGACCGAGCTGACGCGCGAGCAGTTCCTGGCGCGCATCTGGCAGTGGAAGGCCCAGTCCGGCGGCACCATCAGTGCGCAGATGCGCCGGCTGGGTGAGTCGGTCGACTGGAGCCGCGAGCGCTTCACGCTCGACCCCGGCCTGTCACGAGCGGTGACCGAGGTGTTCGTGCGCCTCTTCGAGGCGGACCTGATCTATCGAGGTCAGCGCCTGGTCAACTGGGACCCGGTGCTGCTCACAGCCCTGTCCGATCTGGAGGTGCAGGCGCAGGAAGAGGACGGCGAGCTCTGGCAGCTGCGCTACCCGCTGGTCGAACGCGCCGGCCACGTCACCATCGCCACGACGCGCCCCGAGACACTGCTCGGCGATACTGCGGTCGCCGTGCATCCGCAGGATGAGCGCTATCAGGACCTGATCGGCGCGCGCGTACGCTTACCCCTCACCGGGCGCGAGATCCCGGTGATCGCCGATACCTACGTCGACCCCGCCTTCGGCACGGGCTGCGTGAAGATCACCCCGGCGCACGACTTCAACGACTATGAGCTCGGGCAGCGCCACCAGCTGCCACTGCTGAATATCTTCACCCCGCGGGCCACGCTCGCGGACACGGTCCCGGAGCGCTTCCGCGGTCTCGACCGTTTCGAGGCGCGGCGCCGCGTGCTCGCCGAGCTCGCCGAGCTCGGTGCCATCGAGCGTGTCGAGAAACACCGCCTGGTGGTGCCGCGCGGGGACCGCAGCGGCGCGGTGCTCGAGCCCTACCTCACCGACCAGTGGTACGTGCGCACCGGCCCGTTGGCAGCCCCGGCCGTAGCTGCGGTGGAGAGCGGCCGCACGCGCTTCGTGCCCGAGAACTGGGCGCGTACCTATTTCGAGTGGATGCGCAACATCAAGGACTGGTGCGTCAGCCGCCAGCTGTGGTGGGGACATCGCATCCCCGCCTGGTATGACCCCGCCGGCCAGGTCTACGTCGGGCGCGACGAGGCGGAGGTGCGCGAGCGCTACGGCCTGGGCGCGGTCGCACTGCGCCAGGACGAGGACGTCCTCGACACCTGGTTCTCCTCGGCGCTGTGGCCCTTCTCGACCCTCGGCTGGCCGGAAGAGACCCCGGAACTGCGTCGCTACTATCCCGGCAGCGTGCTGGTCACCGGCTTCGACATCATCTTCTTCTGGGTCGCGCGCATGATCATGATGGGCCTGAAGTTCATGGACGAGGTGCCGTTTCGCGACGTGTACATCACCGGCCTGATCCGCGATGAGCATGGCGAGAAGATGTCGAAGTCCAAGGGGAATGTGATCGACCCGCTGGACATCGTCGACGGCATCAGTCTCGAGGCCCTGGTCGAGAAGCGCACCAGCGGCCTGATGCAGCCACAGCTCGCACCGGCGATCGAGCGCGCCACCCGCCGCCAGTACCCGCAAGGCATCGCCGCGCACGGCACCGACGCGTTGCGCTTCACCTTCGCGGCTCTCGCCTCGCCGAGTCGTGACCTGCGCTTCGATCTCGGCCGCGTCGCCGGTTACCGCAACTTCTGCAACAAGCTGTGGAACGCGGCACGCTTCGTGACGCTCAGCGTACCGACCCCGCCCCCCGCTCCCGCGGGCCCGCCCGCGGTGGCGGACCGCTGGATCCGGGCCCGCTTCGGCCGCATGCTGCGCAACGTCGAGGATGCGCTGCGCGAGTACCGTTTCGACTTCGCCGCCAGCGCGCTCTACGAGTTCACCTGGTATGACTTCTGTGACTGGTACCTCGAGCTCACCAAGCCGGTGCTGCACGCAGAAGCGGACGCGGCCGCGGGCCACGCCGCGCAGGCGACGCTGGCCGACGTGCTCGAAGCACTGCAGCGCGCACTGCATCCCTTCATGCCCTTCATCACTGAGGAAATCTGGCAGCGCGTCGCACCGCTCGCCGGCCGCGGCGGCCCGACCGTGATGCTCGCCCCCTACCCGCGCGCGGCCGACTACCCCCCGGACGAGAGCGCGGAGCGCGAGGTGAGCTGGCTGCAGGGGGTGATCCTCGGCGTGCGGCAGATCCGCGGCGAGATGAATATCGCCCCTGGCCGGCGCATCCCGTTGCTACTGAAGGACGCCAGCCCGGCGGATGCGGCCCTGGTGGCGCGCCACCGTCCCCTCCTTGAGCGTCTCGCCGGGCTCGAGTCGATCACGCTCCTGGCGGCGGGCGCCACCCCGCCGCAGGCGGCGGTGGCGCTGCTCGGCAATCTGAGCTTGCTCGTGCCCATGGCCGGCCTCATCGACCCGGCGGCAGAACTCGAGCGCCTCGGCAAGCTCCTGGGACGGGCGCAGTCGGATCTCGCGCGCACCCGCGCCAAGCTGGCGAATGACAGCTTCGTGCGCCACGCCCCCGCCGAACTCGTCGCCACGGAGCGGCAACGGGTGCAGGAACTCGAGCGCAGCACCGAGCGGCTCGCGGCGCAGCGCGAGCGCGTGCGAGGTCTGCTGGCATGAGCCCCGATGCGGATGCGCTGGTCCTCGCCCGCGCCCTCGAGACGCTGGAGACCGTCATCCTTGGCAAGCCTGCGCAGATCCGCTTGTGTCTCGCGTGCCTGCTGGCGCGGGGTCACCTGCTCATCGAGGACGTGCCGGGCGTGGGCAAGACCACGCTGGCGCATGCCCTTGCGCACGTGCTCGGTCTCGCCTGGCAGCGCGTGCAGTTCACGTCCGACCTGCTGCCGGCCGACATCATCGGCGTCTCGATCTTCGATCGAGCGCAGCAACGCTTCAACTTCCGCCAGGGCCCCATCTTCACCCAGCTGCTGCTCGCGGACGAGGTCAACCGCGCCAGTCCGCGCACCCAGAGTGCCCTGCTCGAGGCCATGGAAGAGCGGCAGGTGAGCGCCGATGGCACCACCTACGTCCTGCCCGAGCCGTTCTTCGTCGTCGCGACCCAGAACCCGCGCGAGCAGCTCGGCACCTTCGCGCTGCCTGAGTCGCAGCTCGACCGCTTCCTGATGCGAGTCACGCTCGGCTACCCGGATGCGGCGCACGAGCGCGCGCTGCTGCGCGGCGGGGAGCGCCGCGAGCTGCTGCCGCACATCGGCGCGGCGCTCGATGCGGCCGGCGTGCTGCGTGTGCAGCGCGCGGTGCGCGAGGTGCACGTGGCCGACGCGCTGCTCGACTACGCCCAGAGCCTCATCGCGAGCACGCGCGAGCGGGCCGACCTCAAGCTCGGCCTCTCGCCGCGCGCTGGCCAGGGTCTGGTGCGGGCGGCACAGGCGTGGGCGTACCTCGCCGGGCGTCGCTCGGTGCTGCCCGAGGACGTACAGGCGGTGCTGCCGCCGCTCATCGCACACCGCCTCGAGCGCCGCGACGCGGAGCCGCACGGCCCCGACCCCGGGCTGGCCGCGGAGATCATCCGCGCGGTGCCGCTCTCGCCCTAGTGTCTAGCACCGCAGAGCGTGCCCTCCCTGCGTGGCCGCTGCGGTGGCGGGCCGAACTGACCGGCCGGTTCGCACGCTGGATCCGTGCCCGGCAGGGCGTGGATGTCCTGCCGCTGCGGCTCGAGCGGCGGCGGCTCTACATCCTGCCGAGCCGCAGCGGGCTCGCCTTTTGCGTGCTGCTGCTGCTGATGCTGCTCGCCGGTCTCAACTACGGTAACAGTCTCGCCCTGCTGCTCACCTTCGTTCTCAGCGGTTTCATGCTGGTCGCCATGCAGCAGTGTCACCGCAATCTCCTTGGATTGCAGCTGCAGAGCGCCAGCGCTCCGCCGGCCTTCGCGGGCGAACCGGCGGCGCTTCTGCTCGCACTCGGCGGCGAGGCGACCGCGCGCCCGCGGCTCGCGGCCTCGCTCCCGGGCGCCACGGCTGGCAGCGCCGATCTGCCCGCGTACCAGGGCGCGACGCTCGCCGTGCCGGTACCGCCGCAGCGCCGCGGCGTCCTGCGCTTGTCAAGAGTGCGACTCGAGACCCGCCATCCCTTCGGACTTTTCTGCTGCTGGACCTGGCTGCACGCGCCGTTCGAGCTGCTGGTCTATCCCGCGCCGCACGGCAGCCTGCCGATGCCGGACTCCGACCTCCGACCCGGCACCCGGCGCCGCGGCAGCGGCGCGCTCGAGGACGAATGGCTCGGGCTGCGGCCCTTTCGCGATGGTGACTCGCCGCGGCGCGTCGACTGGAAGGCATACGCGCGCGAGGCTCCCCTGCTGGTCAAGGAGTACGAGGCCGCGGCCTCCGACGTGCGTCTGTTCGACTTTGCGCGCGTACCCCTGGCGGATCCTGAGGCGCGCCTCTCGCAGCTGGCGCGCTGGATCGTGGACGCGGAGCAGCAGGGAGAGCGCTACGCCCTGCGGCTGCCCGGGCGCACACTGCCGGCGCAGCGCGGACCTGCGCACCGGCATCGCTGCCTCGCCGCGCTCGCCCGCTTCGATGAGGCGCCCGGGTGAGCGCGGCACCAGACCTGCGGCCGCGTGCACTGGCATGGTCCGCGGCGGCCTTCACCGGCGGGGTGCTGCTGCAGGCGGACCGCCTGCCACTGTGGGCGACGGCGGTGTCGCTGCTCGCGGTCGCGTGGCGGCTCGCCGCGGAGCGGCGCCGACTGTGGCTGCCGGGCACGCTGCAGCGCGCGCTGCTCGCGCTCGCGCTCGCGGCTGTGGTGCTCGCGCGCTTTCACACCCTGAACGGTCTCGCCGCCGGCACGACACTCCTGATGCTGATGGCGGCGCTGAAGCTGCTCGAGACCCGCGGCACGCGCGATGAGCGCATCCTGGTCGGAGCCGGCCTCTTTCTGCTGCTCGCCGCGTGTCTCGACCGTCAGGACCTGCTGCGCGTGCCGCTGTACGTTGCGCAGACCTTGCTGTGCTGCGGCGCGCTCGCCGGCATCGCTGCCCCGCAGCTGGAGCTGCTGCGCGCGCTGCGCCTTGGCGGCCGTGCCCTGCTGCTCGCCGTGCCGCTGGCGCTGGTGCTCTTTCTCTTCTTCCCGCGTTTCGCCGGCGGCTTCTGGGCCATACCGCGCGGGGACGCCGCCTCTACCGGGCTCGGCGACAGCATGGACCCCGGCAGCATCATGCAGCTGATCGCCAACTATGATCCGGCCTTCCGCGTGCGCTTCCACGGCGCGCCGCCGCCGCGCGAGACCCTCTACTGGCGTGGCCCGGTGCTGCACGAGTTCGACGGCCACGCCTGGCGACGCGGCCCCGAGCGACTGCGCCTGCGCGCACCGCTCGAGCCCCTCGGCGCGCCGGTCCGCTACCAGGTGACCCTCGAACCCTCGCAACGGCGCTGGTGGTTCGCGCTCGAGCGCCCCGAGCGTGCCCCTGCCGGCCGCGTCTTTCTTACCTACGACGACCAACTCGTCGGCACCGAGCCGGTCGCCGAGCCCCTGAGCTACGAGGCCGTGTCCTACCTGCGCAGCCGCTCCCCGGCGCCGCCACCGGCGCAGCTGCGCGAAGACCTCACCCCCCCGCCCGGCAATCCGCGCACCCGCGCGCTCGCCGCCACGTTGCGCGAACGCGCCCCGAACGATGCCGCGCTCGTGGCAGCGGCGCTCGACTATCTGCGCAGCGGCGGGTTCAGCTACTCGCTCACGCCGGCGCCCCTGTCGGCCGATGCGGTCGATGATCTGCTTTTTCGCACGCACGAGGGCTTCTGCGGCCACTACGCCTCGGCCTTCGTTGCGCTGATGCGCGCCGCGCAGATCCCGGCGCGGGTCGTCACCGGGTACCTGGGCGGGGAATGGAATCCGATCGGCTCCTATCTGGTGGTGCGTCAGTCGGATGCCCACGCCTGGGCGGAAGTATGGCTGGCCGGATCGGGCTGGACGCGGGTGGATCCGACCGCGGTGGTGGCGCCCGAGCGCCTGCACCGTGGGGTCCTCGATCTGTTGCCGGATGCCTTCCCGACGCGGGAGCGCTTGCTGCACAGCCCCTGGCTGCGGGCACTCTTTGCCGGCTGGGACGCCGCCAACAGCTGGTGGGGCACGCACGTGGTCAAGTTCAGCTACGAGGGTCAGCTGGACTTGCTGCGACGCCTGGGCGTACGCGCACCCGATGCTGTCGATCTCGGACGGGCGTTCATCGCCGGCCTGTTGCTGTGGCTCCTGTGGCTGGGCCTGCGCATCACACCCCGGCCGCGCGGGGTGCGTCCCGATGCGCTCGGGCGCGCCTATCTGCGGCTGTGCCGCGCGCTCGGGCGCGCCGGCCTGACGCGCGCCCCCCACGAAGGCCCGCTCGCACTCGCCGAGCGCTGCGCCATCGAACGGCCGCGGCTGGCACCGGCGGTGGAGGGGCTGCTGCAGCGCTACGCGGAGCTGCGCTTCGGCCGCGGCGCCGACGACCAGGCGGTACGCGACTTCACGCGCGCGGTTGCACAGCTGTCGCTCGGCCGCTGGTCCGGCGCTTTCCCCTAGCGGGCGTGCTCGCGTGTGGCGCGGAAGGTGAGCTCTGGCCAACGCTCGAGGGTGAGCTGCAGGTTCACCCGCGAGGGCGCCAGGTAGACCAGCGCCCCGGTGTGATCGAGCGCGAGGTGCTCGTGCAGCCGGGCGCGGAACTCCTCCAGCCGCTCCGCCTGCTCGGGCGCCTCGACCCAACGCGCGGTGTGCACGGTCACGGGCTCGAAGACGCACTGCACCCCGTACTCGTCCTGCAGGCGAAAGGCGACCACCTCGAACTGCAGCGGCCCCACTGCGCCCAGGATCAGGTCGTTGCTGCGCAAGGGCTTGAAGAGCTGCGTCGCCCCCTCCTCGCACAGCTGCGCGAGACCCTTCTGCAGGGCCTTCATGCGCAGCGGGTCCTTCAGCACCGCGCGGCGGAAGATCTCGGGAGCGAAATCGGGCACGCCGGTGAAGGTGAGGCGCTCGCCCTGGGTGAAAGTGTCGCCGATGTTGATGGTGCCGTGGTTGTGCAGGCCGATGATGTCGCCGGCGAAGGCCTCCGCCGCCTGCGCCCGCTCGGCGGCCATGAAGGTGAGCGCGTCGGCGACGCGCACCTCCTTGCCGAGCCGCACGTGAAACAGCCGCATGCCGCGGCTATAGCGGCCCGCGCACAGGCGCAGGAAGGCGATGCGGTCGCGGTGCGCGGGGTCCATGTTGGCCTGGATCTTGAAGACAAAGCCGGCGAGCGACTCCTCGACCGGCTGCACGGTGCGTTCGCGCGTCTCCCGTGGCAGCGGCGGGGGCGCGTGGCGCGCGAACGCCGCGAGCAGCTCCTGCACCCCGAAATTGTTGATGGCGGAGCCGAAGAACACCGGCGTCTGGCGGCCGGCGCGGTACGCCTGCGGCTCGAAGGCCGCGCTCGCACCGCGCACCAGCTCGAGCTCGGCGCGCAGCGCAGCGGCGCCTTCACCGAGGAAGGCACTGGCCGCGGCGCTGTCGAGGCCATCCAGGGTGCGGTTCTCACCGAGGCGGCCGCGCTCTGCGGGCGCGTAGACGTAGATGCGGTCCTCGGGCAGGTGGTAGATGCCGCGCAGCTCGCGTCCCATGCCGATCGGCCAGGTGACCGGAGCGGTGCGGATCTTCAGCACCGCCTCGATCTCATCCAGCAGCTCGATCGGCGAGCGCCCATCGCGGTCGAGCTTGTTGATGAAGGTCATGATGGGCGTGTCGCGCAGCCGGCACACCTCCATCAGCTTGATGGTGCGCTCCTCGACGCCCTTGGCGCAGTCGATGACCATCAGCGCCGAATCGACCGCCGTCAGGGTGCGGTAGGTGTCCTCGGAGAAATCCTCGTGGCCGGGCGTATCGAGCAGGTTGACGATG
>JAFAPI010000010.1 GCA_019247195.1 Gammaproteobacteria bacterium
CCCTCAAGCTGCGCGCCCGCGCCGTGCAGAGCGTGGCGGACGTACAGATCAAGACCCTGCCCTGCCGGATCGAGCGGCTGGTCAGCCTCGCCCCCGACGTACTGCAGGTGTGGCTGCGACTGCCGGCGGTCGAGCGCCTGCCGTTCCAGGCGGGCCAGTACCTGGACGTGCTGCTCGAGGGCGGCCGCCGCCGCAGCTTCTCGATCGCCTCGCCGCCGCACGACAGCGAGTTGCTCGAGCTGCACGTGCGGCAGGTGGCGGGCGGGGACTTCAGCGCGCGCCTCTTCGCGCGCACCGGCGACGCTCTCGGCGTCGGCTCGCTGCTGCGCATCGAGGGGCCGGTCGGACAGTTCGTCTATCGCGCCGGTACCGGGCCACTCATCATGGTGGCCGGCGGCACCGGCTTCGCACCCCTCAAATCCATCCTGCGCCACCTGCTCGAGAACCGTATCCGCCGCCGGGTGCACTTCTACTGGGGGGCGCGCACCGCGGCGGATCTCTACCAGGACGAACTGGCGCGTGACTGGGCCGAGCACCACGCGGCTCAGCTCACCTACCACGCCGTGCTGTCAGAGGGTGAGCCGCAGGCTGCGCACCAGCGCCGCGGCTGGGTCCACGAGGCGCTGCTCACCGACCACCCTGATCTTGGCCCGTTCGAGGTCTACGCCGCGGGCCCGCCGGCCCTCATCGAGGTGCTGCGCCGCGAGACGCCCGGCCACGGACTGCCGCCCGAGCGGCTCTACTTCGACTCCTTCGATTACGCGCCGGACCTGCGTCGCTGAGTCAGGTTATGTCCGGACGCTCGCACCTTGTCTAACCCCGGCAGCGGGCGTAGCGTGTTTAAAGAGTCTGGGACGGCGCGTCACGCCGCCACGCAACGGAGGGTTAGCGATGAACTCACCCGTGCTCGCACCCGGCTTTCTCTCCCGCCGCGCTCTCGCCGGCGCCGGCATCCTGGCCCTGCACCTCATGGTCGCCTACCTGCTCCTGAGCGCACTGATGCCGGCCCCCGCACCGGCGGTTCCGCCGACGATCGCCGCGACCTTCCCCCCGGTGCCGGACCCGATACCCGCGCCCGCGCCGATCAGGGTGGACGGGCCCAGCGATCTTCAGCACCCGCCGCCCCCCGATGCGCTCCCCGTGCCCGTGCTCAACGCGCCCGCGCCGGAGCCGGTACCGGTGGCCACGGCCGAACCGCCCGCGGCGGGCAGCGCGGTCCCGGAGGCGCCGCTGCGCCTGCTGGGCCGTAACGTGCTGCCCGACAGCGCGGACTATTACCCGCCGGATCGCATCCGCGCCGGCGTGGCCGGTACCACCGACGTGCAGGTGTGCGTCGACGCCGCAGGCGAGCGCCGCGGCGAACCGGCGGTCGTGGCCTCCTCGGGCGATGCGCGTCTGGATCAGGCCGCGCTCAGCATCGCCCGCCACGGGCATTACGCGCGCTGGGTACGCGGCGACGTGCCGGTCGGGAACTGTCCGCGCTTCCGGATCGTGTTCCGCCTGCCGCACTGACCGCCGGCCGGGAGTCGCCTGTTATCCTTGCCGGCGGGGCGGGGCAGGGAGAGGCGTTGACGCACGCAGCGATCACGGGCTGGGGCAAGTGCCTGCCGCCGGCCGTGCTGAGCAACGGCGATCTGGCGAAGATCCTCGATACCAGCGATGAGTGGATCGTCAGCCGCACCGGCATCCGCGAGCGGCGCATCTCGCACGTCGGCCTCGAGGAGCTCGCCTACGTGGCCGCGATGCGCGCCCTGGCGGCGGCGGGGATGGCGGGCCGGGACGTCGAGCTGATCGTGTTCGGCACCTGCAGCCATGACGACCAGGTGCCGAACATGGCCTCGGGGATCCAGGCGCGCATCGGTGCGCAGCCGGCGGCCGCCTACGACATCAACACCGCCTGCACCAGCTTCCTCTATGGCCTCTCGACCGCCACCGCGCTCATCCGCACCGGAGTGGTGCGCAACGCTCTGGTGATCGGCGCGGAGTTCATCTCGCCCTTCATGGACTGGAGCGATCGCGATGTCGCGGTATTGTTCGGCGACGGCGCCGCTGCCGTGGTGCTCGAGGCGAGCGAGCGGCAAGAGGGCGTGCTGGCCGAGAAGCTCGGCTGCTTCGGCGAGGCCCCGGAGATCCTGCGCGTGCAGGGCATGGGCGGCCGCTATGCCAACCACGGCATCCTGTACGGCGTCACCCGCTGGCAGTTCGAGGGGCAGGAGATCTTCAAGCGCGCCGTCGCGGGCATGGCGAGCGCGTGCGACGCCTCCCTCGGCCGGCTCGGCCTCGACGCGTCGAGCGTCGAGCTGGTCGTACCGCATCAGGCCAACCTCCGCATCATCGAGGCGGTGGCGCGGCGGGTGCGCGTGCCGATGGAGCGGGTGTACGTGAACATCCAGCGCTACGGCAACATGTCGGCGGCGACGGTAGCCGTCGCGCTGTGCGAGGCGGTCGAGGAGGGACGGGTCCGTCCCGGTGCCCTGCTGCTGCTGCCGGGGTTCGGCGGCGGCCTGAGCTACTGCGCGCAGGTGATCCGCTGGGGCGAGCGCACCGAGCCGCGTGGCCGCAGCTCCGCCGAGCTGGCGCCGTGCACGCGCAGCGCGCTCGAGCTCATCGAGGAATGCCGGGCACGCAAGTGCGCGCCGCGGCCGCACACGGGCACGGAGCCCTTCGCGGGCCTCTAGCGCTCAGCGCCGCGGGCGGCGGGTCGCGCGGCGCTTCTTCTTCGCCGGGTCCTTGGGGCGGGACTTGCCGAACGAACCCTGGTAGATCTTGCCGCGGCGGCTTCTGTGATCACCCTTGCCCATCGCTGTCAGACTCCCGGCTTGCCTAGCTGGCAAGGTCACGTAAAGAAAAGGGCCGGGCGTAGTCTAACGCCCGGCCCCCGTTCGAGGTTGGCTTACCAGCGCTTCGGTGCGCCGCCGCCGCGGTTGCCACCGCCGCCGCTGCGCTCCTGCGCCTCGTTCACCCGCAGCGGGCGGCCGCCGAGGTCCTTGCCATTCAGATTCTGGATGGCGCGCGACGCATCGGC
>JAFAPI010000023.1 GCA_019247195.1 Gammaproteobacteria bacterium
CCGGCTTCACATAGATGAGACCGGCTGCTTTCAGCCGCCGGTAAATGTCCTGGGAGAGCGCGACATTCTCGGGCGAATCGGTCGTATACCAGTGATCGAAATCGATATGAAAGCCGTGCAGATATTTCGGCCGGTCGGCCGCGATACGCGCCACGAGTGCTTCGGGCGTCGTGCCCTCGGCCTCCGCCTTCAGCATGATCGGTGCGCCGTGAGCGTCGTCCGCGCAGACGAAATGCAGGACATTGCCGAGCATGCGCTGATAGCGCACCCAGATGTCCGCCTGGATGTACTCCATGATGTGGCCGATATGAAAAGGGCCATTTGCGTAGGGGAGAGCGGTCGTGACGAATATTCTGCGGGTCATGCCCACAGTCTACCGTGCCGATGGACAGCGAGACAGGCGGGCGTCAGCCAGCTTCTTTGAGCGGCTCGAATTTCGCCTTGTTGATGGCTTTCTTGTAGGCCTCCTTGCCCGTCACCTTCTTCTGATCGAGAAGCTGTTGGATCGCAGTATCCATGGTGCGCATGCCGAACTGTCCGCCGGCCTGCATGGTGTTCTCGAGCTGGTCGAGCTTGCCCTGGCGGATCAGGTTGGAGGCGGCGGGCGTGTTGACCAGGATTTCCAGCGCCGCCACCCGGCCCTGCCGGTCGGCGCGCTGCAGGAGCTGCTGCGAGACCACCCCGCGCAGCGAGGTGGACAACATGGTGCGCACGTGCGACTGCTTGTCGGAGGGGAAGACATTCACCATGCGGTCGACGGTCTGCGCGGCGCCGTTGGTGTGCAGCGTCCCCATGACGAGGATGCCCATCTCGGCAGCGGTGACCGCGATGCTCATCGTCTCGAGGTCGCGTAGCTCGCCCACCAGGATGACGTCCGGGTCTTCGCGCAGGGCCGAGTGCAGCGCGGCCGCGAAGCTCGCCGCGTGCACGCCGATCTCGCGCTGGCTGATGAGACAGCTCTTGCGCTCGTGCACGAACTCGATCGGATCCTCGACCGTGAGGATGTGGCCCTTCACGCGGCGGTTGATGTCATCGATCATGGCTGCAAGGGTGGTGGACTTGCCCGAGCCGGTCTTGCCGGTCACCAGGATCAGGCCGTTGTTGGCGCGGGACATCTGCCGCACCGCCTCTGGTAGCTTGAGCTCATCCAGCGTGAGCGCCGTCGAGGGGATGGCGCGGAACACCGCCCCCATACCGTTCAGCTGGCGCATGACGTTGACGCGGAAGCGGCCGCGCTCCGGCAGCGTGTAGGCGAAATCCGCGCCGTCCTTCTTCTCGAAGCGCTCGAGGGCGGCCTTGGGCAGGATCTCGTACAGCGCCGACTTGACGTATTCAGCCGCGAGCTTATCGGGCCGCAGCGGCGAGATATCGCCATACAGGCGGATGCGCGGCGGGTCGCCGGCGATGAAGTGCAGGTCCGAGCCCTTCTTCTCCAGCACCTCGGTGAGGTAGGCGTCGATTTCGGCCATGGGTCAGCCCGAGGCGGCCGCCGGCGGAGCGAGGTCCAGCTTCGGCAGCATGCTGGTGTCGGTCACGAACTTCTGGAAGGCGCGCTTCTCGCTGGCGTACGCGTAGGCATCGTCGGGGTCGATGGTGCGTGCGTTGATCGCCGCCAGCAGCGCCTGATCGAGCAGCTGCATGCCCAGGTCGCGGCCCATCTGCAACTGGCTGGGCACCTGGTGGGTCTGCTCCGTCTGGATGAGCTTGGCGATCGCCTTGGTCATCATCAGCACCTCGCAGATTGCGCGACGCCCGTGGCCGTCGACGGTCTTCACCAGCACCTGGGTGACGACCGCCAGCAGGCTCTGCGCCAGAAAGCTCTTGGTCTGCTCGCGCTCCTCCACCGGCAGCGCATCGATGATGCGGTCGATCGTCTTGACGGCACTCGTGGTGTGCAGCGTGCCGAGCACCAAGTGGCCGGTCTCGGCGGCGGTCATCGCCATGGAGATGGTCTCGGCGTCGCGCAATTCGCCCACCAGGATGACGTCGGGGTCCTCGCGCATCGCCGCGCGTACCCCTTCGGCGAAGCTGGGGATGTGGGTACCGAGCTCGCGCTGGATGACCTGGCTCATCTTGCTCGGGTGCACGAACTCGATCGGGTCCTCGAGGCTGATGATGTTCAGCCGCCGCGTGGAGTTGAGGTGATCGATCATCGCCGCGAGCGTGGTCGACTTGCCGGTCCCGGTCGAACCGGTGACCAACACCATGCCCTGGTGAAAGTCGCACAGCTTGGTGACCACCGCCGGCAGGGCGAGCTTGTCGAGCGTCGGCACCGTGGAGGGGATGGAGCGGAAGGTCGCGCCAACTCCGGTATCCTTGCGGAACACGTTGACGCGGAAGCGCCCGCCCTCGGCGGAGACATAGGAGAAGTCGAGGTCGTGCCCGGAATTGAACTGCTCGTTCTGCGCGCGGGTCAGGATCTCGGCGATGTAGCTCTCCAGCTCCACCGCGCGCAGGTCACGGAACTTGATGGGCAGGAGGTCGCCGTGCATCCGCAGCATCGGCGGCACACCCACCGCGAGGTGCACGTCCGAGCATCCCTGCTGGGTGCCGAGCTTCAAGAAGGCGTCGATGCGCGCCAAGCGCCTGCTCCTGCGGGAGTTTTCACCCGGCCCTGTTTAGCCAAGGCCGGCTGCGGGATCAACAGCTTGTCGCCGGAAATTTGACGTAACGCACGAAGTTTGGCAAGGCGGCCGGGCCGCCGCCGGTTAGCGAAAGCGCTCGAGGGCGCCGCTCAGCTCCTCCATGCTCTGGAAGCGCTTGGTCTTGTCCACCGCCATCGCGCGCGTGACGAGGTCGGAGAGCTCCGGGGGCAGGTTGGGGTTGATCTCGCGCGGGGCGCGCGCCTTGCCCTGCACGTGCTGATACATGACCGACATGTGGTCGCCGCGTGAATAGGGCGGGACCCCGGTCACCATCTCGTAGAGCATGACTCCGAGCGCGTAGATGTCGGCGCGCTCATCGACCTTCTTGCCGAGGATCTGCTCCGGCGCCATGTACTTCGGCGAGCCGATCACGTAGCCGGTCTTGGTGAGCTGCGTGTCGCCCTCGCGCTGCGCGGCGGCAACCCCGAAGTCGACGATCTTCAGCAGCCCGTCCTGGTTGATCAGCACGTTGGCGGGCTTGAGGTCGCGATGCACGATGCCGACCTGGTGCGCGACGGTCATGCCGGTACAGATGTCGATACCGAACTGCAGCGCTCGCTTCAGCTCCACCGGCTTCTCGTTCACCACCTCGCTGCCGAGGGTGTGCGAGGGGAAGTACTCCATCGAGATGGCGTAGTTGCCCTGGATGTAGAGGAAGTCGTAGATGCGGAT
>JAFAPI010000220.1 GCA_019247195.1 Gammaproteobacteria bacterium
GGAGCGCGGGCGATTTCGCGTGAACGTGCTCCGGCACCTGAACGGCATGGGCGCGGTGTTCCGCGCGATCCCTTCCAAGGCGCTGACGCTGGATGAGCTCAAGCTCCCGGAGTCCGTGCGCCAGATGTGCCGCGCGAGCAACGGGCTCATCCTGGTCACCGGCAAGACGGGCTCGGGTAAATCGACCACGCTCGCGGCCATGATCGATGACATCAACCTGCGGGTGAAGGGGCACATCCTCACCATCGAGGACCCCATCGAGTTCGTGCACCAGCGCAAGAGCTGCCTCATCAGCCAGCGCGAGATCGGGGTGCACGCGACGACCTTCTCCGCGGCGCTGCATTCGGCGTTGCGCGAGGATCCCGACGTGATCCTGGTCGGCGAGTTGCGCGACCTCGAGACGATGAGCATCGCCGTCACGGCCGCGGAGATGGGCATTCTCGTCATGGGCACGCTGCACACGAACGGCGCTGCCCAGACCGTCGATCGCATGGTCAACGTGTTCCCCGCGGACAAGCAGTCGCACGTGCGCACGATGCTGTCCACCTCGCTGCGCGGCGTCATCTCCCAGCAGCTGCTGCAGCGGTCCGACAAGCAAGGGCGTGTCGCGGCCCTCGAGATCCTCGTCAACACCTCCGCCGTGTCGAATCTCATTCGTCAGGGCAAACTCGACCAGCTCGAGAATACGATGCAGTCGGGCGCGCAGCACGGCATGCGCACCATGGACAGCGCCATCCAGCAGCTGCTGGACGCGAGGCAGATCACCGGTGCCGAGGCCTACAAGAAGGCGATCAACAAGGGGCGGTTCGAGGACGTCAAGGGCGCCGCCTGAGCGCCGCCACTGCGCCGGGCCGCGCCGGTGAGGTGTGTAAACTAGCGCGGATGGCCCGCCAGATCTTCGTCACCACCGCGCTGCCCTACGCCAACGGGCCCTTCCACATCGGCCACATCATGGAGTACATCCAGGCCGACATCTGGGTGCGCTTCCAGCGCATGCAGGGCCACACGCTGCACTTCGTCGGTGCGGACGATGCGCACGGCGCGCCCATCATGCTCAAGGCGGAGGAACAGGGCATTCCGCCGCAGGAGCTGGTGCGCCGCATCGCCGCCGACCGGCCTCGCTACCTGACCGGCTTTCACCTGAGCTTCGATCACTGGTACACGACCGATTCCGCCGAGAACACGGAGCTGTCACAGGAGATCTACCGGCGCCTGCAGGCGGCGGGGCTGATCTACCAGAAACGGGTCGAGCAGTTCTACGATCCGGTGAAGGGCATGTTCCTCCCCGACCGCTACATCAAGGGCGAGTGCCCGAGCTGCCACTCCAAGGACCAGTACGGCGACGCCTGCGAGGTGTGCAGCAGCGTGTACGCGCCCACCGACCTCATCGAGCCCTACTCCACGCTGTCCGGGGCGCGGCCGGAGCTGCGCAGCTCCGAGCATTTCTTCTTCCGGCTCTCTGACCCGCAATGTGTGGCCTTCCTCGCCGCGTGGCTCGATGCACCCGGCCGCCTGCAGGTGCAGGTGGTGAACAAGGCGCGCGAGTGGCTCACCGGCCAGGGCGAGCAGCGCCTGGGCGACTGGGATATCTCGCGCGACGCCCCCTACTTCGGCATCCCCATCCCCGATGCACCCGGCAAGTACTTCTACGTGTGGCTGGACGCCCCCGTCGGCTACCTGGCCGCGCTCAAGAGCTACTTCGACTCGGGACAGGCGCGCGCGCGCGGCGAGCCGCGCAGCTTCGCGGAGTTCCTCGCCGCTCCCGACACCGAGCAGATCCACTTCATCGGCAAGGACATCATCTACTTCCACACCCTGTTCTGGCCGGCCATGCTGCGCTTCGCCGGACCGCCCTTCCGCGTCCCCGACCACGTCTACGTGCACGGCTTCATCAACGTGTCGGGCGAGAAGATGTCCAAGTCGCGGGGCACGGGCATCAGTCCGCTGCGTTACCTCGAGCTCGGCATGAATGCCGAGTGGCTGCGCTATTACCTGGCCGCGAAGCTCAACGCGAGCGTCGAAGACCTCGATTTCAACCCCGAGGACTTCCTGGCGCGCATCAATTCGGACCTGGTGGGGAAGTACGTCAACATCGCCAGCCGCGCGGCGAACTTCATCAGCCGCCACTTCGGCGGCCGCCTGCGCTATGCCGAGGAGGAGTCCCTGCGCGCGCAGGCGGGCCAGCTGGCCGCGCGCGTAGCGGAGCTGTACGCGGGGCGCGAGTTCGCGCGCGCCATGCGCGAGGTGATGGCCGAGGCCGACCGCATCAACCAGCAGTTCGATGCGCGCCAGCCCTGGCTGCTCGCTAAGGAGCCCGCGCGCCACGGCGAGTTGCAGGAGGTGTGCTCGCGCGCCCTGTACGGCTTCAAGCTGCTCACGGTGCTGCTGGCGCCGGTGCTGCCGCAGGTGGCGGCGCGCGCCGCGCGCGAGCTGTTCGGGCACCCCGCCGACTTCACCTGGGCAGACGCCGCGCAGCTGCCGCGCAGCGTGGGCCCTTACCGTCACCTGCTGCAGCGGGTCGAGGCGCGCCAGCTCGAGGCACTGCTCAGCGGCGAGCCGGACCGGACGGCGGCGCCGGCCCCGCCGGCGGGCACGCCCACCCCTGCCACCCTCTCCATCGATGAGTTTCGTCGCGTGGACCTGCGCGTGGCCCGCATCCTCAGCGCCGAAGCCGCCGCGGGCTCGGACAAGCTCCTCAGGCTCACCGTCGACCTGGGAAGCGAGCAGCGCACGATCTTTGCCGGCATCAAGGGCGTCTACGACCCCGCGGCACTCGTCGGCCGGCTCACTGTGGTGGTGGCCAATCTGGCGCCGCGCAAGATGAAGTTCGGCACCTCCGAGGGCATGGTGCTCGCGGCCAGCGGCGCGGGCGCGGGCCTTTACCTGCTCGAGCCTGACGCAGGCGCGCAGCCGGGGATGCGGATCAGCTGATGAGACCGAGCCCCTGCGCCATCGATGCGCTCTTGCCGCAGACGCAATGCACGCGCTGCGGCTTTGCCGCTTGCCGCCCGTATGCCGAGGCGATCGCCGCGGGCGAGGCCGCGATCAACCAATGCCCGCCGGGCGGCGCGGGGACGATCGCGGCGCTCGCGCGCCTGTGCCAGACCGAGCCACTGCCTTTGAACCCCGCCAACGGTCACGAGGGCCCCGCGCGCGTCGCGCTGATCGACGAGAGCGCGTGCATCGGTTGCGCGAAGTGCCTCCCGCCGTGCCCCGTCGATGCGATCGTCGGCGCCGCCCGGCAGATGCACACGGTGTTGGCCGCGGTGTGCACCGGGTGCGAGCTGTGCGTCGCGCCTTGTCCCGTCGATTGCATCCGCATGGTCGAGCGACCGGGCGGGACCGGACCCAGTGCCGACGACAATCGGGACCGCTTCCAGGCGCGCACGTCGCGGCTCGCGCGACGCGCAGCCGAGCGCGACGCGCTGCTTACGGAGCGCAAGCGCGCGGCGGCGCCGGGAACGGCGTCCCGCGAATGGCCACGGGATCAGATCGGTTAGCATCGCGCAGGCCGCTCATCACCGCGGAGTTCTCTTTATGAAGGTGTCCCGTGCCCGTGCGCTCGGCTGGCTGCTGGCGCCACTCCTCGCCTTCTCCGCCGTCCATGCCGCGAAGTTGCCGGCCACCATGCGGGCGGCGGCGATTGACCAGCCGGGACCTGCGGAAGTCCTGACCCTGCATACCCTCCCGGTGCCGCGACCGGGGCCCGACGAAGTGCTCATCGCGGTGCACACCGCCGGGGTGGGGATCTGGGATACCGGCGTGCGGCGGCACCCGGAGGACTATATGCAGCCGAAATTCCCGCTGGTGCTCGGCACCGACGGGGCGGGGACCGTCGTCGCCGTCGGCAGCTCGGTGGCCCGCTTCAGGGTCGGCGATCCGGTGTACTCGTACAGCTGGAACAACCCCCAGGGTGGCTTTTACGCCGAGTACGTCGCGGTACCCGCGGAGCGCGTGGGACGGATCCCGAAGAACCTCGATATGACCCAGGCCGGCGCGATCGCGACCACCGCGCTTACCGCACTGCAGGGGGTCGACGACGCATTGCACCTGCAGGCGGGCCAGACGGTGCTCATCCATGGCGCCGCCGGCGGGGTCGGAGTGCTCGCGGTGCAGTTCGCCAAGTTGCGGGGCGCGCGCGTGCTCGGTACCGCCTCCGGCGAGGACGAGCTGGCACTCGCGCGCTCCCTGGGGGCGGACGCGGTGGTCGACGGACGCAGCGGCGATATCCTCGCGGCCGCCCGGCAGTTCGCGCCGCAGGGTGTGGACGCGGTCCTCGGCCTCGCCGGCGGTGAGCCGCTGGAGCGTTGCATCGACGCGCTGCGCCCCGGCGGGGCCCTCGCCTACCCGCGCGGCGTCCACGGACCGAAGCCGCGCCCGGGGCTGAGCCCCATTGACTACGACGCGGTCCCCGGGCCGCAGCAGTACGCGCGGCTCAACGCCGCGATCGAATCGCTGCGCTTCCAGGTACCCATCGCGGCGCAGTTCCCGCTCGCCGAGGCTGCCAGGGCGCACCAGCGCATCGAGGCCGGCCACGTGCTCGGCAAGATCGTCCTCAACATGCACTGAGAGGGCGGTGCATGCATCCCGCCACCCGCGCGGCCATCTTCCGCAGGCTGCGCGCTGCCAATCCCAGCCCTACCACGGAGCTCGAGTACCAGACACCCTTCGAGCTGCTGGTCGCCGTCATGCTGTCCGCTCACACCACGGATCGCAGCGTCAACGCGGCTACGCGCGTGCTCTTCCCGCGCGCCAACACGCCGCAGGCGATTGCCGCGCTCGGCATCGAGGGGGTCAAGCCTTACATCCGCCCGGTTGGGCTCTACAACACCAAGTCGAAGAATCTGATCAACCTGTGTCAGCAGCTGCTCGAACGGCACGGCGGACAAGTCCCGGCCGAGCGTGGCCTGCTCGAGGCCTTGCCGGGCGTCGGCCGCAAGACCGCGAGCATCATCCTCAACACGGTCTTTGACCAGCTCGAGATCGGCGTGGACACCCATATCTTCCGCGTGGCCAACCGCACCGGGCTCGCCCCCGGTCGCACGCCGCGCGAGGTCGAGACTGCGCTGACGGCCTACACGCCGCGCGCCTACCGGAAGGATGCGCACCACTGGCTGCTGCTGCACGGCCGCTATGTGTGCACGGCCCGCCGGCCCGACTGCCCGAGGTGCATCATCCGGGATCTGTGCGAGTATCCGGCCAAGACCCCGCCTGCCCCGGCCCGGCCGCGCGGCTTCCGCCCCGGCACCCGGGCGGGCCGGCGGCGGCAGCGGTAGGATCGGCGTGTCACTCTTCGCCGGGGAGAGCCGCGAGCAGCTGCGGCAACGCTATCAGGAGGCGTGGCGGAAGTTCAGCGCGCAGCAGCCACTCGAGCCCCTCGAGGCGCAGCTCGCCGCGGTGATCGCCGAGCATCCGGAGTACCTGACCTGGGTCGAGTCGGGACGCACGGCGCTCGGCGCGGAGTTCCCGCCTGAGGGGGGGCGCAACAATCCCTTCCTGCACATGGGGCTGCACCTGGCGCTGCGCGAGCAGGTGGCGACCGATCGTCCACGCGGCATCGCCGCGCTGCATGCCCGGCTCAGCCGCCGTTTCGGCAGCGCCCACGAGGCCGAGCACCGGATGCTCGAGCCGCTCGCCGAGGTCCTGTGGGGCGCCCAGCGCAGCGGGCGGCCGCCGGACGAAGCGGACTACCTCGAGCGGCTCCAGCGGCTATAGGAGCGGCGCTCTTCACCGCCCGGCGTGTCAGGGCGGCGCCGGTCGCGGGAGGCTCACACTCACTTCTTCGGGATATATAGGTCGGTGAGCGTGCCTTCGAAGGCGTCAGCCGCGCCCGCGACCGTCTCGCTGAGGGTGGGGTGCGGGTGCACGGTGAGGCCGATGTCCGCCGCATCGCAGCCTGTCTCGATCGCGAGCGCGACCTCGCTGATCAGATCGCCGGCGTTGGTTCCCACGATGCCGCCGCCGAGCACGCGGTGGGTCTCGGGGTCGAACAGCAGCTTGGTGAATCCGTCGTCGCGGCCGAGCGAGAGCGAGCGGCCGTTGGCCACCCAGGGGAAGGCGCCCTTCTGATACGTGACCTTGCGCTCGCGCGCCTCGCTCTCCGTCAGGCCGACCCAGGCGATCTCGGGGTCGGTGTAGGCCACGGAGGGGATGACACGGGCATCGAAGGCGCGCTTCTGCCCGGCCGCCACCTCCGCGGCCACCTTCCCCTCGTGCATCGCCTTGTGGGCGAGAAGCGGCGCGCCGGCAATGTCACCGATGGCGAAGATGTGGGGCACGTTGGTGCGCAGCTGGCGATCGACGGGTATGAAACCGCGCTCGGACACGCTCACACCGGCGGCTTCGGCGCCGATCGCCCGGCCATTGGGCACGCGGCCCACCGCCACCAGGACCGCACCGAAGGTCTGCGCCGCGGGGGCCTTGTCGCCCGCGAAGCTCACCTTCAGCCCCTCGGGCTGGGCCTCGATGCCGCTCACCTTGGTGCCGAGCAGTATCTGCTGGTAACGCTTGCGGATGCGCCGCTCGAGCGGACGGACGAGGTCCGGGTCACAGCCGGGCATGAGCTGCGGGGTGAGTTCCACGACGCTGACGCGCGTGCCCAGCGCATCAAACACGCAGGCCATCTCCAAGCCGATGATGCCCCCGCCGATCACCAGCATTCCGCCGCGGCAGTCCGGCAGTTCGAGCGCGCCCGTCGAATCGATGATGCGCGGATCAGAGGGCAGGTTGGGCAGGCGTACGGGCTCGGAGCCCGCCGCGATGATGCACTGCTCGAAGCGCACGCGCTCGGTGTCGCTCTCCCCGCTCACCTCGAGCACCTGCGGGCTCACGAACCGCCCGCTGCCGCGCAGGACCTCGACCTTGCGTTGCTTGGCGAGGAGCTTCAGTCCGCCGGTGAGCTTGCCGACCACCGAGGCCTTCCAGCTGCGCAGTCGGGTGCGGTCGATGTCCGCGGCGCCGAAGCGGATGCCGCGCTCTGACATCTCCGCCGCCTCCTCGATGACTCTGGCCGCGTGCAGCAGCGCCTTGGAGGGGATGCAGCCGACGTTCAGGCACACCCCACCGAGCTCGGCGGCGCGCTCCACCAGGGTCACCTTCAGGCCCAGATCCGCCGCGCGGAACGCGGCGGTGTAACCGCCCGGTCCGGACCCCAGCACGAGCAGCTGCGCGGTGCGGGTATGTCCCTCGAGGGGGGCGCCCGCACGCGCGGCGGGCGGTGAGGGCATGCGCACCGTATCGCCCCCCGCCGGACTCGCGGCCGCAGGGCCGGGGGGCGCCTGCCGTGGCGGCGGCGGCGCCGCGGCCGCCCCCGCCGCGGCCTCGAGGCGGGCGATGAGGGAGTCCTTCGCGACCTTGTCGCCGCGCTTGAGCAAGACTTCAGTGATGCGCCCCGCCGCCGTGGACGGAACGTCCATGGACGCCTTGTCGGTCTCGAGCGTGACGAGTGGCGTGTCCACCTCGACGACATCGCCCACCTTCACCAGCACGTCGACGACGTCGACGTCCTTGAAGTTGCCGATGTCGGGGATGCGTAGCTCGACGCTCACGGCACCGCTTCGATCAGCTCGCGCGGCACCGCCAGCGTCTGGGCGAGGAAGGTGGTGAAGCGCGCCGCCATGGCCCCATCGATGACGCGGTGATCGTAGGAGAGCGACAGCGGCAGCATCAGGCGCGGCACGAAGCCCCCCTCGCGGTAGGTGGCGCGCATGGCCGCGCGCGACACCCCGAGGATCGCCACCTCGGGCGCGTTGATGATGGGGGTAAAGGCCGTGCCACCGATGCCGCCGAGGCTCGAGACGGTGAAGCAGCCGCCCTGCATCTCGGTCGGGGCGAGCTTGCCCGCGCGCGCCTTTTCTGAGAGCTGACCCAGCTGGCGGGCGAGCTCGTAGATATCCTTGCGGTCCGCATCCTTCACCACCGGCACGACCAAGCCGTGCGGGGTGTCGGCGGCGAAGCCGAGGTGCACGTACTGGCGCACGATGAGGTTGGCGCCGGCGGGATCGAGCGCCGAGTTGAAGCGCGGGAAGTGCTGCAGCGCCTTGACGCACGCCCGCAGGAGAAAGGCGAGCGGCGTGAGCTTCACGCCCGCTGCCTGCGCCTTGTCCTTCAGGCTGGCACGCAGTTGCTCGAGCTCGGTGATGTCAGCCTCATCGAATTGCGTGACGTGCGGGATGTTGACCCAGCTCGCGTGCAGACGCGGGCCGGAGATGCGTTGGATGCGTGACAGCGGCTCGGTCTTCACCGGGCCGAACTGGCTGAAATCGACGAGCGGTACTGCAGGCAGGCCCGCGCCGGGCGCGGCGGCCGCGGGCGGCGCTCCGCCGAGAGCTCCCTTGACATAGGCCTTGATGTCATCGTGCGTGACGCGCGCCTTGAACCCGGATCCGCGCACACGCGCCAGATCCACGCCGAGCTCCCGGGCGAAACGCCGCACCGAAGGGCCCGCATGCGCCCGCGAGAAGCCGGGTTCATCGATCGGGGCGAGATCCGGGCGCAGCGATGAGGCCGGCGAGGCGGTGGGCGGGCTCGGCGCGGCTTCACTTGCCGGCAGCGCCGCCGGCGTCGCTGCCGTCGGGGTCGCGGCTGCTGCCGGCACGCCCGAGTGAGCGGAAGCGCGGGGCGCGGCCGCGGCGCCCCCCCTGATGGTGGCCACGAGATCACCGGTCGAGACCTTGCCCCCCTTCTGGGTATGCAGCTGCTCGAGGGTGCCGCTCACGGTCGAGGGGACATCCATCGCCGCCTTGTCCGACTCGAGGGTCACGAGCGGCGTGTCGACCTCGATGCGATCGCCGGGCTTGACCAGGACCTCGATCACGGCGACGTCCTTGAAATTGCCGAGGTCCGGCACCCGCACCTCCTGCAGCCCGACGGCGTCGTTCATGGCGGGCGGGTCAGACCTTCCAGGGGACGGGCTTGTCGGGCTGCACGCCGAGGCTTTCGATGGCACGCGCCACGCTCGCCCGATCGACCTGGCCCTCATCGGCGAGCGCCTTCAGGGCCGCGACGGCGATGTGCTGGCGGTCCACCTCAAAGAAGCGCCGCAGCTCCGCGCGCGCATCCGAGCGCCCAAAACCGTCGGTGCCGAGCACGACATAGCGTCCGCGCACCCACTGGCGGATCTGATCCGGCACGGTGCGCATGTAGTCCGTGGCCGCCACCACCGGGCCGGCCTGCTCGGCGAGCAGAGCCTGCACGTAGGGCACCCGCGCCTTCTCGCCCGGATGCAGCAGGTTCCAGCGCTCGCACTCGAGCGCTTCGCGCCGCAGTTCGCTGAAGCTGGTGATCGAGTACACGTCGGCCGGGATCTTGAACTGCTCCTCGAGCAGCTTCGCCGCGGCGAGACACTCGCGCAGAATCGTCCCGGAGCCGAGCAGGGTCGCACGCACCTTGCCGCGGCCACCTGCCTGCAGTCGGTACCCGCCGCGCAGGATGCCCGGCGCCGCGCCCTCGGGCATCGGCGGCTGGGCGTAGTTCTCATTCATCACGGTGATGTAATAGAAAATGTTCTGCTGCTCGGCATACATGCGCCGCAGCCCATCGTGGATGATCACGGCGAGCTCGTAGGCGTAGGCCGGGTCATAGCCCACGCAGTTGGGCACGGTGCTCGCGACCAGCTGGCTGTGTCCGTCCTGGTGCTGCAGGCCCTCACCGGCTAGCGTGGTGCGCCCCGCGGTCGCCCCGATGAGGAAGCCGCGCGACTGGATGTCGCCCGCCGCCCAGATGAAGTCGCCGACGCGTTGGAAGCCGAACATCGAATAGAAAATGTAGAACGGCACCATGTTGATGCCGTGGTTGCTGTAGGCGGTACCGGCGGCGATCCACGAGCACAGTGAACCGGCCTCGTTGATGCCCTCCTCCAGCATCTGTCCCTTCTTGTCCTCGCGGTAGGACATCAGCGTCTCGGCGTCCTGCGGGGTGTAGAGCTGCCCGACCGAGGAGTAGATGCCGATCTGGCGGAACAGGCCCTCCATGCCGAAGGTCCGTGCCTCGTCGGGCACGATCGGCACCACGTGCTTGCCGATGCCCTTGTCCTTGAGCAGCACGGTGAGGATGCGCACGAAGGCCATCGTGGTGGAGATCTCGCGCTCGCCCGTGCCCTCGAGAATGGTCGCGAACGCCTCCAGCGGTGGCACTTCGAGCGCGGGCGCGGTGCGGCGCCGGGCGGGCAGGAAGCCGCCGAGCCCGGCGCGACGCTCCCGCAGGTAACGCGTCTCCTCCGCGTCCTCACCGGGCTTGCGGAACGGCAGCCCGGCGATGTCGGCGTCGTCCACCGGGATGTTGAAACGGTCGCGGAAGATCTTCAGGTCCTCCTCGGAGAGCTTCTTCTGCTGGTGGGCGACCATCTGGCCCTCCCCGCCCTTGCCGAGGCCGAAGCCCTTGACGGTCTTGGCGAGAATGACGGTGGGCTGCCCCTTGTGGGCCATGGCCGCCGCGTAGGCGGCATAGACCTTACGGGCATCGTGACCGCCGCGATTCAGCCGCCAGATCTCGTCGTCCGACATGTTGGCGACCATGGCCTTCAGCTCGGGGTATTTGCCGAAGAAGTGCTCGCGGGTGTACGCGCCCCCCTTGGCCTTGAAATTCTGATATTCCCCGTCGACGCACTCTTCCATCACCCGGCGCAGCAGGCCGAGGTGATCGCGCGCGAGGAGCGGATCCCAGCGCGAGCCCCACAGCACCTTGATCACGTTCCAGCCCGCGCCGAGGAAGGCGGACTCGAGCTCCTGGATGATCTTACCGTTGCCGCGCACCGGTCCGTCGAGCCGCTGCAGGTTGCAGTTGATGACGAAGATGAGGTTGTCGAGCCCCTCGCGCACCGGCATGGTCAGCGCGCCCATCGACTCCGGCTCGTCCATCTCGCCGTCGCCCAGGAACACCCATACCTTGCGGTCGCTCGCGGGCACCAGGCCGCGGTGCTCGAGGTAGCGGGTGAAGCGGGCCTGGAAGATGGCCATCATCGCGCCGAGGCCCATCGATACCGTCGGGAACTGCCAGAAGTCCGGCATCAGCCAGGGGTGCGGGTAGGAGGACAGCCCCACGCCGGGGGCACGCGCTTCCTGGCGGAAGAACTGCAGCTGCTCCTCATTGAGGCGGCCTTCGAGGTAGGCGCGGGCATAGATACCCGGCGAGGAATGGCCCTGGATGAAGACCATGTCGCCCGGATGCGAGCTGCTCGGTGCGCGCCAGACGTGGTTGAAGCCGACCTCGTACAGCGTCGCGGAGGAGGCGTAGCTGGCGAGGTGACCGCCGTACTCGGAGGAGGCGCGATTGGCTGCGAGCACCATGGCGAGCGCATTCCAGCGGATGTACGCCTCGATGCGCTGCTCGAGCGCACGATTGCCCGGGTAGTCCGGCTCGCGCCCGGCGGCGATGGTATTGACGTAGGCGGTGTTGGGCCTGAACGGCAGGTAGGCGCCGCTGCGGCGCGTGTAGTCGATCAGGCGCTCGAGCAGGTAATGCGCGCGCTGCGGTCCGTGCGTCTTCAGCACCGAGTCGATCGACTCGAGCCACTCCCGCGTTTCGACGGGATCGAGGTCTTCCATCTTCGGCGGTTCGGTCATCGCATCCTGTCCGGAATGGGATCGCCGGCAGGCGACGTGGCGGCGCACTCGAGGCGTGCGCGTGGCGTGCCGGGTCGCGGTAGAATGCCAAATGATGGCGAGCGGCAGCGGGTAAAGCAAGTGAGTTCAAGGGGTTCCGCAGCAGCACACGCCGAGCTCAGACCCCCCGCCCACCCCGACCCGAGCCACCGGCACGGACCGCGTGGGCACGCATGAGCGCGCTGCGCATCACCCGTCCGGATGACTGGCACCTGCACCTGCGTGATGGCGCGGCCCTCGCCGCGGTGGTGGGCTTCAGCGCAGCGCGCTTCGCACGCGCCATCGTCATGCCCAATCTCAACCCCCCCGTGACGAGCACGCCCCAGGCGCGTGCCTATCGCGAGCGCATCCGCGCCTGCCTGCCCGCTGGCGCGCGCTTCGAGCCGCTCATGACGCTGTACCTCACCGACAGCACCACGGCCGCCGAGCTCGAGGCGGCGAAGGCGAGTGGTCTGATCCACGGGATCAAACTCTACCCGGCCGGTGCCACGACGCACGCCGAGGCCGGCGTGACCGACGTGCGCGCGCTCGATGAGCGCTTCGCGCGCATGGCCGAGCTCGGGCTCGTCCTCGAGGTGCACGGGGAGGTCACCGATCCCGCCGTCGATATCTTCGAGCGCGAAGCACGCTTCATCGACACCGTGCTCGGCCCGCTCATCGAGCGCCATCCGCGCCTGCGCGTCGTCTTCGAGCACATCACCACGGCCGCGGCCGTGCAGTTCGTGCGCGGGGCCCGCGAAGGGGTCGCAGCCACCGTGACCCCGCAGCACCTCCTGCTGAACCGCAATGCGCTCTTCGCCGGCGGCATCCGCCCGCACTATTACTGCCTGCCGGTGCTCAAGGCGGAGCGCGAGCGGCGGGCCCTGCTCGAGGCGCTAGCGGCGGGCTCGCCGCGCTTCTTCCTCGGCACCGACAGTGCACCGCACGCACGGGGCGACAAGGAGCGCGCCTGCGGCTGCGCCGGCGTGTTTTCGGCACACGCCGCGCTCGAGCTGTATGCCGAGGCCTTCGAGAGCATCGGCGCGCTGCCGAGGCTCGAGGCCTTCGCGGCCTTCCACGGCGCCGATTTCTACGGCCTGCCGCGCAATCGCGACGCCGTGACGCTGGTGCGCGAGCCGTGGTCGGTGCCGGCGCAATTCCCTTACGGCGCCGACACGCTCGTGCCGCTGCGGGCGGGCGAATCCGTCGCCTGGCGGCTCGTGTCTGAATGAGTAGCCCGGCCAGTGCGCCCCAGGGGCTGGCTGCGGGGGCGGCGCTGATGTCGCGCCGTTTCCGCGGCTACCTGCCGGTGGCGATCGACGTCGAGACGGGTGGCTTCCGGGCGGCCACCGACGCCCTGCTGGAGATCGCGGTCGTGCTCATAGACATGGATGAGGGCGGCGAGCTGCATCGCGGAGCGACTCACCACTTTCACGTGCTGCCCTTCAGCGGCGCGCGCCTCGATCCGGTATCCCTGGCGGTGACCGGCATCGATCCGCACCATCCGCTGCGCCCCGCGCTGCCGGAGCGGGACGCGCTGCAGCGGGTCTTCCGCGAGATCCGCCGCGCCGTGCGCGCCTATGACTGCCGGCGGGCGATCCTGGTCGGACACAATGCGGCCTTCGACCTCGGCTTCATCAACGCCGCGGTGGCGCGCGCCGAGGTGAAGCGCAACCCCTTCCATCCTTTCTCCTGCTTCGACACCGCCACACTCGCGGGCGCAGCCCTCGGCCAGACCGTCCTCGCGAAGGCGATCACCGTGGCCGGGCTGAGCTGGGAGGCGGGCAACGCGCACAACGCGCGCTACGACGCGGAGTGCAGCGCCGAGATCTTCTGCCTGGTGTGCAATCGCCTGCGGGATAGCCACCGCAACGCCGAGAGCCGGGCGCGCGAGCTCGGCTGGCTCGGTGCGGCCGATGCCGCAGCGGAGGACCCTGGTGAGGGGCCGGCGCTCGCGCCGCCCTAGCTCAGGCGGCGCCCGCGGCGCCGAGCAGCTTCTTCAATTCACCGCTCTGGTACATCTCGAGTGCGATGTCGCAGCCGCCGATCAGCTCGCCGTTGACGTACAGCTGCGGGTAGGTCGGCCAGTTCGAGTAGCGCTTGAGAGCGTCGCGCAGCTCGGGCTCCTCGAAGATGTTGACGTGCTTGAAGCGCGCCCCGAGCGCGCGCAGCGCCGCGACGGTCTGGGCGGAGAACCCGCACTGCGGGAAGTCCGGGGTGCCTTTCATGAACAATACCACCGGGCTCGAGGCCAGCTCGGCCTTGATTCGGGTGATCACGTCCTCGCTCACTGCCACATTCATAAGTGCCTCTGTTGAAGTTGCTGCCGGCGCCGCTCGAGCTCCGCGAGCAGCTGCCACTGTT
Organism: Gammaproteobacteria bacterium; assembly: GCA_019247195.1. Classification (GTDB taxonomy): domain Bacteria; phylum Pseudomonadota; class Gammaproteobacteria; order Steroidobacterales; family Steroidobacteraceae; genus 13-2-20CM-66-19. The sequence goes on from JAFAPI010000220.1 coordinate 13,944, forward strand.
CATCCGCGCTCAGCATGATCCAGCGACCGATCTCCTCCACCGTCCGCAGGCAACCGATGCACAGCCCGCGCCCATCGAGCGTGCAGACGTTGATGCAGGGGGACGGCGGGCGCTGCGGGCGTCCGGCCGTCTTCGGATCAGCCGCGTTCACGATCCCGTCTGTGGGCGGTGGCTGCCACCGGGGCGTTCGTTGAATTATGGGGGTGCGTCGCCTATTCTTCAAACACGCGCGGCTCATGGGCCCCGCACAAACAATAAGTTGGAGATTTAAGCCATGAATCCCCTCAACAATCACCGCCACTCCCTGATCCTGGGCATCATCCTCGCGCTGGCTCTGGCGCTGCTCCTGGGCGGGAACCACTTCTACCAGCTCGGCCTCGCGCGCTGGTTCCATATCGTCTCGGGGGTGTTCTGGATCGGGCTCCTCTATTACTTCAACGTGGCGCAGACTCCCGCGCTCGCCGACGCCGCCGCCGACAAAGGCGGGCCCGGCGGCGCGGGCATCACCAAGTACGTGGCGCCGCGCGCCCTGTTCTGGTTCCGCTGGGGAGCGGTGGCGACCTGGGTAGGCGGAGCTTGGCTGCTGGGCCAGAGCCTGGTGAGCGCCCTGACGTTCGGGGCGGTGGCCGACCCCCTCAATCACTCGCCCTACTACCTGCACACGATCGGCACCGGCGGCTGGCTCGGTACGATCATGCTGCTCAACGTGTGGGGCATCATCTGGCCGAACCAGAAGAAGATCCTCGGCCTGAAGCCTGCGACCGACGAGGAGAAGGCGCGCGCGCGCAAGGCGGCTGGCATGGCTTCCCGTGTCAACTTCGTGCTCTCGATCCCGATGCTGATGTGCATGGCCGGGGCCAGCCATGGCCTGCCGTTCATGAGCTAGGTGCCCGAGCTTCCGTCCGATCTGCGCCTGCAGGTCGCCGCCGCACTGCGTGAGGATCTCGGCGCCGGCGACGTGACGGCCGCGCTCGTGCCGGCCACGCAGACCGTGCGCGGGCATATCGTCACGCGCGAGGAAGCCGTGCTGTGCGGCAGTGCCTGGGCCGCGGAGACCTTCCGCCAGCTCGATGCGGCGGTGCGCCTCAGCTGGCATGCCGCCGACGGCGAGCGGGTGCGCCCGGAGCAGGTGCTGTGCGAGCTCGCCGGCCCGGCGCGGCCCGTTCTGTCCGGGGAGCGTACCGCGCTCAACTTTCTGCAGCTGCTGTCGGGCACCGCCACGGCGACACGGGCCTATGCGGAGGCGGTCGCCGGCACCCACTGCCAGATCCTGGACACCCGCAAGACGCTGCCGGGCCTGCGCAGCGCACAGAAGTACGCCGTGCGCTGCGGCGGTGCCCGTAACCATCGACTGGGACTCTTCGACCAGGTCCTGATCAAGGAGAACCACATCGTCGCGGCGGGCTCGATCAGCGCGGCCCTTGCTGCGGCCCGCCACGCGGCCTCGGGGCTGCGTGTCGAGGTGGAGGTGGAGAACCTGGCAGAGCTGCGCGAGGCGCTGGCCGCGGCCCCGGACATCATCCTGCTCGATGACTTCACACTCGAGGACCTGCGTGCCGCGGTGCAACTGCGCAACGCGCAAGCCGCGGCCGTGCAGCTGGAAGCCTCCGGCAGCGTCTCGCTCGAGGGGGTACGGGCCGTAGCCCAGACCGGGGTCGACTACGTCTCGGTCGGCTCGATCACCAAGCACGTGCGCGCTGTGGACCTGTCGCTGCGCCTGGAGTTCGAGACCCGCTGACAGCGCGGCCCGAGTTCCGCGTCAGTAAACCCCCGTGCCACCCTCGCCGGGCGTGAGCTCCCAGTCCAAGACGTTAGGCAGAGGGGTCCGCATGCTGCGGATGGTCTTAGGCGCGCCTGCGCGCGCGGCCGCCTTTCAGGCCACGGCCGATTTGACCACGCGCTGGGGCTGTGCGATGCCGTAGCCCTGCGCGTAGTCGACGCCGAGGCTGGTCAGCATCTGGATGATCTCGGCGTTCTCGGCGAACTCGGCAATCGTCTGCTTGCCAGTGAGATGTCCGATCTCGTTGATCGAGCGGACCATCTCGCGGTCGATCGGATCACGCAGAATCTCACGCACGAAGCTGCCGTCGATCTTCAGGTAGTCCACCGGGAAATGCTTGAGGTAGCCGAACGAGGACAGCCCGGTACCGAAATCGTCGAGCGCGAACTTGCAGCCGAGCTCCTTCAGTGCCTGGATGAAGCGGTTGGCCTGGGAGAAGCTCGCCACCGCCGCAGTCTCGGTGATCTCGAAGCAGATCTTCGAAGCATCGAGGCCGCTGCGGTGGAACTGCTCGATCACGAAGGGCAGGAACTTGTCATCGCCCAGGCTCTGCCCGGAGAGGTTGATCGAGCAGCGCAGCAGCTTCTCGCGCTCGTCGGCCTCCGACACCAGCCAGCGAAAGGCGTTCTCGATCACCCAGCGGTCAATGGCCGGGGTGATGCCGTAGCGCTCCGCGGCGGCGATGAAATCGTTCGGCGCGACGATGCGGCCGGTCTCATCCTTCAAGCGCAGCAGCAGCTCGTAATGCGCGCCGGTCTCGACGCGCTGCAGCGGCTGGATCGCCATGCGGAACAGCTCGAAGCGGCCCTCCTCGAGCGCCGCATTGATGCGCGCCGCCCACTGCATCTCGCGGCGGCGGCGCATGAGCTCGATGTCGTTTTCGGCGAAGCTGTGCACGCGGTTGCGCCCGCCCTCCTTGGCAGCGACGCAGGCGCTGTCGGCGGCGGAGAGGATGGACGCCACGTCCTCGTTGTCGGCGGTGATCGGCACCACGCCGATGCTGGCGCCGAGGCGAAAGACCCGGTCCTCCCAGGTGAAGCGGAAGTTGCGCACGCCCTCGCGCAGCGTCTCGGCGGTGCGCATCGCCTCATCGAGCGAACAGCTCTCCAGCAGGATGCCGAACTCATCGCCGCCGAGGCGCGACAGCGTATCCCGCCAGCGCACCTTGGATTTGAGCAGCGCACCGACCTGGCCGAGCAGCGCATCGCCCGCGCTGTGGCCACAGGTGTCGTTCACGATCTTGAACTGGTCGATGTCCAGATAGCACAGCGCGTATGAGGCCTCGCGCGCCTTGGCGCTCTTGAGCGCGCGCTCCAGCCGGCTCTCGAATTCGCGGCGGTTGACCAGTCCGGTGAGCAGGTCGTGGCTGGCGTGGTACGAAAGGCGGCGGTTGAGCTCGCGCGACTCGGAGACGTCGTGGAACACCAGCACACCGCCCGCCACGTGCCCGTGGCCGTCGCGGATCGGCGCCGCGGTGCTCTCGACGTACAGCTCATTGCCGTCGCGGCGGATGAGCAGCATAGGTCGCACCGACTTGATCGGGCGAATGCGCCGGATCGCCACCGACAGCGGGTTCTCGAGCGGCTCGCAGGTCTCCTCGTGAAAGGCGCGGAAGATCTCCTCCACCGGCCGCCCCATCGCATCCTCGAGCCGCCAGCCGGTCAGCGCCTCGGCGACGGGGTTGATATAGTCGATGGTCGAGTTCGCGTCGGTGGTGATCACGCCGTCGCCGATCGACTGCAGCGTGATCTGCGCGCTCTCCTTCTCGCGGAACAACGCCTCCTCGTACAGTTTGCGCTCGGTGATGTCGAGCTCGACACCCACCAGGCGCAGCAAGCGCCCGTGCTTGTCGACGCGCGCCGTGGCGCGGCTGATCACCCAGCGCCACTCGCCGTTACGGTGGCGCATGCGATGGGTGCTCTCGAAGATCGGGGTCTTGCCGGCGACGTGGTCGCGGATGGCGGACTGCACGCGCGCCAGATCGTCCGGGTGCACCAGGCTGCGCCAGTCCGGTGAGCCGCGCATGTCCTCATCGCCGTAGCCGAGCATCTGCTTCCAGCGCGGCGAGAAATACACTTCGTTGCTCTCGACGTCGAAATCCCACAGCCCGTCGTTGGCGGCGGCCTGGAACAGGTTGGTGCGCTCCTCGAGCTTGGCGAGACGCGCCTCGATGCGGATGCGTTCCAGGCCGGTGGCGAGACTGGTGCCGATCAGCTTCATGAGCAGCTGCTGGTTCACGTCCCACGGACCGCGCGGCATGGTGTGGGCGAGGCCGAGGAAGCCCGCCGGCTTGCCCTGCACCCGCAGCGCCACCAGCAGCGCCGAGCCGATGTGCAGCTGCGCCAGCCGCTCGGCCTCGACCGCCTGCTCCTTGCGCGGGCTGGAGGTGTCACGCAGCTCCGAGAGGCGCAGGTGCTCGAGCCGGCCGCGCAGCCACGGCAGGCTCTCGAGCTCGGTGCCCTGCAGTACTTCGGGACGGCATTGCGCGAAGGCGCTGCGCGCCACCTGCACCTCGGCGATCAGCGGCTCATCGGGGGCGAGCGCGGCGAGAAAGGCGCAGTCTGAGCCCGTGGCGCCGCGCAGCAACTCCAGGTTGCGCTCCAGGCAGGCCTCGACCGCGTCGCGGCGCATATTCTGGAAATCGACCGCGATCTTGGTGCAGACCACGTCGATGCCGAGCACGGGCTTGGGCGCACGGCCGGTCCAGGCATCCGCCGAAAGTATGTCCGAGGCGGTGAAGTCCGCCGGCTTATCCGGCGGCGGAGTTGCCATTGAGCACTGACCTCCCCAAACCAACCCGCAGCCTATGCAATCCGTCAACTTTCCACGTGACGTCGCGTCACGGAGTTGAATGTCGGGCACTGCGCGTTATGAAGTGCTGGCGCCCGATTCTCGCACACTGTCGAAGGAACACAAGCTAAGAGATTGTTATCGCAGGAGGTTCGCTACTTAACAGAATCGGAGTGCCCACTCACAGCGCCGCGCGCGCCTGCCGGTACAACGCGTGCAGGCGCGCCGCGAGCTCGCCCTGCAGCCGCTCAAGGAGCGCCGGGTCAGTGACGCGCGGGACGTAGTAGGGCTCACCGATTGCGATCACGATGCGGGCGAACGGCCAGGGGATGACGAACTTGTCCCACTTGATGCGCCAGGCGCGCGAGGCGGCGTAGGCCATCGGCAGAATGGGTCGTCCCGACATCTGCGACAGCAGCAGCGCGCCCGGCTTGAACTGGAAGCGCGGTCCGCGCGGTCCGTCGGGTGTAATGACCGGTGAGACCTGTTCCTTGACCAGCGCCTGGTAGTAGTCGCGCAGCGCCCGCGCCCCGGTGTGGGTCGAGGAGCCGCGGATCACGGCCCCACCCACCCGCCGCACCAGCATGGCCCCCAACTCGCCGTCGACCGAGGGGCTGATCAGCCAGCCCGGGGCCAGACCGAGCGGGCGCTGCGCGAGGAGATACTTGCCGCAGTACAGCTGGTGCTGATGCCAGTAGCAGGGGATGAGGGAAGGCGCGCGCGCCAGCGCGGCGTGCAGATGCTCCGCACCGAGCACGCGTACGCTGCGCGCGCTGCGCCACCACAGACGGATGAGGCCGAGTCCCAGCGGCACGGCCAGCGCGTACAGCAGGCGCCGCGCAGGGGTCATGCGCCGGGCGGAGCGGGTCTGGCTGCGGTACAGGGTGTTGCGCAGGCCGCCCGGCGGGTCCGCGCTCATGCGGCGAACAGCTCGTGCAGGCCGAGTGCGCGCAGCTCGAGTCGGCGCGGCGCGAAGCTCGTCACGCTGCAGGCGCTCGCGTCGCCGAGCGCATCGATCAGGCGCGCATGCCAGCGCCGCCCCGCGCAGCGCACGGTGTGACCCAGCAGCCGCACCTGCGACAGGTGCGCGAGGCCCAGTCCGGCAGCCTTCAAGGCCGCCTCGCGCCGCACCCACGCGCGCAGTCGCGCGCTCTGCCCCAACTCAAGGTCGAAGCCGACCGCCCCGCCACGCACGGCCGCGCAGGCCACGAGCGGCCCGGAGTGGGCGATGCTGTAGTCACAGCGCGCGGTGAGCGCAACGCTGTCACGCCGGAGCGTCGGCTTGGCGCCGGCGGGGAAGGAGAGCTCGCGGGCACTTACCGCGCGACCTGCCGCGTGCGTCAGTGCTCGCAGCGCCAATGCGATACCGGCAAGGCTGGCGCGCACGCGTTCGCTGCCGCCGCGCAGCGCGAGGCGCTTGGCGTAGGGCAGCGCGGCCGCCAGCGCGCGCGCTGCCTCTTCCGGCCACTGACCGCGCAAGTCGGTGTGATATAAGATTAAGGTTTCCTTTTCAACAGCTTGCATGACCGCCGCTGCTTCCGCGCACACCGACCCCCCCGAGGCGGAGCTGCAGTTCGACGTCGGCTCCACGGATGACTCCCTGGAGCGGATGACCGAGCTGTTCGCCCGCCATGGGGATACGTATCGGGTATTCGTCCCCGCCCGCGAATCTTATACCTATGTCATCCATCACCCGGACGACGTGAAGCGCGTCTTGGTCGCCAATCACCGCAACTACACCAAGGGCGTGGGGCTCGACCGCGTACGGATCCTGCTCGGCAAGGGCATCATGACCAGCGAGGGCGAGCTATGGAAGCGGCAGCGCTACATGATGCAGCCCTTCTTCCACCGCCGCGTGCTCACGCGCTTCGCCACGACGATCGGCGCTGTCAACGATCGCTTCCTGGCGCGCTGGCAGGCTGCCGCAGCGCAGGGCCAGCCGATCAACATCACCGACGAGATGAGCGAGCTGACGCTCGAGATCGTGCTGCGCTCGATCTTCGGCGTCGATCTCGACCGGCTGAGCGAGCAGCTCGGCGGCAATCCGTTCGAGGTCGTCACCAAGGATCAGGAGCGCAACCTGCAGTTCGCTTTCAAGTTCCGTTCACTGACCAAGCTCGTCGCGGAGCTCATGGCGCGCCGCCGCGCCAGCGGCGAGGAGCACTTCGACTTCCTGGCGATGCTGATGAGCGCACGCGACAAGGAAAGCGGCGCACCCATGCCCGACCGGCAGCTGATCGATGAGGTCATGACGCTCATCGTCGCCGGTCATGAGACCACCGCCTCCGGACTCAACTGGACCTGGTATCTGCTCGCGCAGCACCCGGAGGCCGAAGAACGCCTGCACGCAGAGATCGCCGCGGCGGCAGAGCTGCCGGCCCCCAGCCTGGCGCAGGTCGAGGCGCTGCCGTTCACCACGCAGGTGGTGAGCGAGACCCTGCGGCTCTATCCGCCGGGGTGGCTGCTGTCGCGTCGAACGCTGGAGCCAGACGTGCTCGGCGGCTATCGCGTCCCCGCCGGCGCCAACGTTCTGCTGCCGCTCTACCTGCTGCACCGCCACCCGCATTTCTGGTCGGAGCCGGAGCGGTTCTGGCCGGAGCGCTTCGCTCCCGAGCACGAGGCACAGCGCCCGCGCTTTGCGTACATGCCCTTTGCGGCCGGGCCGCGGCACTGCATCGGCGAGACCCTGGCGCTGTACGAGATGTACGTGCACCTTTATAAGGTGGTGCGCCACTTTCGCCTGCGCTACGTGCCGGAGCGGCCGCTCGAGCTGGAAGCGCAGATCAACCTCCGGACCCGCCACCCGCTCTTCATGCGACTGGAACGCCGCTGATGCGCCAGGCTGCGACGCTCACCGAGCTGCTCGAGGCCAACCGCGGCTTCCCCGGGCGCATCACCTACCTCGACAGCGAGCACGACAGCGTGGATGTCAGCTTCGAGGAGCTGCACGCGCGCGCCCTGGGGATCCTCTATCACCTGCAGCGCCTCGGCGCGCGCCGCGGCGACAAGCTGATCCTTTTCCTCGGCAACAACGAGCAGTTCGTCGATGCCTTCTGGGGCGCTGTGCTCGGTGGCATCGTGCCGGTACCGGTCGCCCTCGGCATCAGTGACGAGCACCGCCACAAGCTGCTGCGCATTGCCCGCCGCCTGGGAACTCCTTATCTCTATACCGACCGACGTGCCCTCGAGCGCGTCGGTAGCTTCGCCACACAGGCCGGCGCGCAGGAGATCTACGAGGGACTGCGGCGGCGCACCTTCCTGGTGGACGAGCTGGATGACATCTCGCGCCCGGGCGCCCCGCAGCAGGTGAGCGCCAGCGACACCGCCTTCATCCAGTTCTCCTCCGGCTCGACCAGCGAACCGAAGGGGGTCGTGCTGAGCCACGCCAACATCCTGGCTAACGGCGCGGCCGCGCAGCAGGTGTGCTCCTTTGGCGAGCGCGACGTCAGTCTGTCGTGGATGCCGCTCACCCACGATATGGGCTTAATCGGCTTTCACCTGATCATGTTCTTCAGCCGGGTGCACGCGCACCTCATGCCGACGGACCTGTTCGTGCGGCGTCCGCTCCTGTGGCTGCAGTTCGCGACGCGGGTGCGCGCCACGCTTCTGTGCTCGCCGAACTTCGGCTACCGGCACTATCTCAAGGTGCTGGGCAACCGGGCCCCGGAGGGGGTGGACCTCAGCGCCACCCGGCTGCTCTTCAACGGAGCCGAGCCGATCTCCGTCGAGCTGTGCGACGAGTTCCTCGGCCGACTCGCCGGCGCCGGGCTGCGGCGCGAGACCATGTATCCGGTCTACGGCCTGGCAGAGGCCTCGCTCGCGGTGAGCTTCCCGACCCCAGGGGCGCCGCTACGCACGCTGACGCTCAACCGCCACCGCCTCGGGGTCGGGGAGCCCGTCCTTCCGGTACCGGACACTGACCGGGATGCGGTACGCCTGGTCTCGGAGGGGCGGGCCATTCCCGACTGCGAGGTGCGTCTCGCGGATGAGGGCGACGCACCGCTCGCCGCGGACCGGATCGGACACGTGCAGATCCGCGGCGCGAACGTGACCCGCGGCTACTACGAGGATCCGGCCGCGAACGCCGCCGCCTTCACGGCCGATGGCTGGCTGCGCACCGGGGATCTTGGCCTCATCCACGGGGGCGAGCTGCATATCTCCGGCCGCGCCAAGGAGATCATCTTCGTCAACGGACAGAACTACTACCCGCACGACCTGGAGGGCATCGCCCAGCGCGGCGCTGGCCTGGAGCTCGGCAAGGTGGTCGCCGCGGGCGTACGCGGCCGCGGCGAGTCCTCCGAGCAGCTGACCCTCTTCGTCCTGCACCGTGGCGCAATGGCCGACTTCCTGCCGCTCGCCACGCAGCTGACGCGGCTGCTGAACGAGCAGACGGGGCTGGAAGTCGCCGCGGTCGTGCCGGTGAGACGGATTCCCAAGACCACCAGCGGCAAGGTGCAGCGCCACCTGCTCGAGGAGTCATACGTCAATGGCGAGTACGACGCTGAGCTCGCCGAACTCGGCACCCTGCGCGCCGCGCAGCGCGGGCCGGTAGGAGCCGTCCGCACCGAGATCGAGGCGAACCTGCAGCGCATCTGCGAGGCCGCCCTGCCTGGCAAGCGCGTGGAGGTGCACGATAACCTCTTCGAGATCGGGGCGAGCTCGCTCAAGCTGATCGAGATCCACGAGCATATCGAGCGCGAGTACCCTGGGCTCGTGGAGCTGACCGAGCTGTTCGACTATCCCACCATCGCCGAGCTCGCCTCGCATCTTGAGGGTAAGCTCGCGGCCTGAAGCGCGCCCAGCGCTACGCCGCGTTCTCCTGCCCGCGAATTTTCTCTACTATATGGCCGCATGATGACAGCGGGGACCGTTGCGGAAGGGCCGGCGGTGGACTGTGGCGCGCGCCTGAGCGCCTGCGGCATCCGGCCGACGGCCCAACGACTGCGCATCGCCTCGCTGCTCTTGGCCGCGCCGCAGCATCGCTCAGCGGAGCAGATCCTGGCCAGCCTGCGGGCCGAGGGCGCACGCGTCTCCAAGGCAACGCTGTACAACACGCTCAACCTGTTCGCCGCGCGCGGGCTGATCCGTCAGCTGTCCGTCGACGGCGCGCGGGCCTGGTTCGATTCCAACGTTGATCCGCACTACCACTTTCATGATCTGGCGAGCGGCGCCTTGACCGACGTGCCGGTTCCCGCCGTGCACTTCAGCCGCCTCCCCGACCCCCCGCCCGGCACCGAGATTGCCGGCATTGACTTGGTGATCCGGCTGCGAAAAAAAATGTAGAATGTCGGGCTTTTTGCGGGCTTGAGCCGGGATAGCTCAGTTGGTAGAGCAGCGCATTCGTAATGCGCGGGTCGTAGGTTCGAATCCTATTCCCGGCACCATCTTCCGGGAGCCGGGCTCGGCCCGTCGCCGGGGAGCGTCCGCCTGGCGTTTCCAGCGGAAGAACGGCTCGAGGGTCATTAGACTTTCCGCCCAGTGGATGGGGGCGCGGCACCCCCGCGGACACGAGGAATTCAGCTGTGGGTACAAATCCCGAACCACTGCTCGAGCCGGCACCGCGTCACGGTGAGCCCGTGACCTGGATCGGCCGCGATCGCGTGCTCGAGCGTGCGCCTGACTCTGAGTCCAGCGGCGCAGTCGCGGAGCCTGCCGGTCCCCAGCGCAACTGGAAGATCCTAGGCGGGGCCGCGCTCGCCGCCCTGCTCATCCTTTTCCTCGCCTACAAGCTCCTCGGGGGCAGCAAGACGGCCCCCACGACGCTGGCCGACCGCGGCGGCATCCCGCTGGTGAGCGTGATCGTGCCAGGCCAGCAGGCGGTCACGTCCAACGTGACCTTCACCGGCGCGATCTTCGCGCGCTATGACATGCCCATCGCCAACGAGGGCGACACCGGCCGTATCACCGCCATCTACGTGGAGGCGGGCGATCACGTACGCCGCGGACAGATCCTCGCCAAGATCGATGACTCGGTCATGGTGCAGCAGGTCAATCGTCTGGAGGCCGCGCTCGAGCAGGCCAAGGCGCAGGCGGCACTGTCGGCCGCGGAATACCAGCGCGCGCAGGGAGTGGAGGCGGCCGGCGCGCTGTCGAAGGAGGACATCGAGAAGCGCCGCGCGACCGCGCTCACCGACGCCGCCAATGTGAAGGTGGTCGCCGCGCAGCTCGCCGAGGCACAGGCGCGGCTCGGCCGCACGCGCATCTCCGCACCGGTCGATGGCACCGTGCTGGCGCGCAAGGCGGAAGTCGGCCAGATCGCCAACCCCGGCGGCGACGCGCTGTTTCGGGTCGCGAGCGGCGGTGAGGTCGAGATGCGCGGCCAGATCGCCGAGCAGGATCTGGCGCAGCTGAAGACCGGCCAGGAGGCCTCGGTGTACATCACCGGCCTGCCGCAGGCCTTCACCGGGCGGGTGCGACTGCTCGGAGCGATCATCGATCCGGCCACCCGACTGGGCGAGATCCGCATCCAGCTCAAGCCCGACCCGGCGCTGCGTCCGGGGGCCTTCGCCCGCGGCGTGGTGACGGTCGCCAAGGCCCAGCGCCCGGTGCTGCCGCAGACCGCCGTGCTGGCGGACAACGGCGGCAGCTACGTCCTGGTCGTCACCCCCGAGAACAAGGTGGTGCGCCGTCCGGTGCGCGTCTCCGGCACGACCGACACGGGCGTCATCATCGCCGAGGGCCTGACCGGCAAGGAGCGCGTGGTGGCGACCGCGGCCGGCTTCCTGCGAGATGGCGAGTCGGTGACCGTGGCCGCCCCGTCGGCCGACCGCCGGAGCTGAGCCATGAGGAACATGTCCGCCTGGGCGATCCGGCATCCGGTCTCGCCCGTCGTCCTGTTTGTCGTGCTGCTGTTCATGGGGCTGGTGGCCTTCAACCGTCTGCCGCGCACCCTCAATCCCGACGTCTCCTTCCCCGGCGTGTCGGTGGTGGTCTCGCAGCCAGGCGCCTCGCCGCAGGAGATCGAGACGCAGATCATGCAGAAGGTCGAGGCGGCGGTCGCGAGCATCGGCAACATCGAGAACATCACCTCGATCGCCATCGAGGGACAGTCGCGCATCTTCATCGAGTTCGCGATCGGTACGCCGATCGACCGCGCCGTCGCCGACGTCCGCGATGCGGTAGCCAAGGTACGGGTCGACCTGCCGCAGGGAATCCAGGAGCCGGTGGTGCAGCGCGTCGACATCGACGGCAACCAGATGGCCTTCTACGCCGTCAGCTCCAGCGGCCTGTCCGACGAGGAGGTCTCCTGGTTCGTCGACAACTCCATCAGCAAGCGGCTGCTTGGCATCACGGGCGTTGCCCGCGTCTCGCGCGGCGGCGGCGTGAACCGCGAGATCCGTGTGGAGCTCGACCCGGCGCGCATGCAGGCTCTCGGCATCACCGCCGCACAGGTCAACCAGCAGCTGCGCGAGCTGAACGTCTCCGCACCGGGCGGCCGCGCCGAGGTCGGCGGGGGCGAACAGGCGATCCGCGTGCTGGGCGAGGCGCGCACCGCGCGCACGCTCGGGGATACACAGATCATGCTGCCCGGCGGCCGCTTTGCGCGGCTGTCCGATCTCGCCACGGTGCGCGACAGCGTCGGCGAGATCCGCTCGATGGCCCGTCTCAACGGACGCCCCGCCACTACCTTCAACATCACCAAGGCCAAGGGCGCCTCCGACGTGAGCGTCATGGCCGAGGTCGACAAGGAGCTCGACAAGGTCCGCAAGGAGAACCCGCAGGTCACGATCTCGCAGATCTTCTCCACCGTCGACTACACCAAACACACCTATCACTCGGCGATGAGCGCGCTGGTCGAGGGCTCGATCCTCGCGGTGCTGGTGGTGTTCCTGTTCCTGCGCAACACGCGCGCCACCCTCATCTCCGCACTCGCCATCCCGCTCTCGGCCATCCCGACCTTCGCCGTGATGCAGTGGATGGACTTCACCCTGAACTCGATCAGCCTGCTGGCGCTGTCGCTGGTGGCCGGCGTGCTGGTCGACGATGCGATCGTCGAGATCGAGAACATCGTGCGTCACATGCGCATGGGCAAGAGCGGTTTCCAGGCCGCGCTCGATGCGGCCGACGAGATCGGACTGGCGGTCGTCGCCTGCTCGGCGACCATCATCGCGGTGTTCCTGCCGGTCAGCTTCATGGGCGGCATCACCGGACAGTACTTCAAGCAGTTCGGCCTCACGGTCGCGGCCGCGGTGTTCTTCTCGCTGCTCGTGGCGCGGCTCATCACGCCGGTCATCGCCGCCTACACCCTGCGCTCGGATTCGCTCGCCGTGCATGGCGATGGTCCGATCATGGCCCGCTATCAGCGGCTGCTGCGCTGGGTGGCGGTCCACCGCTGGAAGACCCTCGCAGGCGGCGCGGCCTTCTTCGCCCTGTCCCTGGTCGGGCTGATGCTGGTGCCCAAAGCCTTCATTCCGCCCGACGATGAGAGCTTCTCGGAGATCCAGGTGGAGCTCCCGCCGGGCGCCCGCCTCGAGGACACCGGGGCGGTGACGAGCAAGGTGTATCGCATCCTCTCGCACCAACCCGAGGTCGATCACGTGCTCGAGGTCGTGGGCGGGGATGACTTCGGCGAGGTGCGCAACGCCAGCGTGGAAGTGGTGCTGGTGCCTCCCGACAAGCGCAAGGCATCGCAGCGGCAATTCGAGGACCGCGTCATCAAGGACCTCGCCGCCATCCCCGACGCCCGCATCCACTTCAACCGCGGCGGCAACGGCCGCGACATCGCCATCTTCATCACCGGCGACAACCCGCAGCTGGTGGAGGCCAGCGCCCGCAAGCTGGTCCAGGAGATGCGCCAGCTGCCGATCCTGCGCGACGCCGGCATCGACGGGGACATGCCGCGCCCGGAGATCCTCATCCACCCGCACCTGGACCTCGCCTCGCAGCTCGGCGTGACGGTCGCGAGCCTGTCGGAGACGATCCGCATCGCCACCCTGGGCGATCTCGACCAATTCAGCGCCAAGTTCTCCCTCGCCGACCGCCAGGTGCCGATCCGCGTCAGCCTCGCGGAAGACGCGCGCCGCGACCTCTCCACCCTCGAGAACCTGCCGGTGCCGACCGCGAGCGGGGCGGCGGTACCGCTCAAAGCGGTCGCCGACATCACCTTCGGCGAGGGTCCCACCCGCGTGCGTCGCTACAACCAGGCGCGCCGCCTGTCGGTGGTCGCGGACCTGAACGGCGTCGAGCTCGGCACCGCCATGGACAAGATCCAGGCGCTGCCGGCGCTGAAGAACCTGCCCGCCGGCGTGCACCAGGTCAACGTCGGCGATGCCAAGTACATGGCGGAGCTCGTCACCAACTTCCTCATCGCCATGGTGACGGGCGTCCTCATGGTGTTCGCCGTACTGGTGCTGCTGTTCGCCCGCGTGCTGCAGCCGATCACCATTCTCTCGTCGCTACCACTCTCGATCGGGGGGGCGGTGGCCGCACTCATGCTGAGCAACAACGCGCTGTCCCTCGGGGCGATGATCGGTTTCCTGATGCTGATGGGCATCGTGGCCAAGAACTCGATCCTGCTGGTTGACTTCGCCATCGAGGAGATGCGTGGCGGCAGCGATCGACTCACGGCGATCCTCGAGGCGGCGCACAAGCGGGCCCGGCCGATCGTCATGACGACGGTGGCGATGGTCGCCGGGATGCTGCCGGTCGCCATCGGCATCGGCGGCGACACCTCCTTCCGTCAGCCGATGGCGGTGGCGGTGATCGGCGGCCTGATCACCTCGACCGCGCTCACGCTCGTCATCGTCCCGGCCGCCTTCACGGTGATCGATGACCTCGAGCGCTGGCTCGGACCAAAGTTCGGCCGCGTGCTCACCTCGCAGCCGACACCCACTCCGCCGGCCGGGACCCGCCCGCAGCCCGTAAACTAGGGCGTGATGCTCAACGAGGCTCCGGAGCTCGGCACCGACCGCTCCGCAGCCCCGCCGCCACCCCGGCCACCGGTGTGGTGGGCGCGGCTGCTCGCACGCGTGCCGCTGCGCGTGCTGTACGGCTTCGCCACCCTGGCGGGGTGGCTCACGGTGCGCGTCTATCCCTACCGCGCGGGTCTGATCCGCGCCAGCCTCGCCACGGCGTTTCCGGAGTTGGACGCGGCGCAGCTCAAGGCAGTCATGGCGCGCTATTACCACGGCTTCGCGCAGATGCTCGTCGAGATCGTCAAGTCGAGCGCGATGCCCGCCGAGGAATTCCGCCGCCGCGTGACGGCCGAGAACCTGGAGCTGGCGCGGGCGCACCTCGACCAGGGACGGCCGGTACTCCTGGTCGCCGCGCACCAGTGCAACTGGGAGTGGATGCTGCTCGCCCTGGCCGTGCAGCTGGGCTACCCGGTCGATGCAGCCTACAAGCCGCTGGTGAACGACTGGGCCGAGCGCGAGATGAAGACGATCCGCAGCCGCTTCGGGACTCGCCTCGTGCCCGCCCAGGAGCTGCTGGCGGACATCCTGCGTCGCCGCGGCGTGGTGCGCGCGGTGGCCATGGTCGCCGACCAGGAGCCGACCACGAGCGAGCGCAAGCACTGGACGCGCTTCCTCAACCGCGAGACCGCGTTCTACATGGGACCGGAGGAGATCGCGCGCGTCACGCGCTTCCCGACGTTCTTCATCGGCCTGCGCCGCACCGCGCGCGGCCACTATGCGATGCATCTCACCCCGCTCACGGTGGCCGGCGAGGCCCTGCCCGCCGGGGCGCTCACCGAGCGGTACGTGCGGCTCGTCGAGGCGCAGATCCGCGCCGCGCCGGCCGACTGGCCGTGGTCTCACAAGCGCTGGAAACTGAAGCGCTCGGTTTATCAGGCGCGCGCCGGCGCGCGCCCGGGGTGAGGCAGAGAGCAGCCCGCACTTCCCTGTGCGGGCGGCTCCGGGGGAGTACCACGTCCTCTGCGCCGACGCGTTCGGCCGGGCGCACTGCGTAAGTGCCTGACGCGCCCGGCGCGGTTCGCTGCCCGCGCGGAAAATATTCCAGGGGGAACGGAAACCCCCGGCCGCCGCCAGCCGCACCCACGCCCGTACCAGCCAGTCACGGGACGGTCACATGCACCAGGGGCGGCTATTGCTGCAGAACGTTACGTCAAAGTGCGCGGCCATGCCGCGCGCGCTGACGCTGGCGCTCCTCGCACTCCTTGCGCACCCGTCCGTCCACGCCGAGCCCTACCTGGCCGTCGCCAACGGCCTCAAGTGCGCGCAGTGCCATGTCAACCCCACCGGCGGCAGCATGCGCACCGTGTTCGGCAACGTCTGGTCGCAGACCCAGCTCCCGGCCCATGCGCTGAAACTCGCCGACACGCCCTGGACCGGCCAGCTCGGCCGCTATCTCGCGGTGGGCGCGGATCTGCGTTACGACTTCCTCGAAACCGTCACCGGCACCGACACCACACGCCGCGGCGAGTTCGCCGACTCGCACGTGTATCTCGGGGTGAACGTGGTGCCGGATCGGCTGCTGCTCTATGCCGACGAGCAGGTGACCCCGGGCTCGCCACAGAACCGCGAGGCGTGGGCGCTCTTCTGGGCGGCCGACCACAGCTGGTACGTCAAGGCGGGCGAGATGTACCTGCCCTTCGGGCTGCGGCTGCAGGACCAGACCGCGCTGGTGCGCGAGGCGACCGGCATCGACATGACGGTGCCGGGACGGGGTGTGGAGCTGGGCTGGCTCAAGGAGCATTGGGACGCGCAGCTCGCCTTGAGCAATGGCCCCTTCGAACCGGGGACGCGCGGCAGCGGGCGCGACGTCACCGCCAACCTCGCCTACGTCGAGAGTGGCTGGCGGCTCGGCCTCGCCGCGGACGACAACCAGGCGCGACTGGGCGGCCCGCGCCAGGCGCTGGGCCTCTTCGGCGGCCTGAAGACGGGGCCGGTGACGTGGCTGGCGGAGGCGGACCTGGTCGATGATCGCAGCGTGCCGGGAGAGCCCCACCGACTGGCCGGGCTCCTCGAGGCCGATTACTTCCCGGCGCGCGGCCAGAGCATCAAGCTGAGTGCGGAGTTCCTGGATCCGGACCGCGCCGCGACGCGTCAGCAGTTCGGCCGCTTCAGCGCCGTGTACGAGCTGACGCCGGTGCAGTTCGTGCAGTTGCGCCTCGGGGCGCGCCTCTACGCTGCGCCCGCGGGCGAACCGATCGGGCGACTGCGCTTCTACTTCATCGAGCTACACGGGTTTTTCTGAGCCCGGGCGCAGCTCCCGCGGCAGCGGGAAGAACACGCGCTCCTCGCGCCCCACGACCTCGCGCGGCGCCCGTCCGCCCCAGGCTACGAGCTGCGCGATGACCTGCTGCACGAGCAGCTCGGGCGCCGAGGCGCCCGCCGTCACGCCCACGGCGCGCTTGCCGGTGAACCAGTCGGCGCGCAGGTCCTGCGGACCGTCGATGAGGTAGCCGGCCACTCCGGCCCGGTCGGCGAGCTCACGCAGGCGGTTGGAGTTGGAGCTGGTGCGCGAACCGACCACCAGCAGCACGTCGCACTGCTCGAGGAGGCGCTTGACGGCGTCCTGGCGGTTCTGGGTGGCGTAGCAGATGTCCTCGCGCCGCGGGGTCACGAGCCCGGGGAAGCGCTCGCGCAGCGCGGCGACGATCTCCGCGGTGTCATCCACCGAGAGGGTGGTCTGCGTCACGAAGGCGAGGCGCCCGGCGTCGCGCACCTCGAGCCCGCCCACGTCGGCGAGGTTCTCGATGAGGTGGATGCGGCCGCCGCCGCGTGCATCGAAACGCCCCATCGTGCCCTCGACCTCAGGGTGACCGGCATGACCGATGAGCAGCACGTCACGGCCCTCGCGCGCGTAGCGCTGCACCTCCATGTGCACCTTGGTGACCAGCGGACAGGTGGCATCGAACACCGTGAGAGCGCGTTGCCGGGCCGCCTCCTCCACCGCACTCGACACGCCGTGGGCGGAAAAGATGACCGTGCCGCCGACCGGCACCTCGCTCAGCTCATCGACGAACACCGCCCCGAGCCCGCGCAGCCGCTCCACCACGTGGCGGTTGTGCACCACCTCGTGGCGCACGTAGATCGGCGGCCCGAAGAGCTCGAGCGCCCGCTCGACGATCTCGATGGCCCGGTCGACACCGGCACAGAAGCCGCGCGGGTTGGCGAGCAGGATGTCCATCAGGACGGCCGGTGCCGGCTCTCGCGCCAGGCGTCCAGCAGCAGCAGCGCGGCTCCGACGGTGATGGCCGAGTCGGCCACGTTGAAGGCCGGAAAATAGTGCTGCTGCCAGTGCACGTGCACAAAGTCCACCACCCGCCCGTGCAGCAGCCGGTCGAGCATGTTGCCCAACGCACCACCGGCGATCAGTGCCAGCGCGGCGGCGAGCAGGCGCTCACGAGCCGCGTGCAAGCGCCGCAGCCAGGCGATCAGCACCACGCTCACCGCGAGCGCGAGCCCGATGAACACCCAGCGCTGCCAGCCCGCCGCACCGGCGAGGAAGCTGAACGCTGCTCCCGTGTTGTAGGTGAGGATGAGGTCGAGCACGGGCAGCACGTGCACCCGCTCAAAGAGGCCGAAGTGGTGCACGACCCACGCCTTCACCAGCTGGTCGGCGCCGATCACTGCCGCGGTCAGCGGCAGCCAGCGCCAGCCGCTCGCCGCAAGCGGCGGTCCCGGCGGCCGAGCCACACTCATACGAAACACCTCTCTTCGCCCGGACCCTCGAGGTTGCCCACGCAGCGCAGGCAAAGCTGCGGATGGCGCGCATCGGCGCCAACGTCGGCCCGGCGGTGCCAGCACCGCACGCACTTGGGCTCGGTGCTCGGTCGCACGTGTACCCATACCCCCTCCCCGGCGTTGCTGGCCGGGCTCGCGCCGGGCGCGGGCGGCCCGACATGCACGCACGCCTCGGAGGTGATGAGCAGGAAGCGCAGCTCCCCGGCGAGCGCGCCCAGGCGCTGCGCGGGCTCACCGCTGGCGTAGACGTCGACGCGGGCATCGAGCGGTCCACCAATCTCGCCCTTGTCGCGCAGCCGCTCGAGCTCGCGCGTGACATCGCTGCGCAGCCGCAGCAACAGCTCCCAGTCGATGCGGGCGGGCGGGGGGAGCGGGGGCTCGTGCCAGGTCACGTGGAACACCGAGTCCGCCCGCGGCCCGGGCAGATAGGACCAGGCCTCTTCGGCCGTGAAAGACAGGATGGGTGCGAGCCAGCGCACCATGGCTTCGGCGATGTGCCACATGGCGCTCTGCGCAGAGCGTCGCGGCCGCCCGGCGGCCGGGGTCGTGTACATGCGGTCCTTCAGCACGTCCAGATAGATGCCGCCCAGGTCGACGCTGCAGAAATTGTGAACCTTCTGGTAGATGAGATGGAACGCGTAGCGGCGGTAGGCCTCGAGCACCTCGCCCTGCAGGGCGAGCGTGCGGCCGACGATCCACTGATCGAAGGCCAGACACTGCTCCGGCGGGCGCAGATCGCGCGCCGGGTCGAAACCATGCAGGTTGCCGAGCAGGAAGCGCAGCGTATTGCGGATGCGACGGTAGGAGTCGGCCATGCGCTTCAGGATCTCGTCCGACACCGCGATCTCGTTGGCGTAGTCGGTGGCCGAGACCCACAGCCGCAGCACGTCCGCCCCCAGGGTGTTCACCACTTTCTGCGGGGCGATGACGTTGCCGAGCGACTTCGACATCTTGCGGCCCTTCTCATCGACCGTGAAGCCGTGCGTCAGCACGCCCTTGTAGGGGGCGCGCTGGTAGAGCGCCTCGGACATGAGCAGTGAGCTGTGGAACCAGCCGCGGTGCTGATCCGACCCCTCGAGATAGAGCTCGACCGGCGCGCGCACCTCGGGGCGCTCAGCGCCCACGCACTCGAACGACAGGCCCGAGTCCGCCCAGACGTCCATGACATCCGTCACCTTCTGGTATCGCTCGGCCTCGGCGCCGAGAAGCTCCGCCGGCTCGAGCTCGAACCAGGCGTCGATCCCGTCCCGCGCCACGCGCTCGGCGGCCGCGCCGATCAGCTCCTCGGTGCGCGGATGCAGCTCCCCGCTGGTGCGATCCACGAAGAGCGGGATGGGCACACCCCAGGTGCGTTGCCGCGAGATGCACCAGTCGGGGCGGCCCGCGATCATGCCGCTGATGCGCTGCTCGCCCCAGGCCGGGGTCCAGTGGACCGCGGGGATGTCGCGCAGGGTATGGGCGCGCAGCCCCGCCTGCTCCATGCTGATGAACCACTGCGGGGTTGCACGGAAGATGACCGGCGTCTTGTGGCGCCAGCAGTGCGGGTAGCTGTGACGCAGCGGCGCCTCGTGCAGGAGCGCCCCGGCGGCGCGCAGGGCAGCGCTGATGACCGGATTGGCGGCCTCGACCTTGAGCCCGCCGACCAGGGGCGTGTCCGGCAGAAAGCGGCCGTCATCGCCCACCGGATTCGTTACCGGCAGCCCGTAGCGTTGCCCGAGGGCAAAGTCCTCCTGGCCGTGGCCCGGCGCGGTATGGACCGCGCCGGTGCCGGCCTCGAGCGTCACGTGCTCCCCGAGCACCACGGGCACTTCGCGCGGCTGCAGCGGATGGTGCAGCATCAGCCCCTCAAGCGCCGCACCCGGAAAGCTCGTCAGCATCTGCGCGGACTCGAGCTCCCAACGCCGCAGGCACGCCTCGAGCAGCTCCGCCGCGAGGATGAGACGCACGGGCTGGGTGCCGCGGCGGGCGCTGATGAGGACGTAGGTATGCGCGGGGTGCACGGCCACCGCCTGGTTGGCCGGCAGCGTCCACGGCGTCGTCGTCCAGATGACGATGGCGGTGGGGGGGACCGCGGCAGGGGGCTCGAGTCCCAGACGTCGTGCGAGATCGCCCGGGTCGCTTACCGGGAAGGCGACGTCGATCGCCGGCGAGGTGCGCTCCTCGTATTCCACCTCCGCCTCAGCGAGTGCCGAGCGGCAGTCGAGGCACCAGTAGACCGGCTTCACGCCGCGGTAGAGATGCCCGTTGCGGATCAGGCCCGCGAAGGCGCGGAGCTGCTGCGCCTCATAACCGGGGGCCATCGTGAGGTAGGGCCGATCCCAGTCGCCGAGGATGCCGAGACGGCGGAAGTCCTCGCGCTGCAGGTCAATCTGCTCCTGCGCATAGCGGCGGCAGGCGGCACGGAAGGCGCGTGCATCGAGCTTCTGGCCGGGGCGTCCGTGCTGCTTCTCGACCTGCAGCTCGATCGGCAGCCCGTGGCAGTCCCAACCCGGGATGTAAGGGGCGTCGCAGCCATCGAGCGAGCGGGACTTGACCACGATGTCCTTCAGGATCTTGTTGACCGCGTGGCCAATATGGATGGCGCCGTTCGCGTACGGCGGTCCGTCGTGCAGCACGAAGCGCGGCCGGCCCTGGGCGATCTGCCGCAGGCGGCCGTAGGTGTCGCGTTCCTGCCAGCGACGCACTGCGCCGGGCTCGCGCTGCGCGAGGTCTGCCTTCATCGGGAAGGGCGTCTGCGGCAGGTTGATCGTGTGCTTGTAGTCGGCCATGTTAGTCGTCAGATTCCCAGCACGTGCCGCGCCGCGTGCGCGTCACGATGCATCTGCGCGGTAAGCGCCTCGAGCGAGTCGAACTGCACCTCATCGCGCAGCTTCGCCACAAACTCCACCTCGAGCTCGCGCCCGTAGAGCTCGCCTTCGAAGTCGAAGACGTGCGCCTCGAGCAGCGCCTCCCGCCCCCCGACGGTCGGGCGCGTCCCGAGGCTCGTCACCGCCGGCAACGCCTCGGCGGCGATGCCATGAACCCGCGCGGCGAAGATGCCATGCACCGGGGAGCGGCGGCGCTCGATGCGCAGGTTGGCGGTCGGAAACCCCAGCGTTCGCCCGAGGCGTTCGCCGGCAACGACACGTCCGCGCATCGACCAGGGCCGCCCCAGGGCCCGCGCCGCGGGCAGGAACTCCCCGGCCGCGAGCGCGGCGCGGATCGCGCTGCTGCTGACGCGCTCGCCCCCGAGTGTCACCGGGGGCAGGACCTGCACCTTAAAACCGAGCCGGCGGCCCGCGTCCGCGAGCGCCTCGACGTCGCCTTCGCCGCGCCGTCCAAAGCGGAAGTCGTGTCCTACCAGTACCGCCTGCGCGCGCAACTGCCCGGCCAGCAGTTCGGCGAAAGCCGCCGCCGGAAGATTACGTAAAGCCTCGTTGAAGCGCAGCAGGCACAACGTGTCCAGGCCACTTGGCGCGAGCAGTCGCCAGCGCTCGCGAAAGCTCGTGAGCCGGGGCGGCGGGTCCGTCGGCTGCAGGAACTCACGCGGCAGGGGCTCGAAGGAGACGAGCCAGGCCGGCAGCGCACTCGCCCGGGCGAGCTCCAAGAGGTGCGCGATGAGGGCCTGGTGACCCCGGTGCAGGCCATCATATGCCCCCACGGTCAAAACGCAGGGCCCCGGGGGCGGTCTCAGACCGCTGAGTCCACGGATCAGCCGCATCGATATAAGTTTCTGACTTTACTAAAAATAAAGTACATCCCTAGGATGAGCTGACCGTCCATAGCCAGTTTATGTGAACGCGATCCGCTCTGCTTCGGCCGCCCTCCCGCTCCGCGTTGACAAGCACCCCCCCGCTGCGCAGACTACCGCCCCCCGAGCGGGGCCCAGACCGGAGATAGCGTTGGCCAACACCAAGTCCGCCGAGAAAGCTGCAAGACAGGCCGAGAAGCATCGGGCGCGCAATGTGGCCCTGCGCTCTCGCATGCGCACGGCGGTCCGCAGCGTGACGGCCGCGATTGCCGGCGGGGACAAGTCGGCGGCGCGCGGTCACTACCAGCGGGCCGTACCGGTCATCGACTCGCTGGTGAGCAAGCAGATCATCCACCGCAACAAGGCCGCGCGGCACAAGAGCCGCCTGGCCGCCCGTATCCGCGCGATGGCGTGAGGTGTGTGATGAACACGAACGAGAAGCCGCGTATTCCCGCTCCGGTGATCCCGACCCCGCTCAAGCTCGGCCCGGCCGCGCGCCGTCAGCATCTGCTGGCGATGATGCGGGCGCACCTGACGCGGCGCCCGCCTCCAAAAAAGTCATAACCTTTCCCGCCAGTTCCCGCGTGCCCGCGCCGCTCGCCGCGGAAATGAGAAAGTGCGGCCCGCGGTAACGTAGCGCGCGCACGATTGCCCGGGCGCGCGCCTCCGCCTCGGCCGGCGGCAGCAGGTCCTTCTTGTTGAGCACCAGCCAGCGGGGCTTTCTGGCCAGCTCCGCACTGAATTTCTTCAGCTCGCGCACGATCGCCCGGGCGTCCTGCACCGGGTCCGCCGCCGGATCCGGCGGCAGGATGTCCACCAGGTGCAGAAGCAGCCGCGTGCGCTGCAGATGGCGCAGGAAACGAATGCCGAGGCCCGCGCCATCGGCCGCTCCGGCGATGAGGCCGGGAATATCGGCCATCACGAAGCTGCGGTGCTCGCCCACCGCGACGACACCCAGGTTGGGATGCAGGGTGGTGAAGGGATAGTCCGCGACTTTAGGCCGGGCCGCCGACACGGCCCGGATGAGGGTCGACTTGCCGGCGTTGGGCAGGCCGAGCAGGCCGACATCGGCGATCACCTTCAGCTCCAGCTCCAGCGACCGTTTCTCGCCCGGTAGGCCCGGGCCGAACTGGCGCGGGGAGCGGTTGGTGCTCGATTTGAAGCGTTGGTTTCCCCAGCCGCCCTTGCCGCCACGCGCGACGAGGAGCTCCTGGCCATGTCGGGTCAGATCGCCGAGTATCTCCTGCGTCTCGAGGTCGCGCACCACCGTGCCAACCGGTACCGGCACGTACAGGTCGGTGCCGCTGCGGCCCGTGCAGTCGTTGCCGGTACCGGGCTCGCCGTGCGGCGCCTTGAAGGTCCGCTCGATGCGAAAGTCCGCCAGCGTGTTGATGCCTTCGGCCGCGCGCAGGTAGACGCTCCCGCCCGCGCCGCCGTCGCCACCGTCGGGACCCCCGAACGGGACGAACTTCTCGCGGCGGAAGCTGGTGCTGCCGCGCCCACCGCTGCCGGCCTGGACACGCAAACGCGCCTCATCGACGAACTTCACCGGCCCCTGCTCCCGCAGACGATGCGCTGTCTCTCAACCCGGGCCCTCCCGGCCTTGACATGCGACTTTAGCGCACGGGCGAACTGCCCCGGAGCCGGTTGGCATCGACAATCGGTGTGGAATCGTGCCGCCCACGGCGGCGCGCTCCGGCAGTGACGGTGCGCCTCTAGCGCACCACCGGGCTCAGGCCTCCTCGGCCTTGGGCAGGACGCTCACGTAGAGGCGCTGCTGCGCGCCCTTCTTCTGGAAGTGCACGCGGCCAGTGACTTTCGCAAAGAGCGTATGGTCCGTGCCGGTGCCGACGTTTGATCCCGCCCGTACCTGGGTGCCGCGCTGACGCACGATGATATTGCCGGCCAGCACCTGCTCACCGCCAAAGCGCTTTACGCCCAGGCGTTTGGAGTGTGAATCGCGGCCATTCTTGGTGCTGCCGCCAGCCTTTTTGTGTGCCATGTCGCTTACGTCCTCAACCGGCGCGGATATCCGTCACCTTCACCTCGGTGAAGTGCTGGCGATGGTTCTTCTGGCGCAGGTAGTGCGCGCGGCGCTTGAACTTCACGACCGACACCTTACGGCTCTTGCCGTGGCGCACCACGGTCGCCAGCACCTTGCCGCCCTTGAGCATCGGAGTGCCGAGCTTCACATCGGCGCCCTCGCCCACCAGCAGGACCTCGCCGAACTCAACGGTGGCGCCGGGCTCGGCGTCGAGCTTCTCGACACGCAGCACCCCGTCCTTGCTGACCCGATACTGCTTGCCGCCCGTGGCGATGACCGCGTACATACTCTTTAAATAAGAAGGGGTTGGCGGAAAGGCCGCGCATTCTACTGGCGGCCCCGGCCCCGGTCAAACGCCCCTTTCTCCAATGGCGACAATCACTTAGGGAGGCATGCCGGTGCAGTGCCCGTCGGTTAGGATGCGGGGCGGGATTGCCATGCACGCCACCCTACCCCACAGCGCCGCCGCTCCACGCATGAGCCTGCAGGAGATCCGCGCGCTCGTGCAGCCGGACCTGCGCGCGGTCGATGCGGTCGTCCGCGCCCGCCTCAAGAGCGCGGTGCCGCTGGTGGACCAGGTGGCGGAGCACATCATAGCGGGCGGGGGGAAACGGCTGCGGCCCACCCTGGTGGTGCTGGCGGCGCGGGCCTGCGGCAGCACCGGCGAGGCGCACATCGAGGCGGCCGCCTTCATCGAGTTCATCCACACGGCCACTCTCCTGCACGATGACGTGGTCGATGGCTCCTCGCTCCGGCGTGGCCGCGACACCGCCAACCGGGTGTTTGGCAACCAGGCCAGCGTTCTCGTGGGTGACTTTGTCTATTCCCGTGCCTTCCAGATGATGGCGGCCCTCGCCCGCCAGCCGGTAATGGAAATCATGGCGCTCGCCACCAACGTAATCGCCGAGGGCGAGGTCCTGCAGCTGATGAATGCCCGGGATCCGGACACGACCGAAGAGCGCTACCTCGAGGTCATCTATCGCAAGACCGCGAAGCTGTTCGAGGCCGGTGCGGAAGTCGCCGCAGTCCTGGGCGGCGTCGGGCCGGAGGTGCGCCGGGCACTCGCTGCCTACGGGCGGCACCTGGGCACGGCGTACCAGCTGATCGACGACGTGCTCGACTACCGCTCCAATCCCAAGGAGCGGGGCAAGAACCTGGGGGACGACCTGGCGGAGGGTAAACCGACCCTGCCTCTCATCCATGCGCTGCGCCACGGAACCGAAGCTCAGCGCGCGGCGATACGCGATGCGATCCGCCATGGCGGCCTGGTGCAGCTCGAGCCGGTGGTGGCGGCGATCGACAGTACCGGCGGCCTCGCGTACACGACTGACCGCGCGCTCGAGGAGTCTCAGCGCGCGCTCGAATGCCTCGAGGCACTGCCGCGCACCCCCTACTGCGAGGGATTGGCTGGGCTGGCACGCTTCGCCGCCGAGCACACGAGCTGAGAGCGGCGCGCTCTCACAGCTGCATACGCGGCCCGCCTCGTAACTCTTGATGACGGCCTGCTGCACCGGCACCGCGTCGCGGAAATCGCCGGCCGCGGCCTGCGCGGCGGCGCATACGTCGAGCAATGTCGGATCGCCGCTGAACTGTCCCTCGACCTCCTTGAAGCTGCAGCGCTCGCGCCGGATTGCGTACGTCAAGTTGGCCGGGCTCGGCGGGCGATCATCACCTCTCCGGTGGGCTCAATCGAGCGGCGTCGAGGTCTCGGCGGAATTGTATCCGTGCCAGCCCGCTCCTAGACTGCGATTCCTCACCATCCCCGGAATTCCGCCATGACGACGCGCCGCGGGCTCCTGCTCCTGCCCCTACTCTCTTTCGCGTGCATGGTGTCGGCTGCGCCTGACGTCCCGCAGGGTGAAACCATCACCCTCAAGGCCGCACACCTGTTTGATGGCGCCGGCGCGGGACTGAAGGATGCCGGGGTGCTCGTGGTCCAGGGCGATCGCATCCTGCAGGTGGGCGGTCAGGCCCCGGCGGGGGCGCGCGTCATCGACCTGGGTGATGCCACACTGCTGCCGGGCTTCATCGATGCCCATACGCACCTCACCGACCAGCTCAATCCGAACTATTACCGGGGCGTTTACGACCAGCTCATGCGCTTCCCGGCCGAACAAGCGTTCTACGCCGCGCTGTACGCGCGCCGCACGCTCGAGGCCGGCTTCACCACCGTGCGCAACGTGGGGGCACGCGATTTCGTCGACGTCGGGCTGCGCAATGCAATCAACGCGGGGATCGCGGTAGGCCCGCGGATTCTTACCGCCGTCCATGGCATTGGCTCACCCGGGGGACACTTCGATGACTTCGCGTTCCCGCCCGAGCGGGTGCGGCCCGAAGGGCCTATCGAAGGCATCTGCTCCGGGCCTGACCAATGCCGGCAGGCGGTGCGCTACCAGATGAAGTGGGGCGCCGATGTCATCAAGATCGCGGCCAGCGGCGGCGTACTCTCCGAGTCGGACCCGGTCGATGTGCCGCAACTCACTCCGGAGGAGCTGAGCGCGATCATCTCCGAGGCGCACAAGTGGAACCGCAAGGTCGCCGCCCATTGCCACGGCGACACGGCGGCCCGACTCGCCATCGCCGCCGGGGTGGACTCCATCGAGCATGGCAGCTTCCTCACCGAGGACACGCTCAAACAGATGAAAGCCAAGGGGGTCTACCTCGTGCCGACGCGCCTCGCGATCTATTGGGTGATGAAGCAGGTCGATACCTTCCCGCCGCAGATCGCCGCCAAGGCACGCGCCGCCGCCGCCGCGCACGAGAAGATGTTCCGCACGGCGCTGCGGGTGGGGGTGCCCATCGCCTTCGGCACCGACTCGGGCGTTTCACCGCACGGCATGAACGCGCTGGAGTTCTCGCTGATGACCGATCTCGGCATGAGTCCGGCGGCGGCCCTGGAGGCCGGCACGCGCGATGCGGCGCGGCTGCTCGGCATCGACAACGACACCGGGACGCTCGAGCGGGGCAAGGCAGCGGATATCGTGGCCGTCCCCGGCAACGTGCTCGAGGACATCCATGCGACCGAGCACCCCACCTTCGTCATGCGCGGTGGCCGCGTCATCGTGCAGAACGGCGGCGGCTGAGCCGCGATGCCGCGTCTGGCGCAAGCGCCGGCCCTCTGCATCGCACTGCTCGTCAGCCAAAATGCCCATCCCGCCGCGGCGGCCAGCAAGTGCACGCTCGTGCGGCTACCGGACATCCCGGTCAGCATGGAGGGCACCATGCCGATCGTGCACGCCCAGATCAACGGGATCGACGGCCGCTTCCTCGCCGACAGCGGCTCCTTCACCAGCATGATCACCCCGAGCGCCGCCGAAGACTTCAAGATGAATACCGCCAATCTGTGGGGCGCCAGCGTCTCGGGCGTCGGCGGCTCGGAGCGCATCG
>JAFAPI010000087.1 GCA_019247195.1 Gammaproteobacteria bacterium
ATTCCGCGCTTCGAGGATCTGCAGCTGTATCGGCCGAAGCAGGTCGGCCTGGTGTACCTTTGCGATGCCTGCCATGCGCCCATCTTCCTGCGCTTCACCGTGCGGCTGTACGGCGCGACACGCATCGAGCTCGCCGCACAGTTCACCGAGGTCGAGCGGGCGCGCGAGAAGTTCAGCTTCACCTACGTGCCCGAGGACGTCGAGGTGCTGTTTCGCGAGGCGCTCGTCTGCTACTCCGCCGGCGCCTTCAATGCCTTCGCCTCCATGTGCCGGCGCAGCGCCCACGCCATGTTCGCCGATCTGGGCGAGGCGGGACGGCTGCGGCTGTTCGACGAGCTCAATTCGGTGCGCGAGCTCGCCGACCTCGCGCCGGAGATCTTCACCAAGATGAAGAACATCCTGTTCGGTGCCGAGCTCGATGCGCGTGCCGCCCTGCCGCAACTCGATGGCTACGAGGCGGGCATCGTGCTCGAGGTGGTCAAGGATCTGCTCTACGAGGCGTATGTGCGCAAGGGCAAACTGCAGCAGGCGATCATGGTGCGCCGCTTCTTCCTGGAGGAGACGGGCAGCAACGTGACCCCCCTCGTTTCGGCCAGCTGACTCAATCGACGAAGCGGCGCGCGTTGCGGAACAGGCGCGTCCAGCCGCTGTTCTCCCCGGCGCCGCTGGGACGCCACGAGTTCTGCAGGTAGCGGAACGAGCGCTCCGGGTGCGGCATGGTGATACTCACGCGGCCGTCACGGCTGCACAGCGCGGCGATGCCGTGCGGGGTGCCGCTCGGGTTGTACGGGTAGCGATCCGTCACGCGGCGGTCGTTGCCGAGGTAGCGCAGGCTCACCAGCCCGCTGGCGGCGCAGGCCCGCGCCGCCGCCTCGTCCGCGAACTCCGCGCGCCCTTCCCCATGCGAGACCGCGATCGGCAGTACCGAGCCGCTCATGTCGTTGAACAGCACCGAGGGCGAGGGCAGCACCTCGACCAGTGAGAAGCGCGCCTCGAACTGCTCGCTGCGATTGCGCACGAAACGCGGCCAGTGCTCGGTGCCCGGTATGAGCGCGCGCAGGGCTGCGAACATCTGACAGCCGTTGCAGATACCGAGCGCAAAGGTGTCGGGGCGTGCGAAGAACTGGGCAAACTCCTCGCGCAGCGCGGCGTGGAACAGGATCGATTTCGCCCACCCCTCCCCCGCGCCCAGCACATCGCCGTAGGAGAAGCCACCGCAGGCAATCAGACCCCGGAATGGCTGCAGTGAGCGCCGCCGCGCCAGCAGATCGGTCATGTGCACGTCATGTGGCTCGAAGCCGGCGCGCTCGCAGACCGCGGCGGTCTCCACCTGGCTGTTGACGCCCTGCTCGCGCAGGATGGCAATCGGGGGGCGCGCGCCGCGGGCGATATAGGGAGCCGCGACGTCCGCCTCGGGGTCGAAGGTCAGATTTACACTCAGGCCGGGATCTGCGGCGTCGCACTGCGCGCCGTACTCCTCGTCGGCGCACGTCGGGTCATCGCGCAGACGCCGCAGCGCCCAGGAGGTCTCGGACCAGGCACGGCGCAGCTCGGTCCAGGGCTCATCGAGCACGGCATCACCGACGCGTATCTGGACGCGCAGCTCACTCACCGGGGCGCCGAGGTACAGCGCGGCGTCGGCGAGGCCGTGGCGCTGCAGCGTCTCAAGGAACAGTGGCTCGTCATCGGCCAGCAGCTGCACCACCACGCCCGGCTCCTCGGCGAAGAGCTGCTCGAGCGCGCCGCCGCGGTGGCGTGGCAGCGCGATATCGAGCCCGCAGTGGGCGGCGAAGGCCATCTCCAGCAGCGTGACGAACAGCCCGCCGTCCGAGCGGTCGTGATAGGCGCGCAGCCGTCCGCCCGCGCGCAACTCGGCGAGCGCCGCGGCGAGCTGCAGCAGGCGCACGGGTTCGTCGAGGTCGGGCGGTTCAGTGCCAAGCTGGCCGTGCACCTGGGCGAGCGCTGAGCCGCCGAGGCGATGCCGACCGCCCGCCAGGTCGATCAGCCACAACGAGGTCGGACGCTGATCGAGCTGCAGCACCGGGGTGAGCGTGCGGCGCGCATCGGTGATGGGTGCGAAGGCGGACACGACCAGCGACAGGGGCGCGAGCACCGTGCGCTCGACTCCCTCGGCCTGCCAGGCACTCTTCATCGACAGGGAGTCCTTGCCCACCGGAATGGCGATGCCGAGGGCCGGGCACAGCTGCTTCGCCACGGCCTCCACGGTTGCGTATAGTGCCGCGTCCTCACCCGGCTCGCCGCAAGCGGCCATCCAATTGGCCGACAGGCGGATGTCCGCAACGGAGGCCACGTCGGCGGCGAGGATATTGGTGATCGCCTCGGCTACCGCCAGTCGTCCGGAGGCGGGCGCGTCTAGCAGCGCCACCGGACTGCGCTCCCCGACCGCCATCGCCTCGCCCGCAATGCCCTCGTAATCACAGAGCGTCACCGCCACGTCACCCACCGGCACCTGCCAGGGACCTACGAGCTGATCGCGGCTGACCAGGCCGCCGACGGTCCGGTCCCCGATGGTGATCAGGAAAGTCTTGTCTGCCACCGCAGGGAGCCGCAGCACCTGGTAGGCACTCTCGCGCAAGGACAGGTCGTCGGTGGGGAAGGCGCGGGTCACCGGCGCGACGCGGAGCGCGCTGCGGGTCATGCGCGGCGCCTTGCCGAGCAGCAGGTCGAGCGGCATGTCGACGGGGAACGAGCCATCGCGCTCATCCGCGACGATCAGCTGCCCCGAATCATCCAGCACGCCGATGACCGCGAACGGACAGCGTTCGCGCGCCGCGATCGCGGCGAACCGCTCGACCTCGCCCGCTCCCACCACGATCACGTAGCGCTCCTGCGCCTCGTTGCACCACAGCTCGAGGGGCGACAGGCCCGGCTCGGCGCTCGGCACCGCGCGCAGCTCGATGCGCGCCCCGCGCGCGCTGTGTGCCACCGCCTCCGGCACCGCGTTGGAGAGTCCGCCGGCACCGACGTCGTGGATCAGCAGTATCGGATTGTGCTCCCCGAGGGCCCAGCAGCCGTCGATGACTTCCTGCGCACGCCGCTGGATCTCCGCGTTGCCCCGTTGCACCGAGGCGAAGTCGAGCGCCGCGCTCGAGCGACCGCTGCCTACCGAGGAGGCAGCGCCGCCGCCCAGGCCGATGAGCATCGCCGGGCCGCCCAGCACGATCAGCTGCGCCCCGACCGGTACTTCAGCCTTGTGCACGTGATCCGGGCGCACGTTGCCGATACCGCCAGCGAGCATGATCGGCTTGTGATAGCCGCGTACGCGCTCAGGCGGGTCACCGGGCGCCCGCTGCTCGAAGGTGCGGAAATAGCCGGCGAGCGCGGGGCGGCCAAACTCATTGTTGAAGGAGGCGGCACCGATCGGACCCTCGAGCATGATCTCGAGCGGCGTGGCGATGCGCGCGGGCGCCGCGGCCGGCCCTTCCCATGGGCGGGCCAGCCCGGGCAGGCGCAGGTGCGACACGCAGAAGCCGGTTAACCCCGCCTTGGGCTTCGCCCCGCGCCCCGTGGCGCCTTCGTCGCGGATCTCTCCGCCCGCGCCGGTGGCGGCACCCGGGAAGGGCGAGATCGCGGTCGGGTGATTGTGCGTCTCGACCTTCATGAGAATGTCGATGCGCTCGGGGGTGCCGCGGTACACCCCGCTGGCGGGGTCGGCGAAATAGCGCCGACCCGGCGTGCCTTGCATCACCGCCGCGTTGTCGCGGTATGCGGAGAGCACCCCCTGGGGGTGACGCGCGTGGCTGTAACGGATCATGGCAAACAGCGACTCGCCGCGCGGCGCGCCGTCGATCACCCAGCTGGCGTTGAAGATCTTGTGGCGGCAATGCTCGGAGTTCGCCTGTGCGAACATCATCAGCTCGACATCGGTCGGATCACGCCCGAGGCGCCTGAAGCTCTCCAGCAAGTAGTCCATCTCGTCGTCCGAGAGTGCGAGTCCCAGCTCCCGGTCAGCGGCCAGCAGCGCCGGACGACCACCGGCCAGCGCGATGCTCCGCAGCGGCCGCGGCGGCGGATGCTGGAACAGCTGCACCGCGGCCTCGGTGTCATCGAGCGCCATCTCGGTCATGCGATCAAAGAGCAGCGCGGCGAGTGCGGCACGCTGCGCGCCGGGCAGCGCGACCCGGCAGCCGAGCCGGTATTCGATGCCGCGCTCGATGCGGCGTACCGGCTCGAGGCCGCACACCCGGGCGATGTCGGTCGCCTTGCTCGACCAGGACGAGATCGTGCCGGCGCGGGGCACGATGATGATCGGTTCGCTATAACCGCGTGGTGCCGCATGGGGCAGCCGCGGTCCATACACCAGCAGCTCCTCGAGCACGGTGCGCTCGGTCACCGTGAGCGGGCGCGCGAGCTCGATCAAGTGCAGGTAGCGTGCCGCGAGGCTTTCCACGGCCGGCTGCAGCGCCTGCAGGCGCTCGAGAAGCTTGGAAGTGCGGAAGGCGGAGAGGGCCGGGGGTCCCTCAAGCTGCAGCATGCTACTTCTTCTCGCCGCCCGGAGCTGAATACATCGGTATGGGGAACTGCGCCACGTTGGCCGCACCCTCCAGCGCGGTGATCTTGCTGACGCCGTGCTTTCGCACCTCGTCGATGCGCAGAATGCTGTGCATGGGCAGGAAGGTGCGCTTCACGCCGGTGAACTCGCCCTTGATGCGTTCCTCGGAGGGGTCGAGAACGACCGAAGAGCGCTCGCCGAACAGGAGCTCCTCGACCTCGATGAATCCGAACAGCTCTCCCTGACCGACCTTGCGGGCGTAGACCTCGTAAACCTTGCCCTGATTCACGAACATAATGCGGAAAATGTGACTGGTTGCCATGGGCGGCTGGGGACTCGCTGCTAGCGTGGAGGCTGGACATTATATGTCCGGGCGCACCGTGCACGCTGTGCGTCCGCGAGAACAGCCGGTTAGGCAGCGAAAGACGGACGTATCGCTCTTGAGTCGGGGAACCATGCTGAGGCTTCGCATCGTCAGCGAGCAGCGACGCATACTCGCTGAGCGCAGCACCGCGGTCTTCTCGGTCGAGGGTGGGACCATCGGCCGCTCGGCCGATAACGACTGGGTGCTGCCCGACCCCTCCCGCTACGTATCCGCGCACCATGCCCGGGTGCAGTTCCGCGAGGGACACTTCTACCTGCAGGACGTCAGCACCAACGGTGTCTACGTCAACGAGGACATGGAGCCGCTCGCCAAGCGCGGCTCCAGCGGCTACCGCCTGGCCAATGGCGACGTGCTGCGCATGGGCGACTACCACATCGTGGCCGCACTCGAGGCCGGCGGCCCCCCGCCCGAAGAGGTGGCAGCGGTGCCCACCAGCATCCACGCGCTGCGCAAGCTCGGGCGCGGAGCCGAGCGCGACATCGGTGCACCACTCGATCTGTCGGAACTGCTGCAGCCAGCCGACGAGGAGGTGCTGCCGGTGCTGCCGGTGAGCGCCTATGGCCAGGCCGTGGACTCGGGGAGGGTGCAGGCACTCGCCCGCCCCCGGGAACCAGCGCCGCCCGCGGCGCCAGCGCGCGCCCCGGAAACACTGGACGCTGAATCGATCTCGCAGCGGATGACACGCTTGGCCGAAGCGGTCGCGCGTGAGCCTAAATTTCCGGCCAGCGGCGTGGCGCTCGAGGATTTGCGCTCCGGGCTCGATGCCTTCTGCCGCGGCGCCGGTATCGATGCCGACGCACTGCCCGCGGACGCGCAGGGACGCCTGCTGCATCTGGCCGGGCGGCTGTGCCGCGAGGCGTTCGTCGGGCTGAAGGACCTGGAGCGCACGCGCGCCGAAACGCGCAATCGCTATCGCATCGAGTTACCAGCTCCCGAATCGGATGATCCGCGCCCCTCGCTGGCCAACAGCGTCGTGGAGGAGCTGCTGGTCGCGTTGCTCGTGCTGCACGAGGGGCGCCGGCTGGACTCGGTGCAGTGGCTGCGCGAGACGATGGCGACCGCGAAGCGCCACGAGCAGGCGACCGCGCAGGCGACGCGCAGCGCCTTCACCGAGTTTCTCGATCGTCTCGATCCGGCCGAGCTTGAGGCGCGCTTCGAGCGCGCCGCACGGCGCGGCAAGGCCAAGACCGCCGACAAGGCCCAGTACTGGGAGTTATTCACGACCTTCTATCGCAACCTCATCGAGATGCCGGCCGATCACCTGCCGCCTACATTCGTGGAGGCATTTGCGGCGGCGTATCGCGAGGTGATGAAGAAAGCGGCAGGCTGAAGTGCGCTGATGGCGGAGAGGGTGGGATTCGAACCCACGTGCCGGTTTTACCCGACCATCCGATTTCGAGTCGGCGCCGTTATGACCGCTTCGGTACCTCTCCGGTCCCGCCGCGAGAACCGCGGGGGCTGGTATTCTAACGGAAAGCCCTTGCGGTGAGGGGAGGTTCGTGCGCCGGTTAGCTCTCACCGCCTCAGTGATTCTGCTCGCGGCCTGCGGCCAGTTCTCTGCGCCGCCACTGTTTCGGCACAGCGCGCTGCAGCAGATCCGTACGCGTGGTGAGCTGCGCGTGGCTACCTTGAACCTTCCCACCTGTTACTACCTCGGCGCACAGGGTCCAGAAGGGCTCGAGTACGAGCTCGCCAGCGCCTATGCCCGCGCCATCGGCGTGCGACTGACCATGTATCCCGTGGCGAATGAACGCGCTCTGCAAGCGGAGCTGGCCGCCGGCCGGGCGGATCTCGCCGCCGCCGCGCTCAGCTTTGCAAACGAGTGGGCGAGCAGCGGTGAGGCCGCGCGGCCCTACACACTCGTGCCGCAGCTCGTCGTGTACCGCCGCAACGGCGTGCGCCCGCGCGACACGCTGCAGCTCGAGTCGGCCCGCATCGCAGTACGCGCCGGCAGCCCGCAGGAGCGCATCCTGCAGCGTCTGCAGCGCACGGTCGCCCCGAGTCTCAGCTGGGAGCAGACGGCCCCGGTCAGTGCCGATCCAGTCGAGGATGTGGACAACGGTGAGGCGGACTACGCCATTACCGACGAGCGGGAGTTCTCCTTTGCGCACCATCTGTACCCGAACGTGCTGGTGGGATTCGCGCTGAGCGAGGAACGGCCTCTGCAGTGGATTGTGCGGCGCCGCGCGCCGGACCTGTTGCGCAGTGTTAATGATTTCTTTGCGGCCCTCGCCCGCTCCGGACGCCTGCCACAGCTGGTGCAGGAGTCCTCCGGCGACATCCGGCCCTTTGCCTATGAGGAATCTCGCGAGTTTCAGACGCACGTCAACGATCGGTTGCCACGCTTTCGCGCCATGTTCGAGGCGGCGGCGGCGCAAACCGGGCTCGACTGGCGGCTGCTCGCCGCGCTGGGATATCAGGAATCAAAGTGGGATGCACACGCGGCTTCAGGCGTCGGCGCGGTGGGGGTGATGATGCTCACCGCCGATACCGCGCAGGCCATGGGGATCAAGGACCGGACCAACCCGCAGCAAAGCATCGACGCCGGAGCGAGGTACCTGGCGCAGGTGCGCGCCATGATCCCCGAGCGCATCGCCGAGCCGGACCGCACCTGGCTCACCGTGGCGGCCTATAACGTCGGCTTCGGGCATCTCGAGGACGCGCGCATCATCGCCCAGTCGCGCGGCCGCAATCCGGACTCCTGGGCGGATGTGCGTGAGCAGCTGCCCCTA
>JAFAPI010000177.1 GCA_019247195.1 Gammaproteobacteria bacterium
GCGCTCGCGCACGCGGCGCGCAGCTTTGCCGCCGTCTACGAGCTGCCGCTGCTCGCGCACGCGTGCATGGAGCCGATGAACTGCACCGCCGACGTTCGGGCGGACGGATGCGATCTCTACGTCGGCACGCAGGTGCAACAGCGCGCGCAGGTGGCGGCCGCCACGGCGGCGGGGGTGCCGGCGGCGCAGGTCAACGTGCATACCCTGCTCCTCGGCGGGGGCTTCGGTCGGCGCCTGGAGGTGGATTTCGTGCCGGCGGCGGTGCTCGCCTCCAAGGCCCTCGGCAGACCGGTCCAGCTCATCTGGACGCGGGAAGATGACATGACGCACGACTACTACCGCCCCCCGGTGCGCGAGGCGGTGCACGCCGGCCTGGATGCGCAGGGCGGACTGAGCGCGTGGACGCTGCACATCGTGAGCCCGGCCATCACCGCGCGCTGGGACCCGACGAACAAGGACCCCTACGACTCGATCATCGAGTACGTGCAGAATTTTCCCTACGCGGTGCCGCACTTCGATCTGCGCTACACGCGCCAGGAAATCGGTATCGACGTCGGCTACCTGCGCTCGGTGAGCCACGCGCCGAATTGTTTCGCCGTCGAGAGCTCGATCGATGAGCTCGCGGCACTGGTCGGCAAGGACCCCATCGCGTACCGGCGCGGCCTGCTGGCGGCGCAACCGCGCCATCTCAGGATGCTGGACGCGCTCGCGGCACGCTCCGCCTGGGGTCACGCCCCCGCCGGACACTTCCAAGGCGTGGCGATGATGGAGGGTTACACCTCATCCATGGGTCAGGTGGCCGAGGTCTCGATCGACAGTGGGCGCCTCAGGATCCACCGCATCACCTGCGTCATCGACTGCGGGCAGGCCGTGAACCCGCGCATCGTCGAGTCGCAGCTCGAGAGCGGGATCGTGTACGGGCTGAGCGCGGCCCTGTGGGGCGACATCACGCTGCGGGGCGGACGCGTGCAGCAGCGCAATTTCAACGACCAGCGGGTACTGCGGCTGAACGAGATGCCGCGGCTCGACGTGCAGGTGCTGCCGAGCACCGAGAAGCCCGGCGGCGTGGGCGAGGTTGCCGTGCCGCCGGTGGCACCGGCGCTCTGCAACGCCATCTTCGCTGCGAGCGGACGGCGGCTGCGGCGCTTGCCGATCGCCGGCCAGAAGCTCGGCTGAGCGCTTAACGCCCGGCGAGGGAGCGCAGCGCCTCCTTGACCTTGGCGAGCGCGAAGTGGCCGAGCTTCTCGAGATCGACGTGCGGCACGTTCGGAACTTCGTGGGCCGCCACGACGCAGTCGATCAGTGTCGGGCCCTCGCTCGCCAGCCCCTCCTCGAGCACGCTGCGCAGTTCCGCGGGGCGCTCCGCGCGCAGGCCCCGTGCCCCGCAGGCGCGCGCCAAGGTCACGTAGTCGGGGTTGGGAAACTCTATTCCGGCACGGTAGGCGGCGAGCCCGCTCTGCTCAGCCTCGAGCGGAATGAGACCGAAGGCGCCGTTGTTGTACACCAGCACCTTGACCGGCAGGCGGTGGTGGACCGAGGTGAGGAGCTCACCCATCAGCATGTTGAAGCCACCATCGCCGCACAGGGCGATCACCTGGCGTCCCCGGTCGAGCGCCTGGATGCCATTGGCCTGGCCGAGCGCGGTGCCGACCGCGGCGTTGTTGAAGGACCCGGTGATGCGCTGCGTGCCGCTCTGGCGCAGCCAGTTGCCCGACCACAGCGTGTTGAGTCCGGTATCGAGGACGAATACCGCATCGGAGCGGGCAAGGTCGCCCACCATGCGCGCGACCGCCTGCGGATGGATGCAGTCGCGGCTGCGACCAAGGTCCGCCTGCGCGTCGAGCTTCGCATCCCAGCGGCGCCGCGCCGCGCTTACCTGCTCGAAGAAGCTCGCATCGGACTTGGACGCGATGCGCTCGAGCAGCAGGCGCACGGTCGGTCGCACGGAGCCTACGATCCCGAGCTCCGTCGGCGTCCGCCGGCCGAGAATCTGCGCCCGCTCATCGACCTGGATCACCGTGGTCTTCTTCGGTAAATACTCGGCATAGGGATAGTCGGTGCCGAGCATCAGCAGCAGGTCGCAGCGCATCGCCGCGTCGTAGGCCGGGCGGGTGCCGATCATGCCGATGCCGCCTATCCAGCGCGGATGCTCGTAGGGCAGCAGATCCTTGGCCTTGAGCGTGTGGATCAGCGGCGCATTCAGGCGCTCCGCCAGCGCCAGCAGCTCCGCGGTTGCGCCCCGACAGCCTCCCCCGCACAGAATGAGCACGCGCGTGGCCGCATCGAGCCGCGCCGCGGCCGCCGCGACGGCTTCCGGCTGCGGGATGACTTCGCCAAGCGGCTGCAGCGTCGCAACGCTCGGGACCTGCGCGTCCACCTTGGCCTCAAAGACGTCCTGCGGGATGGTGAGGTGCGCGACCCCGCGCCCGGCGTAGGCGGCGGCGACTGCCTGGTGGATGACCACCGGTGCCTGCTCGGGGGCGGCGAGTGTCTCGGTGTACAGCGAGACATCGCGGAACAGCAGGTCCGGTGCGGTCGTCTGGATGAAATCGCTCCCCAAGTCTTTGCGCGCCATCTCGCCCGATATCGCGAGCACCGGCGCGTGATCGCGGCTGGCCTCGTAAAGACCGGCCACCAGGTGGGTGCTGCCCGGGCCCGTGGTGCCGCAGCAAACGCCCAAGTGCCCCGTGAGCTTGGCCTGCCCGGCCGCGGCGAGCGCGGCCCCCTCCTCGTGGCGCACGCCGACCCACTCGATCCGCGTGCGCTGTACCGCGTCGGCGAACGGATTCAGCGAGTCTCCGATCAGGCCGAAAATCTGCCGCACCCCGACGCGTTCGAGCGCATCAACCAGGGCGGCGGCAACCGTGAGTGCCATGCGAGCTCTCCTTTGCGCGCCTGCGCCCACGCCGCACGCGTAGACGAGCGCCGCTCCATCTTCGAGGGCGTGGCGGCCGTGTCAATCAGCCAGCGCGATGAGCGGGCTCGGGCGCTGCTGACGTGCAAGGACAGCCGGAGGGTCCCCACTGCACGCTCGGCCCCAGTCACAGCGCAGTGTGTTGTGAGGCTAGCGCCGCGGGCGCAGCTGAGCGCTCGCCTCGCCGCGCTGACGTGTCGCGAGTATCTGCGGAATGTGACGGCCTAGGTAACGCGACAGTGCGCGGATCCGGGCGTTCTCGCGCATGTCCTTGTGACTGAGTACCCAGAGCTTCACTCGGGGCCGCTGCAATACCGGACTCAGCCTGACCAACCCGGGCTGCTGATCGGCCGCGAACACGGGGAGGATCGCGACCCCAAGCCCGGCCGCGGCAGCCTGCACCATCGGCGCCAGCGAGCTGAACCGGACCCGGGCGGCGCGGTACTGAGCCTGTTGGCGCTGCCAGCTGGCGATCTCCAGGTGCGAGATGCTCTCGTCGAAGCCGAGCCACGGCAGCTGCTCGGGCTTGCGGCCGGCACTCTCTGCTAAGCCCGCAGCGCCGTAGATTGCATAGCACAACTCCCCCAGCTGCCGGCCGATGAGGTGCTCGGGTGGCGCGTTGGTGGAGCGCAACGCCAGATCCGCTTCACGCCTGCGCAGATCGACCGCGCGGCTCGCGACCTCGATTTCGACTTCGATGTCGGGATGCGAGGCCAGAAAGCCCGTCAATATGGGCGGCAGCAGGTGCGCGGCGAACAGCTCGCTGGTGGCGATCCTCACCACACCGGCCAAGGGCGCATGCGCGCCGAGGATCTGGCGCTCCATGGCCAGCGCTTCCATCTCCATGGCGCCCGCCGCCGTGGCGGCCATCCTGCCCTGCGCGGTGGCTGCGTAGCCGTCCCGGGTGCGTTGAAACAGCTTCACCCCGAGCTGCTGCTCGAGTGCCTTCAGCCGGCGGAACACGGTCGAGTGCGTGACCCCCAGCGCCCGCGCCGCGGCGCTCAGTGAGCCCGTGCGGGCGACCATGAGCGCGCAATGCAAGTCGTCCCACGCCAGCCTGGCTGTGCGATTTTGCAGAGTCTGCTTGCGCATCTGGGGAATTCTCGTTCGCTCGGCGCGGCTCTACGGTAGCGGCTCGTTCGATCCACCTGTCATCAGGAGACCAAAATGGGAACGTTCGAAGGCAAGGTCGTGTTGGTAACGGGCGGCACCACCGGCATCGGCCGGGCGACTGCCGAAGGGTTTGCGGACGCGGGAGCCACAGTAGTGGTGACCGGCAGGAACGCCGCCGTGGGCGAGGAGTTCATCAGCGCGCTGCGGGCGCGCGGCGCGAAAGGCACTTTCCTCGCGGGCGATGTGTCACGGGAGGACGTGGTGCGCGCCTGGGTGCGCGCGGTGGAACGTGAGTTCGGTCGGCTCGACATCGCGATCAACAATGCCGGAGTCGAGGGCACCCTCGGGCCGGTGGCCGAGCAGACGGAGGAAAATTTCAGGCTCGTGTTCGACACCAACGTCAAGGGCGTCCTGTTCTCGCTCAAGCATGAGATCCCCTCCATCGCCAAGCAGGGCGGAGCCATCGTCAACGTCTCGTCGATGGTCGGCGATGTAGGCATGGCCGGGGCTTCTGTCTATGTAGCCAGCAAGCACGCGGTCAATGGCCTCACCCGCTCGGCCGCGCTGGAAACGGCGCGCCTGGGGATTCGCATCAATGCGGTTGCGCCGGGCGGCGTGATAACCCCGATGCTAGACCGGTTCACCGGCTCCAACAAGGAAGTCCAGGCCGGCTTCGCCCAGGCGCATCCGGTCGGCCGCCTCGCCAACCCGGCCGAGATCGCCAGGACGATTCTGTTCCTGGCCAGTGACGCCGCCGAGTTCATGACGGGCAGCGTGCTCACCATCGACGGCGGCTACCTTGCACAGTAGCGCACCGGCAGAGCTCGCGGCCGCGACATCTTCGCTTCGTAGCTGCGGGCTCTGCCTATTCCGCTGCGAGGTCAGGGCGGCCGATAGCCGGGGCCGCGCAGCACGCGGCCGGGCAAGGCACCGGTCATCTCGCCCCGTGCGATCACCGGCACGCCGTTCACCAGCACGTAGTCGATGCCTTCCGCGAAGCGGTTGGGGTTCTCGTACGTGGCCAGATCGCGCACGCGGGCGGGATCGAACACCACCAGGTCTGCCCACAGGGACGTCTTGATCACGCCACGGTCGGTGAGGCGCATCCGCTGCGCCGCGAGGGCGGTGAACTTGCGGATCGCCTCTTCCAGCGTCAGCTTCTTCTCCTCCCGCACGTACCTGGCGAGGATGCGCGGGAAGGTGCCGTAGGCGCGCGGATGTGGATGCTCGCTGCCGAGCAGGCCCGTGGGCGCGGTGCCGCCGCTGTCGTTGTCGACAGCGACCCACGGTTGCTGCAGGCCGAGGGCCACGTCCGG
>JAFAPI010000192.1 GCA_019247195.1 Gammaproteobacteria bacterium
CGTGCTGGCGGACATCATCGACTCGAGCCCGGTATGGGTGGGTCCGCCGATCGCCCCCTACACGGCCGTGTGGAACGACCGCATCAATGCCGGCGCTCCCACTCCCGAGACCAATGCGGGGGCGCAGACCTATACGCAGTTCCTGACCACGGCAGCCACGCGGCTCAATGTCGTGTACACGGGCTCGAACGATGGTCTGCTGCACGGGTTCCGCAGCGGCTCCTATGACAGTCAGGGCAACTTCGTGAACTCCGCCGCGACCCCGAATGATGGCATTGAGGTGCTCGCCTACATGCCCGGGGCGGTGGTGCAGACGATTCACTCGATGACCACGACCGCGGATTACGCCAATGCCCAGTATGCGCACGCCTTTTTTGTCGATGCGGCGCCGGCGACGGGCGATCTGTTCTATGGCAACCAGTGGCACACCTGGGTGGTCGGGGGTCTCGGGCCCGGCGGCGCCGCGATTTTCGCCCTCGACGTGACCGATCCGACCACCTTCTCGGAAGCGAATGCGCAGAATCTGGTGATCGGCGAGTGGACGCCGGGCAGCTTCACCTGCGCCAACGTCGTCAACTGCTCGCAAAATCTGGGTAATACCTACGGCACGCCTGAGATCCGCCGGCTGCACGACAGCAAGTGGGCGGTGATCTTCGGCAACGGCCTAGGCAGTGCCACCGGCGATGCGGGCATCTTTGTGATGACCATCGACCCGGTCAGCGCTGCCAAGACCTTCTACTACCTCAGCACGGGGACCGGCAGCCCGGGAAACCCGAACGGCATCGCCTTCCCGGCGGCCGCGGATCTGGACGGGGACCACATCTCCGACTACGTGTACGCCGGTGACCTGCAGGGCAACCTGTGGCGGTTTGATCTGACCTCCACCAGCGAGAGCAACTGGGCCGTGAGCCCGGGACCCCTCTTCAAGACCCCGGCCGGCCAGCCGATCACCACGCAGCCGGTCATCGCCTCGGGTGCTGCGACCGCGGGCGCGCAGCCGCAGATCATGGTGCTCTTTGGTACCGGGCAGAAGATCCCCCTGACGGTCACGAGTCCCGCCACCTACGCCAACGCCACCCAGGATCTCTACGGCGTGTGGGACTGGAACATGACCGGCTGGAACGCCCTCTCGACCACCTTCGACTATGCGAGTCTGACGATCGCGCAGGTGAACGCGATGGGCCTCGCGGCGGGTAACCACACCCTGAGCAAGGCGAACCTCCAGCAGCAGGTCATCACCATCAACGCCGCCACGCAGAACCGCGACATGTCGAGCCCAGGCGCCATCTGCTGGGCCGGTCCGGCCGCCTGCGCGGGCAGCCCCCAGTTCGGCTGGTATATGGACCTGCCCGGGATACAGGAGCAAGTGATCTACAGTCCGCAGCTCGTCGCGCAGGCGCTGACGGTCAACTCGGTCGTGCCGGCGCCGAATATTCCGACCTCGTGCGCCAACCTCAGCGATACCGGTTTCACTTACGTGGTGTCGGCGATGACCGGCGCGGCCTTCTACCAGGTGTTCCTGCCGCCGAGCGAGGTCAATAACGGCGCCGTCAACACCAACCCGCGCTACACCGACACCCAGGCGGTGGCGATGCAGACCAACGCGACGGGTAGCTCGTTCATCACCGCCAACAACGCCGGCACCAAGTTCCTCGTCTATGAGACCAACCAGGTGCAGTCGGGCAATGCCAACGACATCCAGGGCGGTGCGCTCGGCTTGAATCTGCCGCCGAATGTGATCGGCAGACGCATCAGCTGGATTGAGCGTCGCTAGAGAATCAGCCAAGCGAGGCAGTATGCAAATCGGACGCCGAAAAAGTTCTCAGCCTCAGGGCGGCTTCACGCTGGCTGAACTCATGGTGGTGGTCGTGATCGCCGCTATCCTCATCAGCCTCGCGGTGCCCTCTTACATCACCTCCATCCGCAAGTCGCGGCGCACCGAGGCTAAGACCGCGCTCCTCGACCTGGCCGGCCGGGAGGAGCGCTATCTTTCCACGAACCCTGCCGGTTATACGGCCGCAGCGGCACAGCTCGGTTATGCGGCGCTCCCCGGTGTCGTGGGTAACGGCTACTATCAGTTGTCGGTGTGCATCGCGGGCACGGGCGCGGCGGCGGGTACCTGCCCCAACGGCCCAGCGGGGCCGTCGTTCATCGCCACCGCGGTGCCGGTCGCCGGCCAAAGTCAGGCGAACGACCTGCAGTGCCAGTCCTTCTCGGTTGATTCCACCGGGAATCAGCTCGCCTTCGATAACGGAGGCGTCAATCAGACGCAGCTCTGCTGGGTGCAGTAGCTGTTTGTTTTCAGAGAGTTGCCTGGCCCTGCTCGAATCACTCAAGCTCAAGCTCTGAGCACGATGCGGCTGCGCGCAGGCCCGACCAGGGCACGAGGCGGCTGCCCGGGCGTAGTTTCTGCGTTATATTTCGCGCGCAGCGGACTGAATCTTCTCGCCACGGACAAGAACAACCCCAAGGTGCCGGCCGCAAGTGCCCGGCATCACCGAGGTCCACATGAGCAGCACATGGGAACAGCTCGAGGGCGCGGCACTCTCGCTGGCGCGCTCGGGTTCGATCAAGGATCGACTCGCGGACGCCTA
>JAFAPI010000055.1 GCA_019247195.1 Gammaproteobacteria bacterium
CGGGGGCGGACGAGCCGCTGCCTGCCCGCCGCGGGCGCGCCGGCGCTGGCGCGCGAGGCCCGGGCCCGCGCCGCCACGCCCGCCGCGCGTCTCGTGCTCGCCCTGCTGGGGGGCAGCGCACTCGCTGCCGCCTTCGCCCCGCTCGAGCTCTGGCCGCTCGCGGTGCTCTCACCGGCCCTGCTCATGTGGCTGTGGCAGGGGGCCACGCCGCGCGAGGCGGCGCGACTCGCCTTCGTGTTCAGCTTCGGCACCTTCGCCTGCGGGACCTACTGGATCTACCACAGCGTGCACGTCATGGGCGGCGCGCCGATCTGGCTCGCGTTCGTCCTCATGCTGGGACTGGCCGCCGCGATGGGTGCCTTCTACGCCGCGCTCGGCTACGTGAGCGCGCGCTGGCTGCCGCGGGGAGGGGCGGTGCGCTGGCTGCTCGCGCTGCCGGCGGCGTGGCTGCTGCTCGAATGGTGGCGCGGCTGGTTCCTGTCGGGTTTCTCGTGGCTGTCGCTCGGCTACTCGCAGAGT
Organism: Gammaproteobacteria bacterium; assembly: GCA_019247195.1. Taxonomy (GTDB): domain Bacteria; phylum Pseudomonadota; class Gammaproteobacteria; order Steroidobacterales; family Steroidobacteraceae; genus 13-2-20CM-66-19. The sequence continues at coordinate 520 of JAFAPI010000055.1, forward strand.
GATACCTGGCTGGCCGGGCTGGCGCCGGTCGCGGGCGTGTACGGCATCAGCGCGCTGCTCCTGCTGCAGGCGGGGGCACTCGTGACGCTGCACCTCGGCAGCCGCCGCGAGCGCTACGTCGCGCTCGGCGCGCTGGCGCTGCCCTGGCTCCTCGGCGCGGCCCTCTACGGTCGCAGCTGGACGGTGCCGTCCGGGCCGCCGGTGGCGGTGGCGATCGTGCAGGGGGCGATCCCCCAGGACGAGAAGTGGCTGGCGGCGTACCGCTCGACCACCCTCGAGCGCTACCGCACCCTCACCGAGCAGCTGTGGGGGGCGCAGCTCATCGTCTGGCCCGAGTCCGCGACCGCGGGACTCGCCAACGATCTCGTCGACTACCTGAGCCGCCTGTACGGCGAGGCGCGCGCGCACCACGCGGCGCTGGTCATGGGGATCCTGCGCGCCGACAGCGTCAACGGCGAGCTGCGCTACTACAACTCGGTGCTCGCGCTCGATGAGAAGACGAGCTGGTACGACAAGCGCCACCTCGTGCCCTTCGCCGAGTTCTTCCCGGTGCCGCACTTCGTGCGCACCTGGCTGCGCCTCATGGCGCTGCCGTACTCGGACTTCAGCCGCGGCGCGGCCCGCCAGCGGCCCCTCGCGGCCGCGCACCTGCAGCTCGGTACGACGGTGTGCTACGAGGACGCCTACGGCAGTGCCATGCTGCCGGTGCTGCGTGAGGCGGACGCCCTCGTCAACGTCACCAACGACGCCTGGTTCGGCGATTCGAGCGCGCGCCACCAGCACTTCCAGATCGTGCGCCTGCGGGCGCTCGAGGCGGGGCGCTACCTGGTGCGGGCGGCGAACGATGGCATCTCGGCCGTGATCGGCCCGCACGGCGAAGTCATCGCCCGCGCCGCGCCCTTCATCGCCACCACCCTGCGCTCGCAGCTGGTGCCGATGCGGGGGCTCACCCCCTACGCCCGTGTTGGGAACTGGCCGGTGGTGAGCCTCATGGCGCTGGTGCTGGCGTACGCGCTGTGGCTGCGGAATGATAGGGATCGGCGCGCACGGACGGCGCCGCCGCTTTAATTTGCCGACTGCCGATGGAAACCACGCCCATGCACCCGACCCACGAGACCTCCCCCGCGGCGCTGCGGCGCCTGGCGAGCCTGCTGGCGCTCGCGCTCCTCGGCGCCTGTGCGCGCGACCTCCCGGCGCAGTCGAGCCCGCCTGCGGCGGCCCCGGTCGCGGCGCCCGCCCCGGCGCCGGCGCCCGGCGAGCCGATGACCCGTGCCCTGCCGGATTTCTCCACGCTGGTGGATCGCTACGGCCCGGCGGTGGTGAACGTCGAGGTGGTCGAGAAGGCCCGCGCCGGGGCGGGCAGTCAGCTCTCCCCCGATGATCCCTTCTATGACTTCTTCCGCCGCTTCGGCATCCCCAACCCGGGCGAGGGCCCGCGCGGCAACCCCGCGCCGCTGCGCGGCGCCGGCTCGGGGTTCATCGTCAGCCCGGACGGCTACATCCTCACCAACACGCACGTGGTCGCCAACGCGGACGAGGTCACGGTGCGCCTCACCGACCGCCGCGAATACCCGGCCAAGGTGGTGGGGGCGGACGAGCGCACCGACGTCGCGGTGATCAAGATCAGCGCCGCCAACCTGCCGATCGTGAAGCTCGGCGATCCCTCGCGCATCAAGCCCGGGCAGTGGGTGCTCGCCATCGGCTCGCCGTTCGGCTTCGAGAACAGCGCCACCGCCGGCATCATCAGCGCCACGGCGCGCTCGGTGCCGGGGGAGAACTTCGTGCCCTTCATCCAGACCGACGTCGCCGTCAACCCGGGTAACTCGGGCGGCCCGCTGTTCAACATGGCGGGCGAGGTGATCGGCATCAACTCGCAGATCTTCAGCCGCACCGGCGGATTCATGGGCGTGTCGTTCGCCATTCCGATCGACGTGGCCCGCAACGTCGAGGAGCAGCTGATCAAGACCGGGCGCGTGGTGCGCGGGCGCATCGGCGTCACGATCCAGGACGTCAACGCGCAGCTGGCCGAGTCCTTCGGCCTCGACCGGCCGCATGGCGCACTGGTCTCCTCGGTCGACAAGGAGGGGCCGGCGGCCAAGGCGGGCGTGCAGCCCGGCGACGTGATCCTCTCGGTGGCCGGGCGCCCCATCGAGCGCTATGGCGAGCTGTCCGGGGCGATCGCGGCGATGAAGCCCGGCAGCGAGGCGCCGCTGAGCGTGTGGCGCGGCGGCAAGGCCCAGACCATCGCGGTGCGCATCGAGGAGCTGCGCGAGCCGCACCCGGCGGTCGCCGCGCGCGGCGGCGCGGGCGGCCGCGAGGCCGAGGCGGCCCGCGGCAGCGCGCTCGGACTCACGGTGCGGCCGCTCGACCCGCAGGAGCGGGCGCGCGCGCAGACGCAGGGCTCGCTGCTGGTGGAAGAGGTGAGCGGGGCTGCGCAGGATGCACAGGTCGAGCCGGGCGATATCATCCTGGGGGTCAACGGCCGGCGCGTGAACACGGTGAAGGAGCTGCAGGAGGCGGCACGCGGCGCGGGCAAGAACGTCGCCCTGCTGATCCAGCGCCAGGACGCGCAGATCTTCGTGCCGCTGCGCCTGCCCTAAGAAAGAGAATGCAAGAGAGCTACGACCCGGCGCGCATCGAGCGCGCCGCACAGCTGTATTGGGACGAGAAACAGAGCTTCGCCGCCCGCGAGGACGCGGCGCGGCCGAAGTTCTACTGCCTGTCGATGTTTCCCTACCCCTCCGGTCGGCTGCACATGGGCCACGTGCGCAACTACACGATCGGCGACATGCTGGCGCGCTTCATGCGCATGCAGGGCTGCAACGTGCTGCAACCGATGGGCTGGGACGCCTTCGGCCTGCCGGCGGAGAACGCGGCCATCAGCAACGCCGTGCCGCCGGCGCGCTGGACGCGCGACAACATCGCCTACATGCGCCGCCAGCTGCAGTCGCTCGGCTTCGCCCTCGACTGGCGGCGCGAGCTCGCCACCTGCGATCCGCAGTACTACCGCTGGAACCAGTGGCTGTTCCTGCGCATGCTCGAGCGCGGCATCGCCTATCGCACCACCGGCGTCGTCAACTGGGACCCGGTCGATCAGACCGTGCTCGCCAACGAGCAGGTGATCGAGGGCCGCGGCTGGCGCACCGGTGCGCTGGTCGAGAAGCGCGAGATCCCGATGTACTACCTGCGCATCACCGGCTACGCGCCCGAGCTGCTCGCCGAGCTCGAGCGCCTGCCGGGCTGGCCCGAGCGGGTGCGCCTCATGCAGGCGAACTGGATCGGCCGCAGCGAGGGGTGCGAGATCGCCTTCCCCTACGCCGCGGACACGCGCGCGGCGCTCGGAGCCGACGGCGCCCTGAAGGTGTTCACCACCCGCGCCGACACGCTCTGCGGCGCGACCTTCATGGCCATCGCCTGCGAGCATCCGCTGGCGCTCGCGGCCGCGGCGCGCGAGCCGCGCCTCGCCGCCTTCATCGAGGAATGCCGCCGCGGCAGCGTCATGGAGGCAGACCTCGCCACCCAGGCCAAGCGCGGGCTGCCCACCGGGCTGCACGTGCGCCATCCCCTGAGCGGCGCCGAGCTGCCGGTATGGGTCGCCAACTACGTGCTGATGGCCTACGGCGAGGGCGCGGTGATGGGGGTGCCGGCGCACGATGAGCGCGACTTCGAGTTCGCGGTGCAGGAGGGGCTGCCGATCGTCATGGTCGTGCGCCCGGCGGGGGGCGGGTACAGCGAGGTCACTCCGCCCTGGAACCCGGCCTACGCCGAGTATGGGGTCACGGTGAACTCCGGCGAGTTCTCCGGGCTCGAGTTCCCGCAGGCGGTGGCGGCGATCGCCGCGGCGCTCGAGGCGCGCGGCCTCGGGGCCCGGCGCGTGCAGTACCGCCTGCGCGACTGGGGCATCTCGCGACAGCGCTACTGGGGCTGCCCGATCCCGATCATCCACTGCGCGCGCTGCGGCGAGGTGCCGGTGCCGGACCGCGACCTGCCGGTGCGCCTGCCCGAGGATCTGGTGCCGGACGGCAGCGGCAACCCGCTCGCGCGCACGCCGGCCTTCTACGAGGCCGAGTGCCCGCGCTGCGGCGCCGCGGCGCGGCGCGAGACCGACACCATGGACACCTTCGTGGACTCGTCCTGGTATTTCCTGCGCTACGCCTGCCCGGACAACGCGCACGCCATGGTGGATGAGCGCGTGGCGTACTGGCTGCCCGCCGATCAGTACATCGGCGGCATCGAGCACGCGATCCTGCACCTGCTCTATGCGCGCTTCTGGACCAAGGTGATGCGCGATCTGGGGCTGGTGGGCTTCGGTGAGCCGTTCCAGAACCTCCTCACCCAGGGGATGGTCCTCAACCACATCTACTCGCACCAGGCCGCCGGCGAGCGCAAGCGCTACTTCGACCCCGCCGAGGTGGTGCCGGTACGCGCCGCCGACGGTGCGACGCAGTATGAGGTCGAGGAGGGTGGGCGCACCCTCACCGTGACGCACGAGGGACTGGGCACCATGTCCAAGTCCAAGGGCAACGGCGTCGACCCGCAGGGCCTGGTGAGCCGTTACGGCGCCGATACCGCGCGGCTCTTCATGATGTTCACCTCGCCGCCGGAGCAGACCCTCGAGTGGTCGGACGAGGGCGTGCAGGGGGCGTCGCGCTTCATCCGCCGCCTGTGGACCGCGGTCTACGAGCACGTGCGCGCCGGCCCCGCGCCGGCCCTGGCGCCGGCGCAGCTCGACGGGCCGCAGCGCACCCTGCGCCGCGTGGCCCACCACGCGCTCGCCAAGGCGACCGACGACATCGGGCGGCGGCGCAGCTTCAACACCGCGATCGCCGCGATCATGGAGCTGCTGAACGCGGTGACCCGCAGCCAGGACGCGAGCCCGCAGGGACGCGCGGTGCGCCAGGAGGCGCTGGAGATCGCGATCCAGGTGCTCGCGCCGATCATCCCGCACGTCTGCCACGCCCTCTGGGGCGAGCTCGGGCACCGCGGGGCGCTCATCGATGCGCGCTGGCCGACCCCGGACGCGGCGGCGCTCGAGCAGCAGAGCATCGAGATCGTCGTGCAGGTGAACGGGCGCCTGCGCGCGCACATCACCGTGCCGGCGCACGCGGACGAGGCGAGCGTGCGCGCCACGGCGCTCGCCGATCCGCAGGTGCAGAAATACGTCGGCGGCCAGCCGGTACGGCGGGTGATCGTCGTCCCCCACAAGCTCGTCAACGTGGTCATCTGATGCGCGCGTGGCTGTGCGCGCTCGCGCTGCTCGCCGGCTGCGGCTTTCACCTGCAGGGGCGGGTGCCGCTGCCGGCGGTGGTGCGCGCGCCCTACCTCGAGGTGCCCGACCCGCAGACCGATTTCGTGCAGAGCCTGCGTCACGATCTGCTCGCCAACGGCGTGGCATTGGCGCAGGACCGCACCAAGGCCTCCGCGGTGATCAGCGTGCTCGCCGATGCGGTGACGCGGCGGGTGATCTCCGTCTCGGCGCGCAACCAGCCGAACGAGTACGAAGTCACCTACACCGTGCGCATCGAAGTGACGGCCGGCGAGCGCGAGCTGTTGAAGGACCAGGAGGTCACCGCCACCGCGACCTACAGCTTCTCCGAGCCGCTGCTCCTCGCCAAGGGTCACGAGGAGGACATCCTGCGCGCCGACATGGCGCGCGATCTGGCGCAGCGGGTCATGCGGCTGCTGTCGCGGCTGTGAGCCCGGGCGCAGCGGGGGTGCTGACGCTCGCCGCTAGCGACGCCGCGGCGCTGCGGGACCTGCTGGCGGGCTACGGACTGACACTCACGCTGCTCGAGCCGGGGGCGCCGATCCCGGGCTCTTTCTGGGGCGAGCGCGAGGCAGGCCTGCGCGGGCAGCAGCTCTATGCGCGCCCCGACACGCCGGTGCACTCGGTGCTGCACGAGGCCGCGCACTTCGTGTGCATGGACGCCGGGCGGCGCGCCGCGCTCGACCGTGACGCCGGGGGCAGCGACCTCGAGGAGGCCGCGGTGTGCTATCTGCAACTGCTGCTCGCCGCGCAGCTGACCGCGGTCGGCCGCGAGCGGCTGCTGGAGGATATGGACGCCTGGGGCTACAGCTTCCGGCTCGGCTCGACGCGCGCCTGGGCCGAGGAGGACGCGCAGGACGCGCGCGACTGGCTGGCGGCGCACGGCATCACCGACGCCCGCGGGGCGCTCACCGGGGAGCTGCGGCGGTGAGCGAGACCGCGCGCACCGCAGTGCACGGGGCGTACACCCTCTCGGATGATCCCGCCCGGCTCGATCTCGCGGCGATGCACCGCTTCCTCGTCAGCGCCTACTGGTGCGAGGGCATCCCGCAGGCCACCCTGGCGCGAGCCGTGCGCGGCTCGCTGTGCGTCGGCGTCTACGGTGCCGAGGGGCAGGTGGGCCTGCTGCGCTGCGTATCGGACTACGCGACCTTCTGCTGGGTGTGCGACGTGTACGTGCTGCCGGCGCATAGGGGCCGCGGCCTGGCGCGCGCCATGCTCGCCTTCGCCCGCGGGCATCCGCGACTGCAGGGCCTGCGCCGCTGGAGCCTCGTCACCCGCGAGGCGCACCCCCTGTACCGCGGCGCCGGCTTCGCACCGCTCGCTTACCCCGAGCGCCACATGGAGTGCGTCGCGCCCGATCCGTACCGGCGGGTTCCCGGCTAGAACCGCCAGGTCAGGCCGCCGAAGAAGCCGCGGCGCGGTCCGAACTGCGGCGCGCCGACGCCGACCCCGGTGCCGTCGCGGATCTCGTACTTCTGGTCGAAGACGTTGATCACGTCGAAGCGCAGCGTGAGACCGTGGCGCGCGTCGGTGCCGAAATCCTGGCTCACCCCGAGATTCACCTGCCGGTAGTAGGGCAGGTGCCCGCCGTTGGGGATGCCGTCGGGGGAGTTGCGCAGCCCCGAGCCGAACAGGGCGTCGCCGCTGATGCGCGTCTGCACGTGACTGTAGGAGAAGCCCGCGGAGCCGGTGTAGCGCTGCTCGTGGTCGAGGTCGATGTAGTGGGTCGCGACGTACGCGAGGTCGGCGGGCGAGAAGTTGAACTGGCTGGAGATGAACTCCTTGCCGATGGCCTTCTGCGTGGCGACGTTCGCATACAGCTGCAGGTGCGGCGCGGTGTAGTTGCCGGTGAGCTCGAAGCCGTACACCTGGCCGTGCCGGTAATTGAACGGCGTGAGGATGATCGGCGCGCCGAACTGGCCCTCGTCGACGAGGTTGGTCGCCTGCTTGAAGTAGCTGTCGAAGCCGACCGCGAGGCGCGGCTCGAGCTGCTGCTGCACGCCGAAGTCGTAGTAGTTGGACTTCTCGGCCAGCACCGGGTCATCGCGCGTCACGGCCGGCGCCGCGGTGGTGTTGAGGAACTTGTTGACGGTGGTGCTGCCGACCAGCTCGAAGGGCGGCGGCGAGAAGAAGCGCGAGTAACCGGCGTGCAGCGTGGTCTGCCCCAGCTGCCAGACGAGGTTCGCGCGCGGGGAGAGCTGGCTGCCGCTGGCGAAGGCACTGAAGTGATCGAAGCGCAGGCCGTAGTTGAGCACCAGCGAGCTGCTGAGGTGCCACTCGTCCTGCGCGTAGGCGCTCTCGATCCACTGCGTGGCGCTGCTGTCATCCGCTATCGCGCTCGGCACGTCGCTGAGCGGCAGGCCGCTGAGCGGGTCGAGCGACAGCACCTGCGAGGTCGTCTCGCTGCTCAGGCGGTCGGTCTGGAAGTAGACCCCGGCGCGCACGGTGTGCGCCTCGTTCACGGTGTAGGCCGCATCGCTCTGCAGCCCGTAGGCCACGTCGCGCTTGTAGGCGAACTGCGAGATGCCGTTGAACAGCAGGTCGCCGAGCTGCGGGTCGGGTGTGAAGTTGAGGCTGGAGTAGCGGGCGATCAGCGAGCTCTGCGTGCTCAGCGGGCCGCTCGAGTGCTGCAGGCTCACGGCGGCGAAGTGCGTGAGCTCGCGCTGGTTCTCGTCCAGCTCGTCGCTGAGGAAGTCGGAGATGCCGTTCACCGTCAACCCGGGCCCGATGTCCGCGGCGTGCACGCCGCGGCGGTTCGGGATCTGGAAATGATCATCCGAGGTGCCGGCGATGACGGTGAGGCGGTTGCCCTCATCCAGGAGGTGCTCGTAGTAGCCGAAGCCGTGGTGCTGGCGCGTGTGATCGTGCAGCGGCGTCGAGCTGCCGTCGGGCGACTCAATGCCGAGCGCGTTCACCAGATAGTCCCCGGTAATGAAGTAGGTGTCGGTCGAGGTCGAGCCGCCGTAGTTGAAGCTCGGCTGCAGCGAGCCGTGGCTGCCGCCGTACAGTGCGAGCTCGCCGCCGGGGTGCAGCGCGCCGCCCTTGGTGGTGAGGTCGATGATGCCGGCGCTGCGCAGCCCGTACTCGGCCGGCAGGCTGCCGGTGATGAGCTTGAACTGTGCGACCAGCCGCGGCGGCAGGGTCTGGCCGAACACCGCGATGCTGTCGGGCAGGATCACCCCGTTCAGGCGGAACTGCAGCCCGTTGTGATCGCCGCGGATGTGCAGCTGGCCGAAGGAGTCCTGGGCGGCATCCGGGACCTGCAGCATCACCTGGTTCAGCTGGCGGTTCTCGCCCCCGGGTGCACCCTCGATGTCCTGGGCGCTGAAGGTGTAGGTCGACGCACCCGTCTGGGTGTCGATGCGCGCGCGCTCCTCGTTGAGGTGCTGTGCGGTGACGACGATGGTGGGCAGATTCGCGCCGGCGTCCTGGGACACCTGCGCGTGGACGAGGGGAACGGCGAGGACGCTGCCGGCGGCGAGGCCGACGCGTCCGAGCGCGGAGAACAGGCAGGACATGATGACTCCTCAACAGGCCCGGGCGGCCCACTGGCTTAGAGCCCGGACGATGACGCGGCGCAGGCGCGCCGGACGGATCAGGCCGCGAGGGCCTCGGGAGGAGCGCGGGCGAGGTGCGCGCCGAGGGGCGAGCTCTGCGTGCGCGGCGCGGGCAGCGAGCGCGCGGCGTAGCGGCTCGTCGTGGCTTGCAACGGCGCGGGCTGCGGGGCCGCCCGGGAACCTGCGCTGCCGGCCAGGTGCACGCACAGGTCGCAGTGGCCGTGCCCATGTCCACGCGCCTCGAAGCCGTGACCGGCGTAGAGCGCCGTGGTGGCGATGAGGGCGCAGGCGCACAGGAGCGCCAGCAGGCGGCGGCGTTGCAGGGCAGTCATGGAGGGTAGCCGGCCCGAAGCGTAGCCTCCCCCCGTGCGCCCGACAACTTCACGGCGACCGGATGACTGATAATGGCGCTGAGTCCCCCGGAGGGAACGCGTCGTGCGACTGACCGCCGAGACCCTGCCCGCGCAGCTGCGCCAGCGCTTGCTGCGGGGGTACCTCGTGACCGGCGACGAGCCGCTGCGGCTCGGCGAGGCCGCCGACGCGGTCCGCCAGGCCGCGCGCGGGGCCGGCTTCAGCGAGCGCGAGGTGCACTTCATCGAGCGGGCAAGCGACTGGGAGGACGTCTGGGCCGCGGCCGCGACGCGCTCGCTCTTCGGCGCGCGGCGCATCCTGGACCTGCGCCTCGGGAGTGCCCGACCGGGTACCGCCGGCAGCGCGGCACTGCTTGCGCTCCTCAAGTCAGACGATCCTGACACGCTGCTGCTCGTCACCGCGCCGCGACTCGACCGCGACGCGCAGGCGTCCGAGTGGGTGCGCGGGTTCGAGGGCGCCGGCGCCTGGGTGCAGATCTGGCCGGTGGACCGGGAGCGGCTCACCGCCTGGCTGCGCGAGCGCGCGCGCGCCCTGAAGCTCGAGGCGGACGACGCTGCGCTCGAAGCGCTCGCGGTGCGCACCGAGGGGAACCTGCTCGCGGCGGACCAGGAGCTGCGGCGTCTCGCCCTCGATGCGACCGGCGCGGTCAGCGCCGCGGCGGTGGTCGCCGGCGCGGGCGACAGCGCGCGCTTTGACGTGTTCAAGCTCGGCGAGACCGTGCTCGCCGGCGCCACGGCGCGCGCGCTGCGCATGCTCGAGGCGCTGCGCGCCGAGGGCACGGAGCCGACGCTGGTGCTGTGGGCGCTGACCAAGACACTGCGCGAGCTGTGGCAGGCTCGCGAGGGCGTCGCGCGCGCGGCCAACCCCTGGCAGCGTCAGGGTGCGGCGCTCGAGCGCGCGCAGCGGCGCATCCCCCGGCTGTCCTTCGCGCAGCTGGCCCGCCGCGCCGAGCGTGCCGACCGCCTGATCAAGGGCCGCCTGAGCGGCAACCCCTGGGACGAGCTCGCGCTCCTCGTCACCGAGTTGTGCGCGCAGCCGGTCATGCCGCCGCCCGCGCCGTGAGCGGCCCGATCGGACTCTTCGGCGGGACCTTCGACCCGATCCACTGCGGGCACCTGCGCACCGCCT
>JAFAPI010000056.1 GCA_019247195.1 Gammaproteobacteria bacterium
GGTGCTCGCTGCCAAGCAGGCCAGCGGGCGCAGTGCCGCCACTGTCGTTGTCGATCGCGACCCACGGTTGCTGCAGGCCGAGCGCCACATCGGGCTCGGACATGCCGAACACCACGACCTCGGTATCCGCATCGTCCTTGATGAGGAGATCGAAGATAGTGTCGATCGGATCCTCATGCCACGCGGCGGCGATCTCGCTGATGCGCTTGCCCTGGTACGGCCGCAGCTCCGGGCGGGTCACGAGCGAGACCAGGATGTCCTGTCCACCGCGGATCTCGAGCCACTCGTCGTCCCAGGCGAAGCCTGGATGTGTCATGTCGTTGCGCATGCGGGTGCGCAGCGCCGGATCCCTGAGTCGCCGCAGCAGCTGCTCCTTGCCGCCGTCGTTCGCCCACGGCGGGGTGAAGGCGGACATGCGATTGCTCCAGGCGGTATACGCGTAGGTGTCGGCGCCGACGTCCACCCCCTCCGCCCGGGCGCCCGCGATGCGCGCGATGACCTGGGGCATGCGGCCCCAATTCTTCAGCCCCGAGGTCTTCAGGTGCCAGATTTCCACGGGGATGTCCGCCTCGCGGCCGATGCGGAACGCCTCCTCCAGCGCCTCCATCTCGCGATCACCCTCATCGCGCAGGTGGGTGGCGTAGATGCCGCCGTAGCGGGCCGCGGCGCGCGCCAGTGCGATGAGCTCTTCCGTGCCGGCATAGGGCGCGGGCGGATACTCGAGTGCGCTCGAGACCCCGACGGCGCCCTGCCGCATGCCTTCCTCGACCAGCGCCTGCATGCGCTGCAGCTCCGCGGCGCTCGGCGCGCGGTCCGCATAGCCGATCACCATCTCGCGCACCGTAGTCGCGCCGATGTAGGTCGCGAAGTTGATGCCGATGCGCTGGCGCTCCAGCCGGGCGAAGTACTCCTGCAGCGTGCGCCAGTCGACTTTGAGCTGCAGACGCTCATAGGTGGAGCGATTCTGCGCCAGGATCGCATCGTTCAGCGGCGCGACCGACTCGCCCTCACCGGTGATCTCGGTGGTGATGCCCTGGTAGATCTTGGAGGGTGCGCGGGGATCCACGAGCAGCGTGAGCTCGGACTGCCCCAGCATGTCGATGAAGCCCGGAGCCACGACCTTGCCGCGGGCATCGATGACCTGCGTGGCGCTCGCCTCCGCCAGGCGTCCGATGGCGGCGATGTGTCCGTCCTTCACCGCCACGTCCGCGGCGTACCAGGGCGAGCCCGTGCCGTCGATCACCTGACCGTTGCGGATGATGAGATCGTAGCTCGCGGCGTGACAAACGGATGCCGCGCCGAGCAGCGCCCACAGCGGCCACAGCGGCCACAGATCCGCCCGAGGTCTCACGCGCTGCGCACCGGAGAGCTACCCTCAACCCCACAACGCCCGAGCGGGCGGCTGCAATAAGCCGTGCGCACAGCGCAGCGGCGGCTCGTAGTCGGTGGACTGCAGCAACGGTCCATCGAGGTCACTATACCGGCACCGCTGCGCGATTAGGAATGCCGGCGCCATCGCCAGCGAGCTGCCGCACATGTTGCCGACCATCAGTCCGAGCCCGCGCGCGGCCGCGGCCTCCGCCAGGGCGAAGGCTTCGGTCAGACCGCCACATTTGTCGAGCTTGATGTTGACGTACTGGTAACACCCAAGTCGCGCGAGCGAGGATCGGTCGGTGCAGGACTCGTCCGCCGCGAGCGGGATCGCGGACCGCAGCCCGGCGAGGAACGCCTCCTCCTCCGGCCTCACGGGTTGCTCGATGAGCTCAACCCCGAGACCCACCAGTGCCGGCAGCAGCCGCTCGAGGAGGGCCCGCGACCAGGACTGGTTTGCATCGAGAATCAGCCGGGCGGCGGCGCATTCCTCGCGGACGATGCGCACCACGTCCAGATGGCGCTCGGCGTCGACCTTGAGTTTGAGGAGGGGGTAGCCGTGCGATGCACGCGCCTTGCGCCGCGTGTCCGCCTCGCTGCCGAGGCCGATGGTATAGGCGGTGATGACCGGGTGCAGCGGCGCAACTCCGGCGCGCTCGGCCGCGGACACCCCGCTCTCCTTGGCCCGCAGGTCCCACAGCGCGCAGTCGAGCGCGTTGCGGGCACCGCCCGCCGGCAGCAACCCGAGCAGCTCTTCCCCGGTCAGGTCCGTGCGCAAGTGCGGCCGCACCCTGTCCAGCTGCGCGGCCATGCTCTGCGGCGTCTCGCCCGCGTAATCGACGCCGGCGGCCTCGCCACGACCGCGATGGCCGCCCGCGCCCGTGAGATGCACGCACAGAGTCGGCAGATGCGTAAGGTTGTCGCGCGCCGTCACGAACGGCTCACGCAGCTCCCAGCTCTGCGTGCTCAGGGTCAGAGCGATCATCCCGGGCACAGCGCGCTGACCAGTGCTTCGACCCCGCCACGCAGCGGGTCGCACACTGGCAATGCCAGCTCGCGCTCGAGACGCAGCCGATAGGCCCGCCAGTCAGGCTCGGACAGCGCGGAGGAATTGATGCTCAGACCGACGCAGCGGATGCCGGCGTTGGTCAGCCGCCCCGCACGGAGGTACGCGTCGATCACCACCGCCAGCGCCGGAATCGGATAATCCGGATACTCCTCGATCGTCGTGCGGGTCGGGTCGTGGCAGAGAACGATCGCGTCGGGCTGCGAGCCGTGGAGCAGACCGAGCGTCACCGCCGCATAGGCCGGGTGGTAGAGCGAGCCCTGCCCCTCGATCACGTCCCAGTGCCCGGCCTCGTTGTCGGGTGAGAGCGCCTCGGCCGCGCCCGCCACGAAGTCGACGACCACCGCATCGACGGCGATGCCGCTGCCGGCGATGAGGATGCCAGTCTGACCGGTCGCGCGGAACGTGGCCGCCACGCCGCGCGCGACGAGGGCGCGGGTCAGGGCCAGCGCGGTGTACTTCTTGCCGAGCGCGCAGTCGGTCCCCACGGTGAGCACGCGCTGGCCGCGGCGGCGGCGGCCGCTGGCGACGGGATAGCCGCGGCTCGGGTGGCGCACGTCGATCAGCCGCACCCCGCGGCGCTGTGCGGCGCGGCGCAATCGCGGCGCGGAATCGAGGCGCGTGTGCAGGCCGCTCACGACATCGAGACCGGCGGACAGCGCCGCCTCCAGGTCATCGTGCCAGTGCTCGGGCAATTGCCCGCCGGTCGGGGCCACGCCGATGACGAGAGAGCCCGCGCCGCGCGCGGCCGCCTCGCCCGGGGAGAGCCGCGGCAGCCCCAGGCTGATGCGTCCGTCGCGGTGCGACCACTCCCCCAGCACCGCCTC
>JAFAPI010000058.1 GCA_019247195.1 Gammaproteobacteria bacterium
CGCCAGCACCGCGGACCTGGCGGCCGCCGCGGTGCGCGAGACGGTGGAGAAGGCCTGCGCGATCGCGCGCTTCACCGCCGAGGATCCCTACGCCGGGCTGATCGAGCCCGAGGCGCTGGCGCGCGAGATCCCGGATCTGGATCTCGACCATCCGTGGGAGCTGGCGCCCGATGCGGCGATCGAGCTGGCGCGCGAGTGCGAGGCGGCCGGGCTCGACTGCGACGCGCGCCTGCGCAACTCCGAGGGCGCCTCGGTCAATACGCAGCGCCACACCGGGCTCTACGGCAATTCGCTCGGTTTCCTCGGCGGCTACGCCTCCACCAGCCACTCGCTGAGCGCCTCGCTGCTGGCCCAGCAGGACGAGGACATGCAGCGCGACTACTGGTACACCGTGGCCCGCGACCCCGCGCAGCTCGAGGACGCGGCGAGCGTCGGCCGCCGCGCCGGCGAGCGCGCACTCGCCCGCCTCGGTGCGCGCCGCCTCAGCACGCGCAAGGCCCCGGTGGCCTTCGCTCCGGAGGTGGCGCGCGGACTGTTCGGGCATTTCATCGGCGCCATCCGCGGCACCGCGCAGTATCGCAAGTCGTCCTTCCTCCTCAACGCGGCCGGTGCGCAGGTGTTTCCCGATTTCCTCGGCATGTCCGAGCGTCCGCACCTGCCCAGGGCCCTCGCCAGCAGCCCCTTCGACCAGGAGGGCGCGGCCACCCACGACCGCGAGCTGGTGCGTGCGGGGGTGCTCGACGGCTACGTGCTCAGCAGCTATTCGGCCCGGCGGCTCGGCCTCAAGACCACCGGCAACGCGGGCGGCATCCACAACCTGATCGTGCACGGCCCGGCGCCGCTCGCGCCGCAGGAGTTCCTGGCGCGCCTCGGCACCGGGCTGCTGGTCACCGAGCTCATGGGGCAGGGCGTCAACGGCGTGACCGGTGATTACTCGCGCGGGGCGAGCGGCTTCTGGGTCGAGGGCGGCGCGCTCGCCTACCCGGTGCAGGAGATCACGATCGCGGGGAACCTGAAGGCCATGTACCGCGACATCGTGGCGCTCGGCAGCGATGTCGACCTGCGCGGTGGCATCCGCACCGGCTCCGTGCTGATCGCAGAGATGACCATCGCGGGCGAGTAGCTCAGCCCTCGCCGCGCACCACCGCCAGGGTGGGCCGGCCGACCTCCTCGACCAGATCACGCAGGGTCAGCTCGCCGATACGGTGGCGCCGCGCGTCCTCGACACCGCTCAGCAGCCGGTCGACCGGCGGCAGCGGCAGGTTGCGCGGCGGTGCGTGTCCGCTGCCATCGCGCCGGGCAATGTCCAGGATCTCGTAGACGCTGATGCGCGCGATGTCGCGCGAGGGCACGAGCTCGTCCGCCTCGGTGGCGATCAGGAGTCCCGCCGCCTCGAGCGCGCGCGCCATGCGCGCCACCGCCACTCCGGGCAGGCCGAGCTCGCTGGCGAGGCGGTTGACCGTCCAGCGCCGCCCGCCGCTGCTGTAGGTGCGGCCGACCAGGTACATGAGGCGCAGCGCCAGCTGCTCGAGCTCCAGGCTCGACAGGCGCAGCGGCTGCAGGCCGAGGCGCAGGTAGGCGGGGTTCTGCACGTAGAAGGACAGCTGCGCGCCGGCGAGCAGGATCAGCCAGCCGAAGTAGGTCCACAGCAGCGCCGCCACCACCACCGCGAAGCCGGCGTAGACGATCGTGAGCCGCGTCGAGTAGACGACCAGCGCGGTGAACATCTTGCCGATCGCCGCCCACAGCACCCCGCCCACCAGCGCGCCGGTGAGCGCCGCGCGCCACTGCACGCGCGTGTTGGGAATGAGCATGTAGAGGGCGGTGAAGAAGCCGGTCACCATCGCGTAGGGCGCGAGGGCGATGGCAAAGCCGCGCAGCCGCTGCAGCGGCGGCAGGTGCACCACCTCCTGCACCGGTCCGGTGGCGAAGGCCGCGTGCAGCAGCCCCACGAAGCCGACCAGCAGTACCGGCGCCACGATCAGCAGGCCGGTGTACTCGGCGACGCGGCGCGCGAAGCTGCGCGGCTGCTCCACGTGCCAGAGGAAATTGAAGCTGTCCTCCACCTTCTTGATGGTGCCGACCAGCGTCCAGGCGAGCAGCGCCAGTCCCAGCGAGCCGACCACCCCCGAGCTCACGCGCCCGGCGAACTGCAGGATGCGCGTGGTGAGCTCCTGCGCCGTGCCGACGCCCAACGGGCGGAAGAACTCGAACACGATGGGCTCGAGGTCGCGCCGGCCGCCGAAGATCTTCAGCACCGCGAAACTGAAGGCGAGCAGGGGTATGAGCGACAGCAGGGTCGTATAGACCAGGCTCATGGCCCGCAGGTTGATCTCGCCGCGCAGCAGATCGCGCAACACGGCGTAGGGGTAGCGCAGCACCCGCAGCACCCGCCCGAGCGGCCCGGGGCGCACCGAGGCCGGCCCGAAGAAGCACCAGTCGCAGAACGCCCAGATGCGTGCCCACATGGGTTAAGGATACAGTGCGGCGCCCTCGCGGGCGGTGTTTGTGACGGGGCCGATGGGCGATTTTGCGCAAAGAATTGTCTGTCTGACCGAGGAGACCACCGAGACCCTGTACCTCCTCGGTGAGGAACGGCGCATCGTCGGCATCTCGGGGTTCACGGTGCGCCCACCGCGGGCGCGCCGCGAGAAGCCGCGCGTCTCCGCCTTCACCAGCGCCAACCTGGAGAAGATCGTGGCACTCGCGCCGGACCTGGTGCTGGGCTTCTCCGACCTGCAGGCGGACATCGCCGCCGCGCTGGTGCGCGCCGGCATCGAAGTGCACGTCTTCAACCAGAGGAGCGTCGCGCAGATCCTGCGCATGGTGCGCACCCTGGGGGGGCTCATCGGCTGCGCGGCGCGCGCGCAGGCACTGGCGCGGGAGCTGGCCGCGGGACTGGATGCCGTGGCGCGCCGCGCCGCGCAGCGGCCGCGGCGGCCACGGGTCTACTTCGAGGAGTGGGATGCGCCGCAGATCAGCGCCATCGCCTGGGTGTCGGAGCTGATCGGCATCGCGGGCGGCGAGGACTGCTTCCCCGAGCTCGCGCGCGAGCCACTCGGGCGGCAGCGCATCATCGCCGACCCGCTCGAGGTGCCGCGGCGCGCGCCCGACATCATCCTCGGCTCCTGGTGCGGCAAGAAATTCCGTCCCGAGCGCGTCGCCGCGCGCCCCGGCTGGCAGGCGGTGCCCGCGGTGCGCCATGGCTTCGTGCGCGAGATCAAGTCCGCGCTCATCCTGCAGCCCGGTCCCGCCGCACTCACCGAGGGTGTGCGGGCGCTGCAGGCGGTGTTCGAGGAGTGGTCAGCCCGGCAGACCGCTCCCTCCTGAGGACAGCGGCCGCGGCCGGAGAGGACGAGCTCGCCGCGCGAGGGCAGGCCCGAGGGCTCCTCTCTATAATCGGCTCGCCCGGCGCTGGTGCGCACGAGGGCCGGGCACAGGGAGGTCGGATGCGAAGCCACTTTTCCAATTGGGCGCTCACGCCGCTGCTGCTCCTCGGCTCGGTGAGCGCCTCACAGGCAGGGATCATGGAAGTGACCTTCCAGGGTCTCGGCGGCGTCGAGGTCGTACCGGGGTCGGCCGTCCCCGGCGGTCCCGAGCCGGTGAGCATCTCGGGCACTTTCTTCTTCAACACCCTGTCCGTCACCGGCGGCCTGCTTCCTGCCTTCGAGCAGCCCGGCGCGGCACCGGGCCAGCCCGGTACGGCGCAGGTGTTTTTCGGCGCCGGTCCGCCGGGAACCGAGACGATCACCTACTCAAACGGCTCGGTGCTCACGGTGCCGCTCAGCAGCGGCTTCGCCCTCTACGGGGACTTCCAGGCGCCGCTGTGTGGCTCCTTCGATGACTGTCACTACTCGGTCGGAAAGATCCTGACGATGAACCAGTTCCAGGGAGCCACGGATCCCTGGGCGCTGATCTTCAACGGTATGAACGGCACCTTCGGCGAGCTCTTCCCGAACGAGGAGGTGTCGGCGCTTTTCCCCGGCAGCGGGCAGTGGACCATCAACACCTCCGGTGCGTTCGCGGTTCGCTCCGTACCCGAGCCCGGCTCCGCCGTGTTGTGGCTGACCGGACTGGGCCTGCTCGTGCTGCGCAGGGTGCGCGCGGCCGCGGCGCCGGCCGGCGGGGCGCTGACCGGGCCCTAGGCCTCGCGCGTCAGTGCGGCGCGGGCCCAGGAGGCGCCCAGCACGTTGACGATGAGCCGTCCTGCGGTGATGCAGGTGATGGCGTTGCGCGCATCCAGCGCCGGCGCGATCTCCACGATGTCGAGCCCGACGATGCGCTGGCGATAGGCGAGGGTGCGCAGGAAGGGCGCGAGCTGCGCGAAGCGCAGCCCGCCCGGCACGGGAGCCATGACCGCGGGTGCCTCGGTGGGATCGATGCCGTCGGCATCGATCGTCACGTAGAGCGGCGCATCCGCGGGGATGCTGGCGAGCGCGGCGCCGAACCCCGCCTCGTGCAGCTGCTGTGCCGTGAAGACCTTCGAGCCGTAGGCGCGGGCGGCCTGCAGCTCCCCCTTGCGCGCACTGCCCGTGCCGCGCATGCCGAGCTGAGTCATGCCGCGCACCCACGGCCGCTGGCTCGCCCAGTAGAGCGGGCTGGAATAGCCGCGCCGCACGCCGCCCACCTCGGCCCGCCAGTCGAGGTGCGCATCGACGTGCACGAGGTACACCGGCGTACCGACGGCCTGCAGCGCATCCAGCACCGGGATCGTCACGCCATGATCGCCTCCCAGCACGACGAGCTGCGCGCCCGAGCGCAGCAGCTGGGCGGCGAGCGCGCCGGCGCGCGCGAGGTAGGGCTCGTAGGCGCCCCCCTGCCACACCAGGTTGCCGCAGTCGAGGCAGCGCGGCGGCGCCAGCGCGCCCAGGTCCGTACCCACATCGAAGTCCCAGTGCGCGAGGCCGTCGGAGATCTGCGCGGACTGCGCGCGGATCGCATCGGGTGCGTGGGTCTGATCGTTGGGCCAGGGATCGTGTGCGTAGGGCTCGCTGTGCGTGATGCCGAGCAACGCCACCTCGGGCGCCTGCCAGCGCGCGGGATCAGTCTCCAGCTCGAAGGAGAGAAAGGGGCGGACCGGTGCGGCGGTCGCACTCATGCCGCGATGGTACTGCGGCCGCTCAGCGGATGCCGCGCCGCGCGCGAATCAGCTCCCACGCCTCGATGATCTGCTGGGTGCGCTGCTGCGCGTAGGCGAGCATCGACTCCGGCAGCCCGTTGGCCTTGAGTTTGTCCGGGTGGTGACGCTGCAGCTGCCGCCGGTAGGCCTTGCTGACCTCGGCATCGCTCGCCCGCGGGTCCACCTCGAGCACCCGGTAAGCGGCCTCGAGCGTGGCGCCGGACTGCGGAGCCGCCTGCGCCCGCGCGCCGTGGAAAGCGCCGCGTTGCAGCCGCAGCACGGTCTCGAGGTGCGCGAACTCGAACGCCGAGATACCGAGCGTGCGGGCGCTGCGCAGCAGCAGGATCCGCACCGGCCCGTCGAGGTTGTTGCCGGCGAGGGCGGCGCGCACCTGGATCTCAAAGAACATGCGCAGCAGCTGCGGCCGGGCATCGCAGGCCTGCGCCAGCGCCTCGAGCTCCGCCTGCAGATCAAAGCCCGGCTGCTTGCCGGCCCCGAAGCACTCGATGGCCTCGCGCACCTGCTCCGGACCCAGACGCAGCTCCTGCATGATGGCGCGTGCGGCGGCGATCTCGGCCTCGGTCACGCGGCCGTCGGACTTGGCGAGCGCGCCCATGACGCGGAAGGTGCTGCGGAAGAAGCGGCGGCCGAGCGCGAGCGCTTCCTCGGCGGACAGCGCCGCGGGGGCAGGCTCCGGCTCCTCGTCGTACTGATGTCCGAAGAGCACGCCGAGGGCGGCGCCGATCGGCCCCATCGCCAGTGCGCCGAGCAGCCCGCCGGCGACTTTTCCCATCCACTTCATGAGGTCCACACCCGTCGCGGGGGCGCTATAGTACCAAGCGCATGCCCGCGCCCACCGTGTTCCGCACGCAGCTCACCGGCCTCACGCGCCTGCACGAGGGCAAGGTGCGTGACGTGTATGCGATCGATGCGGCGACGCTCCTCATCGTCACCACCGACCGGCTGTCCGCATTCGACGTGGTGCTGCCGGACCCGATCCCCGACAAGGGGCGGGTGCTGAACAGCATCTCCAACTTCTGGTTCGCGCGCACGCGCCATCTCCTGCCGAATCACCTCACCGGGGCCGATCCGGCGCAGGTCCTCAGGGAGCCGGGCGAGCGGGCGCTCCTCGAAGGGCGCGCGGTGCTGGTGCGGCGTCTCGAGGCGCTGCCGATCGAGGCGGTGGTCCGCGGCTACCTGGCCGGCTCAGGCTGGAAGGATTACCAGCGCACCGGCGCCCTGTGCGGCATCGGGCTCCCGGCGGGGCTTAAGCTCGCCGACCGCCTGCCCGAGCCGATCTTCACCCCCGCCACCAAGGCCGCGCCCGGCCTGCACGATGAGAACATCTCGTTCGAGCGCATGGCGCAGCTGCTCGGCGCCGAGCGCGCGGCCCAGGTGCGCGACCAGGCACTGGCGCTCTACCGCTTCGCCGCCGCGCACGCGCGCGAGCGCGGCATCATCATCGCCGACACCAAGTTCGAGTTCGGGGTCGACGCCGCGGGCACGCTGACGCTGATCGACGAGGTGCTCACCACCGACTCCTCGCGCTTCTGGCCCGCCGACACCTATCGCCCCGGCACGAGCCCCCCCAGCTTCGACAAGCAGTACGTGCGCGACTACCTCGAGACGCTCGACTGGGACAAGCGCGCGCCCGGGCCGGCACTGCCGCCGCAGGTCATCGCGCGCACGAGCGAGAAGTACCGCGAGGCCCTGGCACGTCTGACCGGCTGAGGGGTTGCGGCGCTCGAACCGCTACACTAGCGCCCATGCTCGCGCCCTGGATCGCCCCCTCCATCCTGTCGGCCGACTTCGCGCGCCTCGGCGCCGAGGTCGACGCGGTGGTCGAGGCCGGCGCGGACCTGATCCACTTCGACGTGATGGACAACCACTACGTGCCCAACCTCACCGTGGGACCGGTGGTGTGTGCCGCCCTGCACCGGCGGGGGCTCACGGTGCCGATCGACGTGCACCTGATGGTGAGCCCGGTCGATCGCATCGTGCCGGAGTTCGCGGCCGCGGGCGCGACCTACATCTCCTTCCACCCCGAGGCGACCCAGCACATCGACCGCACCATCGCGCTGATCCGCGACCACGGCTGCCGCCCCGGGCTGGTGTTCAACCCCGCCACCCCGCTCGATTACCTGGACTACACGCTCGAGTTCCTCGACCTGGTGCTGATCATGTCGGTCAACCCGGGCTTCGGCGGGCAGCGCTTCATCCCCACCACGCTGCGCAAGCTCGCCGCCGCCCGCACGCGCATTGATGCGGCCGGGCGCGAGGTGCGGCTCGAGGTCGACGGGGGGATCAAGACCGACAACATCCGCGCGGCGGCGCGCGCGGGGGCGGATACCTTCGTGGCGGGCTCGGCGATCTTCGGCAGCCAGGACTACGCGCGCACGGTGCGCGAGATGCGCGCGCAGATCGCCTGACTACTCGTCCTCGTCCTCATCATCGTCGTCGTCATCCCGATCCAGCGGCGCGCTCGCCTTGGCCGTCGTGGCGCTTGGCTTGGCCGGGACGATCACCGGCCGGGTCTTGATCTTGGGCCGGGCGTTGAAGACGACGATGGTCTTGCCGGTGGCGCGCAGCAGCCCCTGCTCCTCGAGCACC
>JAFAPI010000066.1 GCA_019247195.1 Gammaproteobacteria bacterium
ATCCGCCCGGCGGTCGAGGGTCTGCTCGGCCCGCAGCCGGCGGACCCGGCGCAGCTCATGCAGCAGGCGGTGCGCGCCAACAACCGCATGGCCGCCGCGCACCTGCGTCACGGCTCGCAGGTGCTCGAGCAGCTGATCCGCGGCGACGGGCTGCTGGTGGTGGGCGCGGAGTACTCGCTCGAGAGCGGCGTCGTCGATTTCTTCGACGGCGTGCCGCCCGAGGCGTAGTCCTCAGGCCTCGGCGGGCGGCAGGGCCGCGGACCCGCCGCGCGGCTCGCGGTACCACCGCTCGAGCACGGCATCGAGCGAGACCGCGCCGGCGCCGGCGATCGCGAGCCACAGGAAGAGCGCCAGGTACTCGGTCTCATCGAAGCCGAGCAGCGTCTCCAGCGAGTCGACGTCGGCCCACTTGGCGGACTTGATGGCGACGATCATGGTGATGCCCAGGGCGCCGGCGGAGATGCGCGTCAGCAGGCCGAGCAGCAGGAACAGCCCGCCGAAGAACTCGACCCCGGAGACGAAGGGGGCGAGGAGCTGCGGGGCGGGGATCCCCCAGCCGGTGAAGTTCTCGACGATCTGCGGCAGGGCGTGCAGCTTCCCCCAGCCGCTCCACAGGAACACCCACCCCACCACCAGCCGGGCGAAGAGGGGCGCGAGCCAGGTCAGGTGACCGGCGACGCGCCGGGGCCAGTCGATCAGCCATTGGACGAGAAATGTCACGGACGTGCTCCAGTGGGTGGCGCGCCACCTTCGGCCGATAAGACCGGTCGCCTGGTCGCGATATTGCCGGGGCGCCGGGTACGGGTGCGTATAATCGAAGCGGCCTCCATGCGCAATTCCCAGCCTGAAACCCCGGTCACCTCCATGGGTGAGCGGCCGACCCGCGCCGAAGCGGGGGCCCTCACCGGGGTGTTTGAATCGCTGCGCCCCGACCTGCTGCGCTTCGCCCACTGGCTGGCGCGCGATGCGGCGCTGGCGGAGGACATCGTGCAGGAATCGCTGCTGCGGGCCTGGCGCTCGCGCGAGGCGCTCAAGGACCCCGGCGCGGCGCGCTCCTGGCTGCTCACCATCGTGCGTCGCGAGCACGCGCGCGTCTACGAGCGCAAGCGCCTGGAGCTGGTGCCGCTCGATGAGATCGTCGATACCCACGCGGGTCCGCGCAGCCGCGACCCGGACGGAGATGTGTTTGCCTTGCGTCACGCCATCATGAAACTGCCCCTGGAGTACCGCGAGCCGCTCGTCCTGCAGGTGCTCGGGGGATTCAGCACCGAGGAGATCGCCCGCGAGCTCGAGCTGAGCTCCACCGCCGTGCTGACGCGCCTGTTCCGTGCCCGCAACAAGCTGCGCGTGATGTGCGGACTCGCCGCCGCCCCCGACGTCGCGGAGGGCCCGGCATGAACTGCGCCGCGGCCCGCCTCGCGATCGGCGCCGAGCCCAACGCCACGAGTCCGGCGCTCGAGGAGCACCTGCTCGAGTGCGGGGCGTGCGCGCGCTTCCGCACCGAGATGCGCCGCCTCGAGACGAGCATCGGCCGTGCCCTCAGCGAGGCGCCGCCGGCCGCCGCGCGCGCACGCGCCGGCGCGCGCACCTGGACCGGGTGGGCGCTGGCGGCGAGCGTGCTGCTCGCGCTCTCCACGGTGCTCGCGCTGTGGCTGCTGCACCCGACCGACACGCTCGCGCACGAGTTGACGCGACACGTCGAGGCGGAACCGGACAGCTGGATCAGCCGCGAGCACCTCGACGCGCGCTCGATCAACGACGCGCTGCGCAGCGAGGGGCTGGCGCTCGAGCTCACCTCCGAGCGCATCGTCTACGCGCACAGCTGCTTCTTCCGCGGCCACTACGTGCCGCACCTGGTGCTGCAGACCGCCGCCGGGCCCGCCACCCTCATCGTCCTCAAGCACGAGCAGGTGGGCGGGCGGCGCACCTTCCGCGAGGACGGGATGCAGGGCGTCATCGTGCCGGCCCCGACCGGCGGCAGCTACGCGGTGCTGACCCGTGGCGGCGATGAGCGCGCCGCGCAGCAGCTGCAGCACGACGTGCGCTGGCTGCCAGCCGCGCGCTGAACTTCCGTACAATGGGCGCGCGCCTGCCGGCGCGGTCGTCTCCCGTTCCCATGACGAAAGGCACACCCGATGAGCATCAACCGGCGCGAGCTGCTGCAGGGCGTGGGCGCCTGCACGGCGGCCTACGTGGCCCGTAACCCCGTCTTCGCCGCCGAGGCCATCCCGCCCGCGCCCGTGGCACGCGTCGAGGTGGTGAAGGACACCTACTTCGGGGAGACCCTGAGCGACCCGTACCGGTGGATGGAGAACGACAAGGATCCGGAGTGGCTGCCGTTCCTGAAGGGACAGGACGCGCACACCCGCGCGGTGCTCGCGCGCATTCCCGGCCGCGATGCGCTGCTCAGGCGCATCCAGCAGCTCTCGGGGGACACGGCGCTCACGCGCCGCGCCGAGCGCTACGGCGAGCGGCTGTTCTTCGAGCAGCGCCCGGCGGGTGCGGACAACTACAAGCTCTTCGTCGTGGAGGGCGGTACCCGCCGCACGCTCATCGACCCGACGCTGCGCTCAGGGCCGACGGGCCATTACTCGCTCGACTGGTGGCAGCCCTCCCCCGACGGCTCGAAGGTCGTGTATGGACTGTCCAAGGACGGGAGCGAGGACTCGGTGCTGCACGTGCTCAGCGTGGCCGACGGCAAGGACCTGCCGGATGCGATCCCCGACACCCAGTCGGCGCAGCCTAACTGGCTCGATGACGGCAGCGGCTTCTTCTACAACCAGCTGACCGGCAAGGTCGACACGCCCGAGCGCTACCTCGACAGCCGTGCCCGCTTTCATCGCCTCGGCACCGATCCCGGGCAGGACCCGATCCTCATGCAGCGCGGCAAGGATCCGCGCGTCGCTTACGAGAAGATCCAGGCCCCGTACATCAACACCTTCTACGGCGCGGACCACGCGCTGCTGATGCTCGCCGACGTGCGCAGCGAGACGCGCGTGCTCATCGCGCCCCTCGCCGACGTGCTCACCGGCAAGGCCGCCTG
>JAFAPI010000127.1 GCA_019247195.1 Gammaproteobacteria bacterium
GCTTCTGGCCGTGATGGGCGGAGGTGCCGAACTCGGCCGCGGCGCGGACCCGCTCGACCTGGTCCGGTGCGAGGTAGCTGCCGACAGCGCCCAGCAGCTCCTTCAGTCCGGGGGTGCGTCTTCCGCCCGGCAGCAGACCGAGGAGCGAAGACGCATAGTCCATGGGCGTCCGGTCGGCGGGCTCAGTCTCCGAGTCCGAACTGCGGGGCGCGGAAGCTCGACTGGTTGTCCGCGTCCGGGACGACGGGCTCGGGGACGGGCTCGGGCTCGCGCAACATCTCCGCCGTGATGTTGCCGGCGGCGATCTCGCGCAGCGCGAGTACGGTGGGCTTGTCGTTCTCGAGCGGCAGGGTCGGCTCGGCGCCGTTGGCGAGACGCCGGGCGCGCTGGGCCGCGAGCAGCACCAGCTGGAAGAGGTTATCGACGTTGTGCAGGCAGTCTTCGACGGTGATCCGGGCCATGGTGTGAAATCCGCTCGGGAAAGGGCACCTTACGCGGTGCGCAGGGCCATCTACTATAAGCGATCCTGGGCCGTGGCGGCCACCTACCGCGGGCGAGCCGGTTTTCACGGGACGGTCATGCAGCGTCTCTAGAGTTCGCTCGATGTGGGTCGGTCAGATGTCGTGCCGACGTGAGTGCGGGCCTGCGCGGGCCGGCATGCTAGGGTCGCGCCGCGCATGAGAACCTCCGCCTGGAGTCCCGCGCTGTGCGCGCTCCTCCTCAGCACCGCCGCGGCGGCGCAGACCGGACCGTTGTTGCGGCTCGACCCCGCACCCTCGGAGCCCCTGCGCTTCATCGCCTATGGCGACATGCGCTTCACCGATCCCGCCGAGACCGAGCACACCAACCCGAATGCCCGTCAGGCGCTGGTGCGGCAGATCGCCGCCGAGAAGCCCGCCGTGGTGCTCCTGAACGGGGACGTGCCCTGGTACGGGGGAAGCAAGGGCGACTACGCGGAATTCGCACTCGAGACCGCGGTGTGGCGCGAGCAGGGAATCGCCGCTTACCCGGCGCTGGGCAACCACGAGTTCAAGGATTGCGAGGAGGCGGACTGCCTGGAGAACTGGTGGGCCGCCTTTCCGAAGGTGGCGCGCCAGCGCTGGTATGCCCTGGAGATCACCCCGCGCCTGCGGGCCATCGCACTCGACAGCAACGCTGCGCTGGTGCGCGGCAGTCCGCAGCGCGCCTGGCTCGAGCGCCAGATGCACGAGCTGCCTGCCAGCGTCGATTTCCTGTTCGTGTTCCTGCACCACCCTCCGACCGCCGACCTGCAGCGCGAGCATACCGACCACAACCCGCGGCCGAACGAGCGCTCACTCGGCGCCTATCTGCGGCAGCTCGCGCCGAGCCTGCACGCACGGCTCATCGTCTGCGCGGGCCATATTCATAACTACGAGCGCCGCCGGGAGGGGGGCATCGTCTATCTCGTCTCCGGCGGCGGCGGCGCTCATCCGGTGCCGGTCGTGCGCGCCCGCGGAGACCTGTACCACGGTCCCGGCTTTCCCAATTACCACTATCTGCGCTTCACGCTGGCCGGCGCGACGCTGCGTGGGGAGATGATGCGCCTGGCGGATTACGACGCCCCGCTGCCGCAGGACTGGCGGCTCGAGGACACTTTCGAGATCACCGCGCGCTCGCGCTGAGCTCCTAGGGGGCCTGCGGATCGAGCAGCCGCGCCAGCAGCGGCTGCAGTGCCGCCCGGCCGGCCCGCAGCGCCTCGCCCTGACCCGCCACGATACGGCGCAGATCCTTGAGCGCGGTGTCGAAGTCGTCATTGACGACGACGTAGTCGAACTCGCTCTGGTGCGCCATGTCGTCGACCGCATCGCGCAGCCGCCGCGCGATGACCGCCGGTGCATCCGTGCCGCGCTGAGCGAGGCGGGCGGCGAGCGCCGCCCGCGAGGGCGGCAGCACGAAGATCGACACCGCCTCGGGCATCGCCCGACGCACCTGCTGCGCTCCCTGCCAATCGATCTCCAGCACCACGTCCTTACCCTGCTGCAGCCAACGCTCGACGCTGTCGCGCGCCGTGCCATACAGGTGATCGAACACGTGCGCATGTTCGAGGAAGGCGCCGCGCCCGATCAGCTCCGCGAACTGCTGCGGCGTGACGAAGTGATACTCGACGTCCTCAGTCTCGGTGGGGCGG
>JAFAPI010000091.1 GCA_019247195.1 Gammaproteobacteria bacterium
GAGTTTGGAGTCTTGCGTTACGGTGTTGGCGAGACATGAGAGGCTCAATGTCCGGGCGTACGTAACTTCATGGTTGGATTTTCGGCCGTTTGGCCGAGGACACGCGGAACCGACGAAGCTAGGCTGGGTGGCATGCAGTTTTGTACGCAAGTTTTACGTAAGTTTCGGGGATAGATTGGGTTTGGACGTAAATGGACCGGTGTGGATGTAACAGACTGATTGACAATATATTATCCGACACTGCTCTGTATTTCCATGGAGCAAACCTGACCGCTTTCACGGCGGTAACAGGGGTTCGAATCCCCTTGGGGACGCCATAAATCAATGGCTTACATGGGCACACACGTTTCGTGCCCACTTCTTGTCCACAATGTTTGGTTGGTGAATGACCGGTAAGTGCCTACGGAACGATGCGCCGCATGATCAATGAGTACTAGCGCGCGCCTGAAAAGCCCTTCCCAGATTTTTAGTCGGTCATCGTCAGCCATTTCTCAGGGTCCTCAGGCAATCCGACTGCCGCGGCAAGTTTGCGCACGTTGCGCTCTACCTTGCCAGGCGCGCTCGAACTGCCGGTGCCTTTCACGGCGGTAAGGCCGCGGTAACCGCAGCGAGCACGAGGCGGGCACTGATGTGGCCGCGAACCGAGTCCTCGCCTAGTTCGAGCGAGCGCAGATGCTGGCCCGCCTCTGCAGCCATTGCCAAGTCACTGCTCAGTGACTGCGCCGCAGAATTGTCATCGAGCTTGCCTCAGCAGGTGGTGTGCTATGCGACCGTGGCGCTTGCCTGCGATGACCGATCATGCCGACTGCGGGCCAAAGCCCGTCGGCCCGGGGCTAGCTGCGACGGAGTACCCTGTTGCTGCTCCTCGACGGGTGCGGTTGGAGGCCCCGGCACACCCTTCGCGGCCTTCTGCTGATACAGCTCACGATCCGCCACACTCAGGAGCTTCTCCGCGCTCGGGCCGTCATGTGGATAGAGCGCGACGCCGATACTGACGCTAAGTGGCGGGTATTCCGCATCGGCGCTCAGGTGCTGCCGAATGCGCTCGGCGAGCTGCCGCGCACCTTCCGCCGAAGTCTCGGGCAAGATGACGGCAAACTCATCGCCACCGAAGCGCGCCGGCATGTCGGTAGCCCGACAGCAGGTGCGCAGGCAGTTGCCTATACGACAGAGGGCGCGGTTACCCACCAGGTGTCCCAGCCGATCATTGATGGTCTTGAGGCCATCCATGTCGAGCAGCAGCGCGGCGAAGGGGCGGCCGGCGCGCTGCGCCCGGCGGATCTCCGCCTGCAGCGTCTCCATGATATGGCGGTAGTTTGCAAGCCCCGTGAGCTCGTCACTCGCCGCTTGCGAGCGTGCGAGCTTCTCCGCCTGTCGCAGCTGCCACACCACGGCCGCGGCGGCGAGCATGGTTATCGCCTTCACCGCCAGATACCCCTGCAGCAGCAGCAGTGATTCGTTGGCGGTCGCGCGGGCGAAGGGTCCGAATCCGAGCAGTGTGCCGTTGAGCGCTAAGAATGACATCACCAGCACGCAAGTCGCCACGCAGCGCCGCCCGAGGCGGAATGCTGCCCAGAAGAGAAACGGCACGCAGAGGTACTCAATCGGGAAATGCTCGACCGCGGTAAGAGTCAACCCGTCAAAGGCAAGCATCGCGACCAGAGACAGACCGCCGATGAGTGCGGCGGTCTCCAGCATCCAGCGTAGGCGCCACTGCGGTGCCGGCAGAGTCGCCCAGAGAATGAGAAACGGGGCCACGACCAGATCGCCGGCCGAGTCTCCCAGCCACCAAGTGAGCCAGATGTGCCCGTATTCCGCCCAAGAGGCGTAACCGGCGACCGCGAGAGTGGTCACACCCGTGGTGGCGCTCACCACCGTGCTCAGCACGGCGGCCAGGCCCGCGAACTTCACGATGTCACGCGGCTGTAAGAAGAACAGGCGTCCGTGTGCGAAGCGGTTTACCAGCAGCGCGCCGATCACCGCTTCCAGAGTGTTGCCGACGCCGATCAGCAGAGAAGTCGCCACGGTTCCCTGCACGGTCACGTTGGCGAGGAAGGCGCCGACGAGTATCGCAGGCCAGACGTCGATCCCCAGAATGAGAAGAGCCGCGAGCGATATGCCGGTCGGCGGCCAGATGGCCGTAGCACTGGGGTTGACAGAGGCGAACGCCAGACCGAGCTTGGCGGCAAGGAAATAGGCGACCGCCACGCCGGCACAGGTTGCAAGGTGCCGGATCCGAGGTGCGGTTAGTCGAGCGAGGACCCACCAATCCCGCTCAGGCGCGGGGCGCGCATTAAATTCAGCGAGCGAGCTCGATAACCTGTTCACGCGCTATCAGATATAAGTTCACTGGAACACCGCGCGCAGTGATGTACATCGCATTGTTCGCTCGCAAAAATGGCTGTCGAGCGCCGAGTTTTCGCGTGCGCACTCCTGTGGGCCAAGCCCTACACCTGCCAGTACATACGGCGACAGTCGAGTAGCCGACGTCTTACAGGCGTGTAGTCTTCATGGAAGCCAAAGGCCGACGGCGCCGCCGGACAAACACCCGCCCCGTAATCACGACAGGAATGGAAGTGCTGAGCGGACGCTGCTACGCAGCAGCCTCCGCCGACCGCAGGCGCAGCCGCTCACCCTTACGTCCCGCGCATCGTGGGTCGATTCCGCGAGTCGTGCCGCGGCCGCCGGTGACGGGATCCTCTAGCCCAGCACTGCCGCAGTCCTGCGCGTCGTCGTACGCTCGTGCAGTCCGCATTCGCGCGGTCCGGAGCGCTCCCACCACCAGCGGCCCGCGCGCAGATCCTCTCCTGGCAGGATGGCACGGGTACAGGGTGCGCAGCCGATGCTGGGATACCCTTGATCGTGCAGAGAGTTGTAAGGGAGGCCGCGGCTGCGGATGTAGGTCCAGACGTCAGCCTCACTCCAATCCAGCAGCGGACTGATCTTGTAAAGACCGTGTTGCCCGTCCCACTCGACACTGTCCATGCGTGAACGTTCAGCGGACTGCGCGCGTCGTACTCCCGTGATCCACGCGGAGAAACCTGCGATGGCCTTTCTAAACGGCTGCAGTTTGCGAACCTGACAACAACCCAGGCGCGCCGGCACGCTGCCACGGAAACCGTTGACGCCCTGGAACGCGACCAGACGTTCCACCGGGCCCGCTTCTGGATAGATGACTCGAATGCGCTGCTGGTAGCGGGTCTGAAGTTGCTCGAGCAGGTCATGCGTCTCCTCGGGAAGGCGTCCCGTATCGAGCGTAAATACGTCGATCTGAGGCAGATGCGTGAGGATCAGATCGGTGAGGACGATCGCTTCGGCGCCGAGGCTACTCGCGTATGTAAGGCGGCCATGGTGCTCGAGCGAACCGGCCAACAGCTTGCGAACCGACACAACCTTGGTCGCGAGGTCGGGACGTATCCGCTGCTCCATGCTGATGAACTATGGAGACACCTAGCCGCGACCGGAACTAAGCATTGCTTCTGACGAGCTGCGCAGAGGTTATCGTTTGCGTGAAGCCGTGTGTGGCCCGACGCGCAACGGCGGCGTCAGGTACCGGGAACGGAACGCGCTCCGATATCGCTGTCGTACTCCATACGCCGTGCCACAAAATTGGCGCGTGCCGAAGACGCTTCAGTGCGGCCCAGCGTCAGACGGGCGGGGGTCATGACAGCATGAAGCCGTTTGCCATTCATACC
This sequence comes from Gammaproteobacteria bacterium, assembly GCA_019247195.1. Classification (GTDB taxonomy): domain Bacteria; phylum Pseudomonadota; class Gammaproteobacteria; order Steroidobacterales; family Steroidobacteraceae; genus 13-2-20CM-66-19. The sequence continues at coordinate 3,696 of JAFAPI010000091.1, forward strand.
CCACAGTGCGAGCTCGAAGAGCTCGACCGCAGGCTACGACTGGTGCGGTGGCCGTCCGCGTCGCCTTATCAGAACTGGCAGCAGGGCACCGACTTAAGTGCGCTTCAGGAGCTCGTTAGCTACTGGCGCGACGGATTCTCATGGCGCGCGCAGGAGGAGCGTTTAAATAAGCTCGGCCAGTTCCAGGCGCGCGTCGATGAGCTGGAGCTGCATTTCGTGCATGAGAGGGCGCAGGAGCCGAGCGCCCCTCGCGCTGTTGCTCATCCATGGCTGGCCGAGTTCTTTCGCCGAGATGATCGAGCTCGTGCCGCGCCTGACGCAGCCCATGATCCGGGGCGGGGAGCGAGCTGACAGCTTCGACGTGGTCGTGCCCTCACTGCCGGGCCACGGCTACTCGCAGGCCGCACAAAGTCCCGGTATGAGCATCTGGCGCGCTGCTGATCACCTGCACCAGCTGATGACGCAGGTATTAGGCTACCGACGCTACATCGTTGCGGGCGGGGACTGGGGCGCCTACGCGGCATCGTACCTGGGCTATCGCTACCCGCAGCACGTTCAGGGCCTATACCTCACCTTCATACCTGGCGGCCTCGCCCCCGCCGTAACCGCTGCAGAACTGGCGTATTCCCCCGCGGAAATGCAGCTGCTCGCCGCGCGGCAACGCTGGGAGCGGGAGGAGGGCGGGTACGAACACCTACAGTCCACGAAGCCCCAGACGCTGGCCTACGGTCTGACGGACTCCCCGGCGGGACTTGCCGCCTGGTTGCTTGAGAAGTGGCGTGCCTGGAGCGACTGCGACGGCGAGGTCACCCGCGTTATCCCGCTGGACTGGCTGCTGACCAACATCTGCATCTACTGGTTCACCCGTACCCTGGCTTCATCCGTGCGCCTGTATCATGAGACCCGCCTGCATCCCTGGGCGCCGCCCGCCGGCTGCCGTATCGAGACCCCCACCGGTATCGCCTCGTTCCCTAAGGAGTTGAGTGTCCCGCCACCGGAGTGGGCACGACGCATCTACAACGTGCAGCATTGGACTGACATGCCGCGCGGAGGCCACTTCGCAGCCATCGAACAGCCGGCCCTCGTGGCGGAGGACCTGCGCCGGTTCGCCCGGCGCCTACGCTGACTGGCAAGCGGGGACACGCGAGCGAAGGCCGCGCCCTCGTGGAGGTCTCAGCGGAGCCGGTACTCGATCGTGCCGGTCACCTGGAAGAAGCGGTTGTCCGCAGTTGACGCGAAGTATCTGGCGCCCACACCCAGGGACACGTGCTCCGACAGCTCAAAGCGGGGCGCTACGCCGAGCACATAGCCCCACCCTCGGTCGTTACGGGAGAACTGCTCAGCCGCGCCGAGCCAAAGGTCCGAGTGGGTGATCCATCGATAGGGCCCCGCGCGCAGGTCGAGAGAGGCACGCCCGCTGAGCGGCCAGTTGTAGCGAGCAAGCAGCGACCACGCGTCGCCGCTGCCGCGTGTGACCCGCGAGGCATCGGCCAGCAGCTGCGGCAGATTCTGGGGCGCAATACCCGAAAGCGTCGTGCGCGTGTGTCCGAGATAGCTCCACCCGAATTCAAGCGCCAGCGGACTCGACAGAGCGTAGCCGACATAGAGGCTTCCGCTGCGCCCATTGCGCTGCACATCGCTCGCGGTGATCTGATAGCCATCGGCCTGCAGTCGATCGGTCACCTTGCCCGCAGTGAGTGAGCTCGTCACCGCACCCACCGCCCCGCCGAAATACAGCGAGCCCTGCGGCTCCGCGGCGCCGACGCTCTGGCCGATCAGTCCCGCAACCAGCCCGTACGCCGCCGCCCGGAGGGCGCGCGGCCGGGTGAGCCTGAGCAGCAGCATCACCGCCAAGGCCAGCACCCAAGGCCAGGACAGACCCCCTCCGCCACCGGAGGTGACGGTCACGTTCTGCAGCTGGGGCTGGGCACGGGTGGACACGGTGAAGCTGGCACTCACCCCGCCGATCGTGACGGTCGCGACCGTCTGGGTGCCGTACGTAGAGGGCGCGATCACCCGCACCGTGATCTGCGCACCCGGAGGCACCACGCCAGGCGTCGAGGTGTAGGGCCCGCCGTTGACGCTGTATTGCGCGCCGCCACTGACGCTGATGGTCGTCGGCACGTTGGTGCCGCTCACCGTGATCGGCATGGAGGTCTGGGTGGACCCGGGATCGACATTGTTCAGCGGGGGAAAGGTGAACGAGTTCGGAACAGAGTTGGTGCCGGTGCCACTCAGCGCCACCGTCGTCGGGGACGAGGTGGCATTGCTGGTAATGACCACGGTTCCGTTGAGGCTGCCCTCACTGCCCGGTGTGAATACCACCTGGATCGTGCAGCTGGTGCCGCTCAGGGGTGTACTGCAGTCGTTGCTTTGGCTGTAATCGCCGGTGGTTGCGATGTTGCTGATCATCACGCCGTTGGCTCCGGTCACCGTGATGGTTTGTGCCGGGCTCGGGGCACCCACCGTCTGCGGACCGAAGGAAAGCGTGCCCGGATTGGCGAGCAGCGACACCGCGCACGAGACCGTCGAGTTCACCGCGGCAGAATTGTTGGTCGGATCCGGATCGAGGAAAGTGGATCCGCTGCCAAAATCGACGCTCGCGGTGTTGGTCAGCGTGCTGCCGCAGGCGATGGGCGCCAGCATTCCGGTAACGGTATAGGTCACCGCGGCGTTGCTGGGCAGGGTGAGTCCGGAGGTGTTGAGGTTGCCGGTGCCGGAGCCGGTACAGGTGGCACCCGCCGACGGGCTGCAGGTCCAGGTTACCCCCGTCAGGGAGGCCGGCAGCGCATCGGTTAGGGTCGGCGCGTCCGCCGCGCCGATCGCGTATGCCCCATTGTTGGTAACGGTCAGGGTGTAGGTGACCGGGGTGCCCTCCAGCACCGTGCCAGGCCCGCTCATCGTGACCTGCAGATCATCCGGGGTGGCCGTCACCAGTCCCTGCAGCTCGTGTGTGTTAGTGGAGCCGCCGGTGCTGCCGCTGAAACCCACACTCAGGGTGGCAGGCGCGGGGAAGGGGAAGGCCACATTGGAGAACAGGGTCTGGAAGGGGTTGCCGCTCGCATCCTGGAACAGCGCCGTGACCGTATAGCCCGTCGTGGCCGGCGTCAGCGTCACGAGAATCGTCTTCGGAGAGGGTCGTGTGGCCACACCGGGGTTATCGATGCCACCGACCACTGGCACGCCGGTCACGTAGGGATTGCCCGCGAACAGTGGGCCGCGGATGACCAGTGACTCGCGGATTCTACCCGGGCCGCCGAGGTGACAATGATCGGCGGGATTGGAGAAGTTGCCGTACTCGTCGAGGCCGATGGCAAGATAGCCGCCGGCGCCGTTGCAGTAGCCAAGTCCGCCGCCATTGGCAGCACCGGCCATGTTCTGGGTCGCATCATAGAGAAAGACGGTAATGCCGTCGGCGCCGGTCCCGCCCCAGGCGACGAAGCTGATGCGGACGGTCACCGGCACGTTTCCCGCGAAGCTCTGCCCGGTGTCGAGCGCCAGTCCCCGCTCATCCAGCGCCGTGTCCGTCAGGCGTAGCCAGCCCTGGCCGGCGGGGTCAAGCGACGGCGCGGTGAGGAACGCGTTGCCGGACAGCGTCCAACCGGGTGCGCTCGTCGCAGTGAAGGCTTCCTGTAGTTTGAACTGGGCAAACGTGGAACCCGCGTGGGCGATGAGCGCCAGCGCGAGGAGCGCCACGAAACGGCAGCGCGCTGCCCCGTTGGATGCGGGAACGAACCACGCGGAGGGAGACTTCCTGCTCACGGCGAGTACCCGAAGCTGCGTGTCCACGACACCATGCGAAAATCTTCGCCAGCATTGGACATAACGGCAACGAACGATGCGCTGCTCTGTGACAGGGCCCAAAAGTTCCGGCGCCAAGTTGGCTGATCTGTGACGTGCTTCAAGGACCGCGGCCGGGGACGCCCGCATGGCGCCGGGTGCCCTGCGACCCGGCGAAGGGAGCATGGCTCGTTGCTGATGGCCCGCCCTTCCACGGCCCGCGATGCGCCCGCTGCCAGGGACGCGCGCGTGCGTCGCGCGCCCCCTTAGACGCGTGGCCTCGACATCCGCGCTCTCGCTTCGGGCCTGGCGCTCTCCCCGACTCGTCGGCTGCCTGCTCGCCACCTGGCTGATCTGGGGGTCCACCTACCTCGTCATCCGCTTCGCGCTCGTCAGCTTTCCGCCTTTCTTCCAGATGGGCAGCCGGTTCCTGGTGGCAGCCTTGATCCTTCTTATTTATCTGCGCTGGGTGCGCGCTCCGCTTCCGACGCCGAGAGAGTGGCGCAACGCCCTGCTGGTCGGCACCCTGATGCTTGGGTGCGGCATGGGCCTCACGGCCTACGCGGAGCAGTCCGTGGCCTCCGGACTCGTCGTGGTCTTTATCGCGGTCGTACCGGCGCTCACGATCCTAATGGCCCTGCCCTTCGGACCGCGCCCTTCGCGCAGCGAGGTACTGGGGATCGCGCTGGCGCTGCTCGGCGTGCTATGGCTCGCGCGCGGCAGCGGATTCGGCACTTCCCCGACGGGGTTGGTGGCGATGGCGCTGGCATCCCTGGGCTGGTGCCTGGGCAGCATTCTGAGCCAGTACCGCTTTCAGCTTGCACGGGGTATCGCGGGCTTTTTCAGCGAAATGCTTTGTGGTGGAGCGGTATTGCTGGTGCTGTCACTGCTCATGCGCGAGTCCGTGCAGTGGCCGCCGCAGGCCTCCGCCGCGCTGGCGTGGCTCTATCTGGTCGTATTCGGCTCGTTGATTGCGTTTACGGCCTATATGACCCTGCTGGCGCAGACTCGCCTCGCCGTTTCCACCAGCTACACCCTGGTGAATCCGCTGGTGGCGCTCCTTCTGGGTGTCACCGTCGGACACGAGACCGTGACCGCTCACGAGTGGTGGGCCGCCACCCTCGTGCTGCTGGGAGTAGTCGTGCTGTTTGTCGGCAAGCAGGCCGCCGCGAAACGGCGCCACGCCTAGCGTGACCGATCGGGTCGTCGCGCACGCTCGGTCGCCTCGGCAGTGTCCTTGAGGGCGGAGAGGACCTGGGCGGCATCGGCTTCTTCCTTGAGCGCGCTCACGTGCGGGTCGTAGCGGTCGTGCACCATCGGCAGGTCGCGGCGCAGTTCCTCGAGCAGATGGATCAGCTTGGTCACCTTCTGCTCGGTTAGCAGGTTGATCTGCAGATCGAGGTGCGCGCGCTGCTCCGACAGGCGGATTTGCCGGCGCTGTCCGATCAGCACGATGGTAGAGGTGAGCAGTGCCGTGAGGCTGACCAGGGCCTGCAGCCAGTAAAAGGGCGGGGGGTCGAAGGCCCGGCCGCTGCGCAGGAGGATCAGGTTCGCCGCCGCCCATCCGACCACCCCCAGGAGCAACACCACCAGATAGAGCGGACGGGCGACCTGGCGCCCGATGCGCTCGAGGCGGCGCTGCGCCGGTGGAACCGACTCGTCCTCACGTCTCTGCAGCTCGACGATGTCGGCGATGTTCTGACTGATCTGCTCCGGCAGCGTCTCCGCGCGCGGCACGGACTCAGGCGCAGAGTCGGGGGAAGTCATGCTGACCCTTGGGCTTTCGCCTGTGTGGACGCTAAGCTCGGCTTGCGGCGGCGGTTCCACCACAGGATGAGCTCACCGACGATCGCGCTGCAGAGGATGGCGATGTTGGTCGCGATGAATACCCAGTTGTGCAGCAGGGCGCTGTAGATCACGAATCCGACCGAGGTGATGATCTGCCCAAAAAAGAACAGCCGCGAGACACCGCGCGTAGTACCTTCGCGCCACTGCTTCCAGCACTGCGCCCCGAGGGAGGTGAGCAGCACCAGCCCGCTCGCCGCTCCGATCCAGTCATAGTTCATGCTGCACGATCCGCTCACTGCCCGAAAGGGGCCATGATGACCTACCGGCTTGCTTTCACAATCAGACATCGCAGGCGCTTGACGTCCCGCCGCCGGCTATCTACGACCCTAGGGTGTGGGCTGCTGGCCGTGGGGGTGGGCGGCCACGGTTGCGCGCTGGCCGCGCCACTCTACGACGTGCTCATCGAGCAGGGCACTTTGTACGACGGCACCGGCGCGTCTCCCCGGGTAGGCGACGTGGGGTTGCGGGGCGACACGATCGTCTACGTCGGCCCCCATGCCCCAGGTAAGGCACGGGAGCGTGTCAGCGCCCGCGGGCTGGCCGTCGCCCCTGGCTTCATCAACATGCTGGCCCATCCCGAGGTGTCGCTGCTCGCCGATCCGCGTGCACTGAGCGATCTGCGCCAGGGGGTGACACTCGAGGTTATCGGCGAGGACTCCATGGGGCCCCTCAGCGAGGCGATGCGCGCGGCGGCGATCAGACGCCAGGGTGACATCAAGTACAGCATCGACTGGACCACCCTGGGCGAGTACCTGGCCCGGCTCGAGCATTCCGGGATCGCCCCGAACGTCGCCTCGTACGTGGGAGCCGGCACGGTGCGTACCTACGTGCTGGGCGAGGGCAGCACCCAGCCCAACGAGGCGCAACTCGCGCAGATGCGTCAGCTGGTGCGCGCTGCCATGGAGGAAGGGGCGGTGGGGCTGACCACCGCCCTCATCTACGCGCCGAACACCTTCGCGCAGACGCCCGAACTCGAGGCCCTCGCCGCCGAGTCCGCACGTTGCGGCGGTATCTACAGCGTGCATATGCGCAGCGAGGGCGACCGGCTGCTCGAGGCCGTGCGCGAGACCATCGCGATCGCGCAGGCCTCGCAGGCACCGGCGGAGATCTTTCACCTCAAGGCCGCCGGACAGCGCAACTGGGGCAAGCTTGACGGACTCATCCGCGAGGTCGAGGAGGCGCGCCGCGGCGGCACGCGTATCACCGCGGACATGTACGTGTACACGGCCGGTGCCACCGGGCTGGATGCGGCCATGCCGCCTTGGGTACAGGACGGCGGCCTCGAAGCTTGGATCGGGCGCCTGAAGGATCCGGCCACCCGCGCCCGTGTCATCGCCGAGATGCGCGACCCGAAATCCCCATGGGAAAACCTCTACGGCGCGGCGGGGGCGGAGGGTACGCTGCTGCTCGCCTTCAGAAACCCCCGACTCAAGCCCCTCACCGGCAAGACGCTCGCGGAAGTGGCGCGCCTGCGCCAGCTTTCCCCGGAGGAAACCGCCATCCAGCTGGTGATCGAGGACGAGTCGCGCGTGGGGGTCGCCTACTTCCTCATGTCGGAGGAAAACGTGCGGCGCGAGGTCGCGCTGCCCTGGGTGAGCTTTGATTCGGACGAAGCAGCCCCGGCACCCGAGGGGGTCTTCCTCCAGTCACACAATCATCCCCGTGCCTACGGCAACTTTGCCCGGGTGCTCGCCAAGTACGTGCGGGAAGAGCATGTCCTCAGCCTCGAGGCGGCGGTGCACAAGCTCGCCGGACTGCCTGCCGACACGCTCGCCCTGAGCGATCGCGGCCACCTGGCCGTGGGCGCCAAGGCCGACGTCGTGCTCTTTGACCCTGCGACGGTGCAGGACCATGCCACCTATGCCGACCCGCACCAGCTCGCCACCGGGATCTCCGAGGTGTGGGTGAACGGTGTTCGCGCGCTGCGCGCCGGTGCAGCGACCGGTGCCCCGAGCGGGCGCATCGTGCGCGGCCGCGCCTGGACCGGCCGCCCGGGCGGGGGCTGCCGCGGCAGCGCGCGCGACTGGAGCTGGGCCTCGTGAGCGCAGCCCCTGCCGGCCCGCCCGCCGTCACGGCGCCGCGAGGGGTGGAGAATCGCCCGGGCGGTGCCCGCGAGCCCGCAGACCGCTGGTACGTTCTCGCATTGCTCACCGTGGTCTACGCGCTCAACATCGCCGACCGCTTCTCGATCTCCACGCTAATCGAGCCGATTCGCCAGGACCTGCACCTCAGTGATGCGCGGGTCGGATTTCTGACCGGGGTCGCACTGGGGATCTTCTATGTGGTGGTGGGACTGCCCGTCGCGGCGCTCGCCGACCGTTTCAACCGCCGCAATATTCTCGCGATATCGCTGCTGCTCTGGTCCGGCATGACGGCTTTGTGCGGGCTGGTGCAGAGCGCCGGCCAGCTCATGTGGGCGCGATTCGCGGTGGGCATCGGCGAGGCGGGTGGCACACCGCCCTCGACTTCGCTGCTCGCCGACAAGTTCGCGCCCGCCCGCCGCCCGATGGCCCTGACCCTGTTCGCACTGGGTGCCTGTCTCGGCGCGTGGCTCGGGTCGAGCGTGGCGGGTACGGCCGCGGAGCGTAGCGGCTGGCGCGCGGCCTTTCTGGTGCTCGGCGTCCCCGGCATCGTGGTCGCGCTGCTGGTGCGTGCGACGGTGCGCGAACCGCGCCGCGGCGCGCTCGACCGGTATACCGGGAACCCCGGCGTTGGGTCCTTCCGCGTCTATGGCAAATTGCTCGAGACCCTGCGCTACGTGCGCACGCAGCGCTCGGCATGGCACCTGCTGTGGGGCGGCTCGGTGGCCACCCTGTGGAGCTGGGGACTGATGTGGTGGACTCCCGCCTTCCTGCAGCGCTCTCATCATTTGAGCGTCGGAGAAGCCGGGGCACTGCTCGGGCCGATGCACCTCCTCGCCGGCACCGCCAGCACCCTGATCGCGGGACTGCTGGTGAGCGGCCGGGTGGCGGGCGACCCTCGCTACGTCGCGCGGTTGCTGTCGGTCGTGGTGGGCGTGCTGACCGTGCCCTCGGTGCTGCTTTACGCCACCCATTCCCTGAGTTCCGCGACACTGCTGCTGTGGATCTTCGTGCCGGGGGTGTACTTCTACATCGGCCCGATCCTCGGGTTGTTGCAGAACGTCATTCCGGCGCCGATGCGTGCGAGCGGCTGTGCCCTGCTGCTGTTTTTCGCGAACCTCGGTAACCTCGTGGTCGCCCCACAGTTCATCGGGTGGGCCTCGGATCTGCTGCGCACACACTCGAGCGCCGGCGAGGAGTCACTGCGCTGGGCGCTGCTGCTGCTCGCACCTACCGGATGGTGGGCCGCCTGGCACCTGTGGCGCAGCGGCATCACCATCCGCGCCGACCAAGCACGCGCCTCCTGAGTCGCGGCTCCTCTGCCGCTTGCGCCGCGACGAGTCCCGCTCGAGCCGGCCCGCTGACCTCTGGCACTTTCTTCGCCCTACACTGCCTGGATGGCGGTTTCGGACCCATTGTTTGCCGACGGCGAGTGGCGCCGCCGCTGGCCTGACGCCTCGGGCGCCGCCGTGGGGCTCGAAGAGCTCGCCACGCCCGAGGCCGCGCACCCCTGGCTGGTCGTACTCACCATCGGTGGCCTGTGCTGGATGATCGTCACCCTCACCGGGGTGCTGTGGATGCTGCCGCAGGCCGGCATGCGCGTGCACGATGTCTACATTGCCACCAGCGGCGCCCGCGTCCTCGGCCACTGCCTGGTGTTCCTGCTCGCCGCCCCGTGTTACCGCCTCGCGGTGGCCCTGGGGTGGCCCGCCGAACACGTGGCGCGGGTGCGGGTGGTGCTCAGCAACGCGCTGCTCGCGCTCGGCGTCGTGGCGCTGGCGCCCATCGCACTGGTGCTCAGTGCGGGGGTCTTCGACAACCATCTCGAGGACATGCGTGAGTCCTTCGCGCTGTGGCTGCAGGGACCGTCGTGGGACTACTGGACTGCATCGCTGCGCCTGTTTCTCCCGCCGTACGTGCTCGGGCTGTGCGCGATCGCCCTGACGCTCGTGACGCGTCGTCAGCACCGCGAGGCGCTCCGCGCGGCGGAGCTCGCCAGCGCCTGTTCCGCGGCGCGCATGGCCATGCTGTCCGCGCAATTGCAGCCACATTTCCTGTTCAATTCGCTCCACGCCATCAGCGTGCTGATCGAGGACAGCCCCCGCGAAGCGGCGGCGATGCTGGCCCGACTCGGTGACTTTCTGCGTCACGCCCTGGAGAGCAGTCACTGGCCCTGGGTAGACGTCGCCACCGAACTCGCGGGCCTCGAGGCGTACCTGGCGGTGCAGCAGGTGCGCTTTGCGGACGGGTTGCGCATCACGATCGAGGCGAGCCCCGCGGCGCTGACGGCGAGCGTACCCGCGCTGCTGCTGCAGCCACTGGCCGAGAACGCCATCGAGCATGGTCGCGACGACAGTGGGACCACGCTGCACGTGCGCGTCAACGCCGCCATTGTGGCGGACCGGCTGCGCATCACGGTCTGCAACAGCAACCCGCAGCTGGTGAGCGTGCTGTCACCGAGCGATTACGGGCATGGCTTGACGAACGTCGAGCTGCGCCTGCGCGCCGCTTACGGGGCCGACGCGCAGCTGAGTGTGGGACCGGACCCGCAGGGTGGGACGACGGCCGTGGTCGACGTGCCGCACCGCGAGTTTGTGGGTACACGGCCCGCCCCCGCGGAGCAGCCGCCGTGAGCGTACCGATCGCGACCTTCGTCGTGGATGACGAGCCACTCGCCCTCAAGCGCGTGCTGAAGTTGTTGCGGGCAGACCCCGACATCAACATCGTCGGCACCTTCAGCTCCGCCACGGAAGCCGCGCAGCAGGCGCGTCAGCTGCCCCCGCAGTTGATGCTGCTCGACATCCGCATGCCCGAGCTCGACGGCTTCGAGCTCATCGCCACCCTCGCCGAGGATGGCATCACCCCGTACGTCATTTTCGTCACCGCCTTTACCGATCGCTCGATGGACGCTTTCGGCGTGGGCGCCATCGACTACCTGCTCAAGCCCTTCGATGACGAGCGCTTCCGCCGCGCGGTGGATCGCGCCAAGTCGCTCATCAGCTCGGGTCAGACCCGCGAGGCGAGCGGCACGAGTTCGCGTTCACTGGCGAGCGGCCGCACCCGGCTGCTGCTGTCCGAACGCGGCAAGGTGGTCGTGCTGGCGATGCGCGACATCGAGTTCGTGCAGGCGGCGGCCAAGCACGTACGCATCTACGCTGGGGGGCGCTGTTTCTCCTTTCGCCAGCCGCTGAGCCAGCTCGAGGACCGTCTCGATCCGGGCAGTTTCGTACGGGTACACCGCTCGACGCTGGTCAACGTCGAGCACATCGCCGAGATGCATCCGCTCTTTCATGGCGACTACGAGCTCGTCCTGCGTCGCGGCACGCGGTTGACGCTCAGCCGCCGCTACCGCGACCGCCTGGCACCGTTCCTGCTCGAGTAGCAGGCGCCCTTTAGGTCGCCTCGCAGCTTCCGCCGCGAGGGTACGGCGCGCGCTTCACGGCGTACGGGCTCGCTCCACTCGATCCCCAGCCCCTCGGGCCGGAACATGCAGCAGCTTACGGCTTGCGGGGGCCGGGCTTCCGGGTGCGGGTCAGCCCGTCGGCGCAGCCCAGCGCACCGAGTCATGGCGTGAGCGACTCGCAGGTTGCTCGGCGGCTGTCGGTAAGAGGTCGTCGTGCGCCACCCGCAGAGGGGGTGCGGCTCGCCGCGATGTGATGCAACAGTCGTATCCCCGGTCTTGGCTCCCAACACGCAGCGCCCAGCGTACAGGTGCAGCAACCGCCAAGCGACGGCGGCGCGCGCGAGCGACACGGTGCGCGTCCCAGACAGCATAAGAGCTTGTCTTGCTGCTCAGGCATTGCGGAGCACTTCGTTGCGCATTTCACACGCCCGCCTCGGTCCGCGCAGACAGGTGCGTCCGGCACCGCCGGCCGCGCCGCTCGGGCCGCCGCGCACGCCACTCGCGCCTGTTGTGTTGCGGACACGGCGACGCGATCGCTAGCTTTTTGCCACTCCTGGCCGCGACGGTGCGCGGCGACAGTTCAGCAAATTGGGAGAATCGCCAATGAAAGCCAGCCTTTCGCAACTGCGGAGTCGCCACTGTCACCCCGCGCGCGCGTGGCGCAGACCGCTGGTCGCGGTCGTCGCGTTCAGCGCGATGGGCACAGCATCGCTCACCGAGGCGCAGACCCAGGCGGCGGCTACCGACCAGGCCGCGCCGGTCGTCGAAGAGGTGGTGGTGACCGGTTCGCGCATCGCGGCGCCGAACGAGAAGAGCGCGAGTCCCATCCAGGTGGTGAGTTCCCAGGAAATCAAGGTATCGGGCAAGAGCGATATCAGCGACCTGATCAATCAGCTGCCGCAGAACTTCAACAACGACCTCGGTCAGGATCTCGGCAACCGCACCAGCGGCCTGACCACCGCCGGGGGCGTGGCCACCGCCGACTTGCGCGGCCTGGGACCGAACCGCACGTTGGTGCTGATCGATGGAGTGCGTCTCGGCCAGGGTTCGCCCTACACGGCGATCCAGTCTCCCGGCCCTGACCTCGACCAGATCCCGACGCCGATGGTCGAGCGCGTCGAGGTGCTGACGGGAGGTGCCTCCGCCACCTATGGCTCCGACGCGATCGGTGGGGTCATCAACTTCATCCTGCGCAAGGATTTCCAGGGGATCGAGGTGAGCGGGCAGTGGGGTGAGAATTGGCACGGCAACCACAGCGGCTACGCCGAGCAGTTGCAGCGCGACGCGGGCCTGACCCCGCTCACCGGCACCTCGCGCGATGGCCGCAATCGCGACCTCAGCATCGTGATGGGCACCAATTTCGCCGACGGCAGGGGCAACGTCACGGCCTACTTCAACTATCTGCACACCGACCCGGTGGCGAGCGGCGACCGGGATTTCAGTGGCTGCCAGCTCGATCCCAACGCGACCTTCACGGGCGCCGTCTGCGGCGGCTCGACGAACTCGAACTGGTTCAGCCCACGCACCGGTCCGAACGCCAACACCGTATACAGCGTGCTCGGCTCGAGCTTCGTGCCCTTCGGTACGCCGGGCACCAACCCGCCCGCGGTATTTAACTCCCAGCCCTACATCTATCTGGCGCGGCAGGACGATCGCTATCAGGCCGGCTTCGTGGCGCACGATGACTTGAATGACTTCGTGAAGCCCTACCTGACCTTCGGCTTCATGAATGACCGCACGCACCAGCAGATCGCGCCCTCGGCGCTCTTCAAGGACAGCAATCCGCTCGACCCGCTGTCGGGCAACTACAACATCAATTGCAGCAATCCGCTGCTGAGCGCCCAGGAGCTGACCACGATCTGCACTCCCGCACAGATAGCGGCTGCGGCGGCGAACCCCAGCGCCCCGTGCCCGCCGCCGCCGAACCCCCTGCCCGCGAACTACGTGTCACCGACCTGTGCCAACGTGCAGATCGGGCGCCGCAACACCGAGGGCGGAGGGCGCTTTTCCGATTATGAGCACAGCAATTACCGCGCGCTGCTGGGCTTTAAGGGCGGCTTCGGTGATGCCTGGACGTATGACGTCTACGGTCAGTACTTCTACACGACCTTTTTCAACAGCAACCAGAAGTACCTGAGCTTCCAGGCGATCGACAACGCGCTGCAGGTGACGGGCACCGCCGCCAATCCGGTGTGCATCAGTGGTGCACCCTGCGTGCCCTACAACATCTTTGCCGACAATGGCGTCACGCAGAACGCGCTCAACTACCTCTACCTGTCCGGGACCGGGGAGGGCAGTACCACGCTGCGGACCGCGCACGCCGACATTACCGGCCAGCTCGGTCAGTACGGCGTGCGCTCACCGGCCGCCAACGAAGGCGTCGCGGTCAACCTGGGATACGAGCACCGCAACGAAAACGTCACCTTCACGCCCGATGCGGCCGAGCTGAGTGGGCTCCTCTCCGGCTTCGGTGGGGCCGCGACCGCCATCAACAATTCCATCTCGGTGGACGAGGAGTTCATCGAGCTGCGTGCACCGTTGGCGCAGGACAAGCCCCTCGCCCAGGACCTGGTGTTCGACACGGGCTTCCGCCGCTCCGACTACAGCACCAGCGGCCCGGTCAACACCTACAAGTTCGAGCTGCAGTGGGCGCCGATCCGCGACCTGCGCTTCCGTGGCTCGTTCCAGCGGGCGATCCGCGCGCCGAATATCATCGAGCTCTACAACCCGCAGGTGGTGGGCCTCATTCAGGTCGGCAACGACCCGTGCGCGCCGACCCATAACGCGCAGAACCAGCTCGTGCCGGCGACGCGCTCGCTCGCCGACTGCCTGAAGACGGGCGTCACCGCGGCGCAGTACGGCAACGGTGGTACCACGGACACGATCCCGCAGGGAACTGCCGGGCAGCTGTCGCAGCTGGCGGGCGGCAACCCGTCGCTGCAGCCGGAGAAGGCCAACACGTACTCGGTGGGCATGAGCGTGGCACCCGCCGCGGTACCGAACTTCACCGGCAGCCTCGACTACTGGCACATCAAGCTCGAGCAGGGAGTGGGCGTACTCGCGGCGAACATCATCCTGAACGACTGCCTGGATACGGGTAACCCGGTCTACTGCAGCCAGATCGTGCGCTCGCCGAACACCGGTGGCCTGGTGGGCAACAGCCTGGCCTCGGGTGGCTACATCATCCAGACCAATGTGAACGTCGGCGCGGCCGTGGTCAGCGGTCTGGACCTGCAGGCGGGCTACCGCATCCCGTTCGCGACCATAGGCTCGCTGAACTTCGCGCTGAACGGCTCGTATCTGCTCAAGACCACCACGACGCCGTATCCGGGGGCGCACGTGTACGACTGCGCGGGGCTCTTCGGCGCCACCTGCCAGACGGTCAACCCGCGCTGGCATCACATTTTCCGGGCTTCGTGGGTGACGCCCTGGAACGTGACCGGCACTCTGTCGTGGCGCTACATCGGACCGGTGCGGCTCGACAATAACGATCCCGACCCCTCGTTGCACTTCAACGAGGACGGGGCGTACAACAGCTTTGATGCACGCATCCCCGGCTTCAGCTATCTGGATCTGTTCGCCGCCTGGGACATCACCAAGGAAATCGAGCTGCGCGCGGGTGTCAACAACCTGCTCGACAAGGATCCGCCGCTCGCCACCGTGGAGCTGGTCTCGGGCGGTGCGCCCAACACCTACTCGACCTACGACGCGCTCGGCCGCCAGCTGTTCCTCGCCGTGACGGCGCGCTTCTGAGCGCGCATGGGCAAAGGGGCGGTCCGTCGCACGGACCGCCCCCTTTTGTTATAGGACCGACTTGTTGTCGACCTGTGACATGGCGCTCTCGATGCCCGCGGTGTTGTACGCGGTGGCACCGAAGTACCACGTGCCCGCCGCCAGCCCCGAGATCGTGTACGTCGTCGTGCCGCTGCCGGCGATCTGCACCATGTGATTCAGGTTCGAGGAGCTGGTGCCGTAGTAGAGACGCACGCCGCCGAAATTGGTCAGGGTGCTGCCGTTGGTGTTGGTGGACGGCGGCACCCAGCTCAAGGTCGCCGAGCCCGTGCCCGACGACTGACCGTTCACGGTGATGCTGAAGGGTGCCAGCGCGCTCGAAGCCTGCCCGTCGCTCGCGCTGATGACGATGTTCGAATAGGTGCCGGTCTGGCTGCTCGAGGGGGTGCCGCTCAGCAGCCCCGTCGAGATGCTGAAATTCGACCAGCTCGGCTTGTTCTGCACCGAGAAGGACACCGTACGGCCCGCCGAGTCGGTCGCGCTCGGCTGGAAGCTGTAGCTGGAACCGGCGCTCACGCTGCTCGCGGGGCTGCCGCTGATCTTCACCGTCGGCGTGCTGCCCCCGCCGGAACCGCTCGTCACCGTGATCGAGAACGCCGGCAGGATGGCCGACTGGCCCCCGGCATAGACCGCCATCACCAGATCCGGATAACGCCCCACCTGGGCGGCCGTGGGCGTGCCCGAGAGCGTACCGGTGCTGCTGTTGAGGGACAGCCAGGAGGGCCTGTTCGCCACGAAGAAGGAGAGCGTATGACCGTTGGGATCCTGGGCGTTCGGCGTGAAGGAGTACGTGCTGCCCGCGGCGACCGTGCTGGCCGGCGAGCCGGAGATGGTGGGCGTGGCATGCGCGGTGCCGACCTTGCCGAGTGCCGCGCCGCCGATGAGCACGAGAGCCAGCACGGCACGCGCCCAGACGCGCCCGTTCGCCTGACGGCAGATTCGTAAATCCTTCACGAGTACCCCCTTTAAGGTGTGGGCGTCGCCAAGCTGGAAAAAAAGGCTGCCCGCACACGACCGCAGGGTCGTGATGTGTGCTTACGATGGATCCGCACCCCCGCGGATCCCCGCCGGCCCGCGCTCCCGGGTGTGGTCAGGAGCGCGAAGCGACCTCTTTCTTCCGTCTTGCGACGGGTTGCTTTCCTAGCAGCGGTGCACTACTGCGCAGTGCCCAGTGGCCGCGCCGAACTGCGTGGGCGGGGAGTAGAACTTATTGTGCGTGTAGGCCGCAATTGTCTCAGCATTGCGACGTACGCATTTGGCAACAGCCGCCGCGGCGAAAGTCGCCGTGCGCTACGCCGGATAAATCCCGCGCACGCGGCCAAACAAACGCGCGAGTGCGAAGAGCGCGTCGATGTTAGGTGTCGCGACGGCGACGCGCGCGCCGATCTCGCGCACCACGCCCACCAGCGCATCGAGCTCGAGCGTGCGGCCGGCCTCCGCATCCTGCAGCATCGAGGTCTTGAACGCGCCGAGCCGGGCCGTGACCGCATGGCGATCCGACGCGGACTCGCGCACCGCGCAGCCGATGCGCGCGCCCACTTCCGCCGCTTCCTGCATGGCGCGTGAGCAGAACTCACGCAGCAGATCGTCCGCCAACACCCGGTCCAGCGTCGCACCGGTGAGCGCCGAGACCGGATTCATCGTCATGTTGCCCCACAGCTTGTACCAGAGGTCGTAGCGGATGCGCGCCGAGCGCGTGACCTCAAAACCGGCGGCGCCGAGCAGCGCCGCGAGAGTGTGCAGGCGCGCCGTGTCGGCGCCGTCGGGCTCGCCGATGATCAGGCCCTGGCCGCGCCGGTGCACGGCGAGCCCCGGTGCGGCGGTGCCGGCACTCGCGTGCACCACGCAGCCGATGACGTGCCACAGCGGAATCGCCGCGGCGATCGCGCCCTGCGGATCGACGCTGCGCAGTGGCTCGCCGCCGAGGGCGGGGAGTCCCGCGCCAAACCACCACGGAACCCCGTTCATCGCCGGTAACACCTGGGTCTCGGGGGCGAGGAGGGGTGCCAGGGTTGGGGCTAGCGCCGGCAGTGAGGGCGCCTTGACGCTCAGGATCACGAGGTCCTGCGGTCCGAGCTCGCGCGCGTCATCGACCGCCAGCGCGAGGGGCGCTTCGAGCAGCGTGCCATCCGGCTGCTGCAGCCGCCAGCCGTGATCGCGCAGCGCGACCAGCGTCGCGCCGCGGGCGAGGGCCGCGACCCTCACCCCGGGCTCTCGTGCGAGGCGGGTGCCGAGGAAGCCGCCGATGGCTCCGGCACCGACCACGCAGATCTTGAGCAGCGGTAC
>JAFAPI010000100.1 GCA_019247195.1 Gammaproteobacteria bacterium
TGCATCCCAATGCGTCGCATCCCTGCGCAAGCGCTACGCAATCGCTGGATCCCACCGGTGACGAATTCAGTCTGACCACGCCAACCTAGGAGGCGACGATGCTTCAGGAGAATGCTGCGCGCGGGGCCAGTCGGCCATCTGCCATTGTGGCCGTCGAGAACTTGGTGAAGCGCTTCGGTCATTTCACCGCGCTGAGTGACATCAATCTCAGCGTCACGGCCGGCGAGAAGATTGTCCTTTGTGGTCCATCGGGTTCGGGCAAATCGACGCTGATCCGTTGCATCAACCGCATCGAGAAGCATGATGGCGGCCGGATCGTCGTCGCCGGCGTCGATCTCACGGACCGGATGACCGACATCAACAGCGTCCGCCGGGAGGTCGGGATGGTGTTCCAGAGCTTCAATCTGTTCCCGCATCTCTCAATCGTCGAGAACTGCATGCTTGCGCCGATGAAGGTGCGCGGCTTGTCCCGCGAGGAGGCGCATCAGCGCGCGATGGATGTTCTTCGCCGGGTGCGCATCCACGATCAGGCCAGCAAGTATCCCGGACAGCTCTCCGGCGGGCAGCAGCAGCGCGTCGCCATTGCGCGCGCCCTGTGCATGCAGCCCAAGATCATGCTGTTCGATGAGCCGACCTCCGCGCTCGATCCGGAGATGGTCAAGGAGGTGCTCGACACCATCATCGCACTCGCGCGAGACGGCATGACCATGATGTGCGTCACCCACGAAATGGGCTTTGCGCGCGAAATCGCCGACCGGGTGGTCTTCATGGATCGCGGGACAATCGTCGAGGAAGCCGATCCCGAAACCTTTTTTCACGCCCCCCGCACTGGGCGAGCAAAGGGCTTTCTCCAGCAAATCATTCACTAGGAGAGTTCGCTGCTTTGGGTGAAACGCTGCCCAAGGGAGAGGTTTGGTCTAAGTCGGCTCCGGGTCATAGAACGAACCCGCTCGCGCGGGAGAAGGCGGCACGAGACTGGCGGCGTACTCTAAGACTGGTAACCACGTTGATTGAGCACGGATGACGGAGCGGGTGCTCCGTCTTGAGGATCGAGGGGTTCAAGCACTCCAACCTCAAGACAGGAGCCCCAATGAGCGAGAAGCCCATCAGCCCGCTGCGCCAACGCATGCTCGACGACATGAACTTGCGTCGGTTCACGCCCGATACGCAACGCGACTACATCCGAGCTGTCAAGAAGCTCGCGGCCTTCCTGGGCCGCTCGCCCGACACCGCGACGGCCGAAGAGTTGCGTGCGTTCCAGCTGCATCTGACCACGGCCGGCGTTCAGCCGCCGACCATCAACACCACCGTGACGGTGCTGCGGTTCTTCTTCAAGGTGACGCTCGACCGGCCGGAGACGACGCGGCATCTGGTGTTCGTCTACGAGCCGCGCAAACTGCCGCGGGTGCTCTCGGCCGAGGAGGTGCTGCGCCTCTTGGAGGCGGCGCCCGGACCGAAGCACAAGGCCGCCCTCAGCGTGGCCTATGGGGCCGGCCTGCGGGCCATGGAAGTGGTCGCCCTGAAGGTCAGCGACATCGATTCCAAGCGCATGATGCTGCGGGTGGAACAGGGCAAGGGCCGCAAGGATCGCTTCGCCATGCTATCGCCGCAGCTCCTGGGACTGTTGCGCGATTGGTGGCGCATCGCCCGTCCTGAGGTATGGATGTTCCCCGGCCGCGACCGCATCAACCCGATGACCACGCGCCAGCTCAATCGGGTGTGCCACATGGCGGCCGAACTGGCGGGGCTGCCCAGCTGGGTGGCGCCGCACACGCTGCGGCACAGCTTCGCCACCCATTTGCTCGAGCAGAACATTGACATCCGCGTGATCCAGGTGCTGCTCGGGCATGCCAAGCTCGACACCACGGCGCGCTATACCCAGGTGGCCACCAACATCATCCGCGAGATCATGAGCCCGCTCGACCGGCTCACGCCGCTGGCGCCGAGGACGACAGACCCGCCGCCGGCATGACCGGTTCACATGGTCCGTCCTGCTCTGGAGGTCGCGGATGTCTTCCGCGACCACGGGGCCGCATGGCGTGATGCCAACCGCGGTCACGTGAGCCTCGACCAGCTCAAGGTGATGAGCGCCATCGAGAGCTGCCGCACGGCGGCCCTCGGCGGGCACGTCGCACGCTGCGAGGACTGCCCCTACACCACCATCGCCTACAACTCCTGCCGCAACCGGCACTGCCCCAAGTGTCAGGGTGCGGCAGCGCGCGACTGGATGGCGGCGCGCGAGGCCGAGCTGCTGCCGGTCGCCTACTTCCACGTCGTCTTCACGCTGCCTGCGGCCATCGGCGACCTCGCCTACCACAACAAGGCGGTGATCTACGACCTGCTGTTCAAGGCTTCGGCGGAGACGATGCTCGCCATCGCGGCAGACCCCAAGCATCTTGGCGCGCGCATCGGCATCACCGCGGTGCTGCACACCTGGGGCTCGGCGATGACCCACCATCCGCACATCCACATGATCGTGCCGGGCGGCGGCCTCGCCGGCGATGGCCGCTGGATCTCATGCAGACCGAACTTCCTATTGCCGGTGCGCGTGCTCTCCAAGCTGTTCCGACGGTTGATGCTGGAGAAGCTCCTTGCCGCCCATCAAGCCGGTGCGCTGAAGTTCTTCGGCGCTCATACCGCGCTCGCCGACCCCACGGCCTTCGCGGCGTTCCTCGCTCCGCTCAGGACCAAGCGTTGGTTCGTCTACGCCAAGCGTCCGTTCGCGGGACCTCGGGCCGTGCTCGCCTATCTGTCGCGCTACACCCACCGCGTCGCCATCTCCAATCGCCGGCTGATCGCATTCGACGGGCGGCAGGTGACCTTCAAGTTCAAGGACTACCGCATCGAGGGGCCTTGCCGCTACACCACGATGACGCTCGACGTCGCCGAGTTCATCCGTCGTTTCCTCATCCACGTCCTGCCCCGCGGCTTCCACCGTATCCGCCACTATGGCCTGTTCGCAGGTAACAATCGCGCCAAAACGATCGAAGAGCTGCGCAAGCCCTTGAACATGGCTCCAGCCGCGGCCGATCAGGCGAGCGACATCGATCAGGCCAAGCCGCTCGCAAGCCCATGCCCTTGCTGCGGCGGACGCATGTTCATCATCGAGACCTTCGAAGCCGGCTGCCAGCCACGTTATCGGCCGACGGGGCCTGTCATCGCAATCAGGATCGATACCTCGTGAGTGCGAACACGATCTCCTCCCTCATCGCGCACATCCCGAGCCGGTCACCGACCGGCAACGCTCCCGCGCGGCCCGATCGGTGTCCAGCATCGCACTTGAGACTGCATGCAGCGCCGAAACACGGCCTCAGCCCGGCTCTCGCAAAGCTCGTCCGCCAATCCAGCGATCGCTTTCACAATATATCCGCGCTTCGACAGTGCCCTCTCGCGCGCACCGTCCACACCAAACCTCCATAGCGCGCGGCTCCACTCCACCTCAATTTCCCGCGGGTTCCTTCCCTGGAGGCTTTCCGACGACGGCCCATGCGCAAGCGGCGCCGTCGTCGGCGGGCCGTCGTCCGAAACCCTTCACAGAGATTGAAGCCGGTCGCGGTGACGATGATATCGGCTTTGAGCTCCTTTCCGGACTTCAGCAGGATGCCTGTTTCCGTGAAGCGCTCGATCTCGTCGGTCACGACCGAGGCCTTGCCGCTCTTGATGCCATGGAGCAGATCGGCGTCCGGGACAAAGGCGATGCGCTGCCGCCACGGCCGATATTTTGGCGTGAAGTGCGTGGCCACGTCGTAATCCGGGCCGAGCACCGCGACGATCTGCCCGATCAGCTCCTTCGTGACCTGTTCCGGCTCAGCAACGCAGCGGCGCGTGAACGCATCCTGTTCAAACAGGATCTTTCGCCGCACGATCTCGTGGATCCACTCCTCCTTCACCTGAAGCTGGCGCAGCTGCTCGGCAAGCTCGATCGCATTGCGGCCGAGCCGGAAAAAGGTCGGCGAGCGC
>JAFAPI010000233.1 GCA_019247195.1 Gammaproteobacteria bacterium
CCAGTGCTCGGGCAATTGCCCGCCGGTCGGGGCCACGCCGATGACGAGAGAGCCCGCGCCGCGCGCGGCCGCCTCGCCCGGGGAGAGCCGCGGCAGCCCCAGGCTGATGCGTCCGTCGCGGTGCGACCACTCCCCCAGCACCGCCTCAGGACTCCAGTCGCGCAGCCCGAATGCGGTCTTGCAGTCGGTGGGGAGGCGTGCGTCACCGAGGTAGAGGAGATACGGCTTGCGGAGCTGCTGCATGCCTCACTCCCCGGGCAGGGGCCGCACGCGACCGGGCACGCCGAGCGGGCACTCCAGTGCGCGCTCCCAGTCCGCGCCGTCGGCGGCGGCGCGATAGCTCGCACTCAGAAAATCCAGCAGCAGGCCGTCCGGGTCCGTGGCAGCGCGCACGCGCTCATAGGGCAGGACGAACTCGCGCAGGGCCGGCTCGTAACGTGCACCGGGTGGCAACGGGTGCGTGGAAAAGCCGGGCGGCTCGGGGTACGCGTAGGAATAGAACACCGCCTCGGGACAGGAGGCGTTGCCGGGCCAGAAGCCGGCGCTGCTAACCTCGTGCGAGTAGGCCTCGCGCGCGACCGCATCCGGCAGGCCGGGGACCCCGCCCGGGTGCGGCGGTGCGATGCGGCCGGAGAATCGGGTTACCGCCAGATCGAAGCTGCCCCAGAAGAAGTGCACCGGACTCACCTTGCCGAGGAACCCGGAGCGGAACAACTTGAGCACCCGGTCGGCCCGCAGCAGCACGCGGTGAAAGCGCTGCACGGCGGCCGGGTCGTAAGCGCGGTGCTGGCGGTCCTGCGAAAAGGGGATGGCATCGGGCAGCTCGCACGGACGCTCGTTGAGGGTCAGCCGGATGTTGAACGAGCGCAGCAGCTCGAGCGTGCCGGCGTAGAAGTGCGCGACGGACTGCGGCCCGAGCCGCAGCGAGGCGTCCACCCCCGCACTGCTGCGCGCCTGCAGCCGGTGGTCGAGAAAGTCGAACTCGAGCTCGATGACCTCCGGGTCAGCCGGGATCGGCGAGGTCGTCAGCCCGCGCGCCGATACGTAGAGGGGAACCTGCCAGCTGTGATTGACCCAGGGGGTCAGGGCGAGGCGCACCTTCCCGACCACCTGCGTCAGCAGCTGCAGCGTCTCGAGCGTCTCGCGCCAGTCGCTGTAGGGCAGTTCGGGCCAGGCCGCATTCATCCGGGCACATCCTGTCGAGCGGAGCCCAAGTATAGGAGGTTCGCCCCACGGGACAGCGACGCGGGCCACGCCGGCTGCCCTGGCCGCACCTCCTGCGCTAGTCTCGGCGGACCTTCACGGCCTTCACGCCATGCGATTTGGCTTCGAGCACAGCTACGCCGCGCTGCCGGCCCGCCTCCACACCCGCGTCGCTCCGACCTCGGTCGCGGCCCCGCAGCTGGTGGTGTACAACGCGCCGCTGGCGGAAGACCTGGGTCTGCGCCTGGCAGGCGCGGAGGCCGCGGCGATCTTCTCCGGCAACACCCCGCCCGAGGACGCCGACCTGCTGGCGATGGCCTATGCCGGCCACCAGTTCGGGGTTTTCGTGCCGAGCCTCGGTGATGGCCGCGCGGTCCTGCTCGGGGAGCTGCGCGGCCGCGACGGGATCCTGCGCGATGTGCAGCTGAAGGGCTCGGGGCGCACGCCCTTCTCGCGCAACGGTGACGGGCGGGCGGCCCTCGGTCCGATGCTGCGCGAGTACCTGCTGAGTGAGGCCATGCATGCGCTGGGCATTCCCACCACGCGCTCGCTCGCGGTGGTGGCGACCGGCGAGCGGGTATATCGCGAGGAGCCCTTGCCGGGAGCCGTACTGACGCGGGTCGCGCAGAGTCACATCCGGGTGGGCACGTTCCAGTATTTCGCCGCCCGCGGCGATCAGGAGGCGGTGCGCGCCCTGCTCGACTATGTCATCGCCCGCCACTATCCGGACCTGCGGGAGGCGGCGGTCCCGGCGCTGGCCTTGCTGAGCGCCGTCACCCAGCGGCAGGCAGCCCTCATCGCCGAGTGGCTGCGTGTCGGGTTCATCCACGGCGTGATGAACACGGACAATATGTCGGTCGCGGGCGAAACCATCGACTACGGACCGTGCGCATTCATGGACCATTACGACCCGCGCACCGTATTCAGCTCCATCGACCACGGCGGACGTTACGCGTACGCCAACCAGGCGGTCATCGCGCAATGGAACCTGGCGCGTCTGGCGGAGACGCTGCTGCCCTTTATCGATGCCGATGAGGCCAGAGCGGTACAGCAGGCCCGCGAGGTACTCGACCCCTTCGTCGCCGACGTTGACGGCCACTTCCTCACCGGCATGCGGCGCCGGCTGGGCTTTTCGACCGCTCGCCCTGAGGACGCGGCGCTGGTCAGGCAGCTGCTGGATGTCCTGCAGCGTGCCCAGGCGGACTGGACGCTGACACTGCGTGCCCTGGCCGACGTCGCCGCGAGTCCCGATGCTGCGCCCACTGGAGAGCTGCCGGGGGAGCTCGGACCGTGGCTGCAGGCCTGGCGGGCGCGACTGGCGGAGGACCCGCTGACGCCCGCGGAGCGGGCCCGGGGCATGCGCGCGCTCAGTCCCGCCTACATTCCGCGCAATCATCGCGTGCAGGCGGCGCTGGATGCCGCCGAGGCGGGCGACTACCAACCGTTCCACACGCTGCTCTCAGTCGTGCAACGCCCGTACGATGAGCAGCCGGATCGTAGGGCTTATCGCTGCCCGCCACGCCCGGAGGAGCGGGTGCTACAGACCTTCTGCGGCACCTGAGCCGGTCACCTTCGCCCGCCCGAGTGCCTCCTGGATCATGGCGATGTGCTCAGGCCCTACCCCGCAGCAGCCGCCGACGGTGTCGGCTCCGTCCCGAAGCCACTGCCAGACCCAGCGCAGATACTGCGGCGGATCCAGATCCGCGCGCAGCGCACTCAGGCCGGCGTTCGCGGCCGCGGTCTGCCCCTGCGGGGCGAACGCATTGGCGTAGCCGCCCAGCCGCACGTCTGCGGTCGCCGTCGCGTCGAGCGTGCGCCGGGCGGCGGGCATCGCGCGCGCGATGACCTCCGGTTGGCAGCAGTTAAATAGCACGGCCTGCGCACCGCGTTGCGCGGCGTGCGCCACGGCCATCGTCACGGACTCGCCGGAGCGCAGCTGGGGTTCTGCGCTGCTCGTGGGTTCGTCCGCCAGCGTATAGGACACCCACCAGGGATGACGGCTGTGGGACACGCGTTCCTGCATGAGCTCCATTTCGGCCCCCGAGCTCACGGTCTCGGAGAGCCAGAGATCGACGTATGGCTCCAGCGCCGCCACCAGGCGCGCGAGCACTGGGCGCGCCTCATCCACGTCGAACAGATCCGGCCGGTAGGAGCCACATACCGGGGGCAGCGAGCCAGCGACCCGCACCGGCCCGGGTGCTTCGTCGGCGGCCTCGCGCGCCAGACTGCCTGCGAGCGCAGCCAGGCGCGACCCATCGCGCGCGAAGCGATCCGGTCCGATATGAAACGGTACCAGGGCGTAGCTGTTGGTGGTGATGACCTGCGCACCGGCGCGGATGTAGCTGCGATGGACTTCGCTGACGAACGCCGGCCCTTCCATCAACGCCAGGGCAGACCACTCGGGCTGGCGAAACGGTGCGCCGCGCCGCAACAACTCACGGCCCGTGCCACCGTCCAGCAGCAGAATGGGCCGGTTCTCAGGCGCGCGGTGCGCGGCGGAGCGATCACGGTGAGGGGGCACGCCGCCAGTGTAGCGGCGCGGCAGCGCGGCCGACACGGCCGCGGGGCGTGTGGTGCAGCAGCTCAGTGCGAGCTGTGGAAGGCGCGTCCCACTTGGGAGAAGAGCGCCTGCGCGGTCTGTCCCTGCGCCTTGAGGGAGCGCGTCGCGCGCTCACCCTGACCGGGAATCGCCTTGGCGAAGGCACGGTGAGCCCGCGCGGTATCGCCGGCGAGGTCGTAGCACTCGGCCGCCGCCTGATAGTCCCGCTGCGCGTAGAGGGAGTCGGCGATTGCGACGGCATCGGGTGCGCTCAGCAGCTCACAGGCATGCGCCTCCTGGGCGGGCGACTCGACCGCCAGCACCAGACCCAGGAGCGCGGCCGCCACCGCGATGACGGGGCGGTAGCGCACACGATGCTCCCGCGCTGAGACCTGACTCCACATCTTCCCGACCTCCGCCTCGCCTGCGGCCTACAGGGCTGTTAGCCGCTGCGAAACCAGGTCCTACCTTAGATGCGGGGCAGTCGCGCGGACACTCCCGCCCGGGCCTGCCGCCCAGGCGCGCAAGAGCCAGAGGGCACTCTCCCGGCCGAGAGAGACGGGTGGCGTCCACAGTCGCGCGAGCGCGCAGCCCGGCCCCCATTCGTCAGGACAGCGATACCCCGAGCACGGCGCCGATGCCGTAGGTCAGTGCCGCGGCGGCGCAGCCGAAGAGCACCTGGCGAAGGGCAGAGAAGAGCGGTCCGCGCCCGTTGAAGAGCGAAGTGGCGAGGCCCACGACACTCAGGGCCACCGCGCTCGCGGCCGTGCTCGCCAGTACCGCCGCCCGCCCCTGCAGCCATATAAAAGGAATCACCGGAAACACCGCGCCGGTCGCGAACAGCGCGAACGAGGTGAGTGCGGCAGCGAGGGGATTGCCACCGAGCTCCTGGGGGTCGATGCCGAGCTCCTCGCGGGCGAGCGTATCGAGCGCGGTCTTCTTGTCGCGCATCAGCTGCGCGGCGATGCGCTCGGCGTCGGGCTTCGGCAGGCCTTTCGCCTGGTAGATCAGGGCCAGCTCGTGCTGCTCGGCCTGCGGGGTCTGCTCGATCTCTTCGGCTTCGCGCGCCAGCTGGGTATGGGCGAGCTCGCGCGCATTGGTCACGGAGAGCCATTCCCCGAGCGCCATCGAGGAGGCGCCCGCCACCAGCCCCGCCAGACCGGTGAGCAGTATCGACCTGCCGGCGGCACCCGCCCCCGCCACGGCCATCAACAGGCAGAAATTCGATACCAGCCCATCGTTGGCGCCCAGCACCGCGGCGCGCAGGTTGTTGCCGGATGTGCCCCGGTGCCAGGGTTCTGCCTGGGCGATGTCTGCGCCGGTGACCGCGCCAGCGCCGGGGGCGCGCGCCATCTCCTGCACCACGGCAGCGTGACCGCGCTCGTCCGCCGCCAGGGCGCGCGCATCCGACTGCGCGGCGTATTTGTTGCGATCGGCAAACTCCGCGGCGGCGATGGTCGGCATGACGAACTGCGGACCGAAGCGCCGCGCCAGCTGCCCCAGGAAGCGGGTCCGCAGGCTCGGCGCGTGAGTCTCGACCTCGATGCCCGCGCGCTGCAGCTTGCGGCGCCAGAAGTCCGCGTGCTTAAGCTCGGCCTGCGCGAGCTGACGGAACAGGTCCCTGCGGACGGGGTCGCGCTCTGCCTCAGCGAGCCGCTCGTAGAGCGCCGCCCCGTCGAGCTCGTCGCGAAGGTTGCGCCGCAGGCGCTGCAGTTCTTGAGGATTCATGGTCTTTGTCGATCAGGGGGCGAGTGCCTCCGACTCACGCACCTATGCTAGCGCGCCCGCGCTACCCGAACTCGCTAAGCTTCCCCCATGCCCGTGAGCGCCGGTCTCTTGCTGCATCGAGTTCGCGAGGCGCGCATCGAGGTCTTCCTCGTGCATCCGGGTGGACCGTTCTGGAAACACAAGGATGCGGGGTCGTGGGGCGTCCCGAAGGGACTGCTCAGCCCGGGCGAGGATCCGCTGGCGGGTGCCCGGCGCGAGTTTCTCGAGGAGACCGGTTTCGACCCCAGCGCCTTCGGCACCCCGCAGGATCTGGGCTCCTTTCCCCTGCGCAGCGGCAAGCAGCTGCGTGTCTTCGCCGTCGCCGGGGACTGTGATCCGGCGGCGCTGCGCAGCAACCTGTGCACGATCGAGTGGCCTCCCCGCTCGGGCCGGCCAGTGCAGATTCCGGAGGTCGATCGGGGCGCCTGGTTCGGGCCCGAGGAGGCGCGCGGCAAGATCCTCACGGCCCAGCGGCCCGTGCTGGAACGGTTCTATGCCGGTCGTTGCTGAGGTCTCAGCCGTGCCTCACCTTGAGCAGGAGAATGGTCGCAGCCAGCAGAAAGGTCACGAGATTGGCCAGCACGATCGGCCACGAGCGCGCCGCCAGTCCATACACGAACCAGAGCAACACACCCGCGGTGAAGCTGCAATACATCCAGAAGGAGATGCCGCGCGTATCGCGCGTCCGAACCGTCTGCAGCGCCTGCGGAACGAAGGCGCCGGTGGTCAGCACCGCGGCCGCGTAACCGAGCCAATCCGGATGCATTCTTCTTCCTGCCTGGTCCCGCGCCAGCCTAACCGATAAGGTCTGCGCAGGCACTGGTGTGGCTCCCGCGCCGACGGCGGAAGTGGGTGCGGGCCAGCTGCCGCCGCCGCGCGGGCGGTGCTAGGTTGGCCGGCAATGGTTGGAGCTGCGAGGAGTCGAGATGATCGCGCATACATCCCTGCCGGTGAGCAACGTCGCTCGCTCGAAAGAGTTCTACGCACGCGTGCTCGCCCCGCTTGGCTATCACAACAACATGCAGTTCGAGGATGCCGCGGGATTCAATGACGGCAAGAACACCGATTTCTGGATCGGCAAGAAGAGCCCGATCGTGCCGCTGCACCTGGCGTTCGAGGCCAGCAGCGCCGAGCAGGTGCAGAATTTTCACCGCGCCGCGCTCGCCGCCGGGGCGCGGGACAACGGTGCGCCAGGCTATCGTGACTACTGGCCGGGCTACTACGCAGCCTTCGCCCTCGACCCGGACGGTCACAACATCGAGGCGGTATGGTATGACTACGCGCGCGCGCGCCGCGAGTGAGCGCGCTCAGAATTCGTAGTCGGACTCGCTCCCGTCGAGGGCCGCGAACTCGGCCCGCAGCCGCTCGCGGTTGGCGATGTAGGCGATCTGCGCCTCCTCGAGCTGACGCAGGGTGCGGTTCTTGGCCCCCCCCGTGCTCGGCAGGGAACGCTGGCGTGCGAGCAAAGCCTCGCACTGCTTGATCTCGCGTTCGGTGCGCTCGAGCTGGTCCAGGACCACCGAGCGCTGCGCCATCACCGCCTCACCCCGGAAAAAAGTCTCCATAGCCCACTCCACAGACCGAACCCGCAGCCGAGCTATTTCTGCACGTTTTTTCTGTCGCTGACCAGCGTCAGTGTGGACTTCGCAGCGTAGGCTTTTTCTCGGGCATGCGTGGGAAGTGTCTGAGACGTGAGCGTTGCCGTGGCTGTAGGCCTATTCCGACCCACGCTGCCGGGCGATATGAATCGGCCGGACGGGAGAGATTGCCGTACGGTACCCAAAGCCGTGGGCCCGGGTGAGGAAAAGCATCGATGAGGCGCTGGACGGGGGCCGCTGCGGCCCTGACAGGGACGTTGGTCGCGCTCGGCCTGCTCGCCGGCTGTGGCGGGGGCGGCGGTCGCTCCGACTCCGGCCCCAGCTCCCCGCCCGCGCGCGGCACCCTGCTGCAGAACGTGCCGCAGCTGCTGTCGACCGTCACGACTTCGACGCTCCTGATCGAACTCAACAGTGCCGCCGCCAATCAGCAGATCCTTGCCCTGAGCGGACCGCCCACCTGCGACTTCCTCATGTACCACATCGAGTATGAGACGGTTGGCGGGAGCGATGAGCCGACCACAGCATCCGCCGCACTGATGGTCCCGACCGGCGCCGGCGCGATCTGCACTGGCTCGCGGCCGATCCTCCTGTACGCGCACGGCACGAGCACCGACCGGGGTTTCAACATGGCTGACATGCAGAACTCCGAGACGCTGCTGCTGGCGGCGCTGTTCGCCGCGCAGGGCTATATCGTCGTGGCTCCGAACTATGCCGGCTACGACACCTCGGATCTGCCATACCATCCCTACCTCATTGCCGACCAGCAGTCGAAGGACATGATCGATGCGCTGACGGCGGCGCGCACCGCGTTGCCGCTCGCCTCCGCGACGCTCACCAGAGATGACGGCCGGCTCTACCTCACCGGCTATTCCGAGGGGGGCTACGTCGCGCTGGCGACCGAGCACGCCATGCAGGCGGCGGGTGCCACGGTCACCGCGGCGGCGCCGATGTCGGGCCCGTACGCGCTGGCAGCCTTTGCCGATGCGGTCTTCTACGGCGAGGTCAACGGCGGCGGTCCGGTGTCGACCACGCTGCTGATCACGGCCTACCAGCACGCCTACCAGAACGTGTACGCGAGCGCCGGCGACGTGTTTGAGGCACCTTACGCCGCGGGCATCGAGACGCTGCTGCCTAGCACCGAGACCCGCAGCCAGCTCTACGCGGAGGGCAAGCTGCCGCAGTACGCGGTGTTCAGTCTGACCCCCCCGGCACCGCAGTACGCCAGCCTCACCCCGCCGCAGCAGCCCGCGGCGCTGGCGCCGGTATTCGCGCTCGGCTTCGGTGCCGGCAACCTCATAACCAACAGTTTCCGGCTGACGTATCTGCAGGATGCGCAGGCCCACCCAGACGGCGGTTTCCCCACCCTCACCGACGCCGCACCGCCGAGCAGCCCCCAGCTGCCCTTCCGCGCCGACCTGGCGCGCAACGACCTGCGAGTCTTCACGCCCACGGCGCCCACCCTGCTGTGCGGGGGCGACCTCGACCCGGTGGTGTTCTGGCTCAACACGCAGCTCATGCAGGCCTACTGGGCCCGGCAGTCCCCCGGTGGGGTGCCGGTCACCGTGCTCGACCTCGAGTCGAGCCCGAGTGGCAGCTACGCGCCGCTGCAGCAGGGTTTCGAGGCCGCCAAAGCCGCCGTGGCCGCCGATGCGATCGCGCACGGAGCCACCGATGGCGGCGCGCGCGCGGTGTTCGAGGCCTATCACGTGCAGCTGGTCGCGCCATTTTGTCTGGCCGCGGCGAAGTCGTTCATCCAGTCCCACTGAGTCGCGGCCGCCTCAGGACATCGGCTCCGGGCGCGGGTGTCCCTCGGCCGGCAAGGGGATGAACTCCTGGTCGTCACCGGCCGGCAGGGCCATGCGCCCAGCGCGCCAGTCCGCCTTGGCCTGTTCGATGCGCGCGGTGGACGAGGAGACGAAATTCCACTCGATGAAGCGCGGCCCCACCGGCTCGCCGCCCAGGACCATAACGACGCTCGGCAGCACCGCGCGCAGCGCCCCCGCGCCCGCCTCTTCCACCAGCATCTCGTGCGCGGGGATCTCGAGTCCCGCCGCGCTCGCGATTCGACCGGCCACCACGTACGCGGCGCGCTCAGGATACTCGCGCGGCCACGGCAGCTCGGCCCCGGCCTCGAGCACGGCGTGGCCGTAGAACAGCGGAGAGTGCGTGCGCACCGCGGCGCGCCGGCCGTAGGCGGCGCCGGCCAGCAGACGCAGCCACACGCCGCCGCCCTGCTCGAGCGGCAGCGCTTCGCCGGCGTGATGCGCGAAAGTCGGTGCCTCTTCCTCGTGCTCCTTCGGCAGCGCCACCCACGCCTGAATCGCATGCATGGGCCCGCCCTCGCGCCGGGCCTGCTCGAAACGCTCGGAGTGCGTGACGCCCCGGCCCGCTGTCATCCAGTTCACCTCGCCGGGGCGGATCACCTGCCGTACGCCGGTGGAGTCGCGGTGCACAATCTCGCCCGCGAAGAGATACGTCACCGTGGAGAGGCCAATATGCGGATGCGGCCGCACGTCTGCCTCGCGTGCCAGCCCCCGCGGCAACTCCACCGGTCCGAGGTGATCGTAGAAGATAAAGGGCCCGACCATGCGGCGCGCGGCCTGCGGCAGGACGCGGCCGACCTCGAATGCGCCGAGGCTGTGGCGCCGCGCCTGCAGTAAGAGTGCAGTCATGGTGCCGCGATTGTACTGGGCATCCTGGGCTAACGCGCAGCGGCGCGGCGGCCGCGCTTCGGGCCGCGGCGCGCGGCTCGTCGCGCTGGCGGCACCCCTTCAGCCTGCGCCAGCAAGGTGCCCTGAGGGCGCGGGAAGCGCGCCGCCACCTCGCGCAGCCACTCGAGCAGCTGGCGCACCTTGGGCAACGCAAGATAGCCCTCGGGACACACGAAATAGTAAGCCCGCGGGCAGGCGAGCAGCTCCTCACTGGCGCGCACCAGACGCCCGTTCGCCAGCTCCTGCTCGACCAGCGACCAGCGGGTAAGCGCCAGCCCCTGGCCTTGCTCGGCGGCCGCGAGCACCGTGAGTGAATCATCGAATGCGGTACCACGCTCCTGCCAGTCCGCCGCCGACCCGGGGTAGCGCCACGCGCTCCACGACTCGTCCGAGGAGCGCAGCAGCGGATAGCGACGCAGGTCCGCCGGGGTGCGGATCGGACCGTGCCGCGCCAGCAGCTCGCGGCTGCAGACCGGCAGGAACCACTCATCGAGTAGCTTCTCGTTGTAGAGGCCGGGGGTGGGGGCGGGAGCCATGCGCAGCGCGGCGTGGTAGTCGCCCTGGGTGAAGTCCACCGGCGCCCGGGAAGTGTGGATGCTGAGCTCGATCTGCGGGTGGCGGTCGTGAAAGAGCGGCAGGCGCGGCAGCAGCCATTTCTGCAGGAACGACGCTAGCGTGCTGATGTTGAGCGCACCGCCGCTGCGCTCCTGGCGCAGCGTGCGCAGGGCCTGCTGCAACTCGGCCAGGCCGCGGCGCACTCCCGGCAGCAGCAGCGCGCCCTCCCCGCTCAACATCACGCGGCGTCCGCTGCGGCGAAACAGTGGCACGC
This sequence comes from Gammaproteobacteria bacterium, assembly GCA_019247195.1. Taxonomy (GTDB): domain Bacteria; phylum Pseudomonadota; class Gammaproteobacteria; order Steroidobacterales; family Steroidobacteraceae; genus 13-2-20CM-66-19. The sequence goes on from JAFAPI010000233.1 coordinate 10,648, forward strand.
GCAGGTATTCCTCGAGCGCCCGCACCTGCATGCTGACCGCGGCGGGCGTGACGTGCAGGCTGTCGGCCGCCTGCGCGAAGCTCAACCGAGTCGCCACCGCCTCGAACACCCGCAGCGCATTCAGCGGCAGTCGCTCGAAGCTGCGTGAGAGTTCAGTTTTCCTGATGCGTCGTTCAGGCATCGCGTTTGCTGCACGAGGGCTGCGCCCCGACACTGCACGGCATCCGCAACGAGAGGAGTGAGCTCATGAAGAGTGTGCGCCTGTTCGCAGTGCTGGGAGCGGTGCTGGTGACATCAGCCGAGCTGCTGGCCCTGGATTATTACACCGGAAAGCTCAGCGCACGCAGTGCGGAGCCGGTCGTGACACTGGTGGTGGCCGGATGAGGCCGGCGGGGCACGGGGCGCCTGTTGGCGGGTGGTGTTAGGTCAGGCGGAGGTGTTCGTGTTCAGACGACCGGCTCTGCCGGTGCTGCTCGGCCTGATGATGGCGGGATTGACAGTGTTGATCGCGCAGCTGCGCTGAGGGTGTGCGCGGCCGCGCCCGGATTCCCGCCCGGCGGCTGACACCGCCGGGCGGGAGCGTCGAGCTCAGTGCGTCGCGTCCTTGGCAGCTTCCTTGGCGACGTGCGCATGGTGGTGCGCCTTCGCCTTGTGGACGTGAGCCTTGGCCTTGTCGATGCTCCGGTCCGGCTCGGACTCGACGCCCGACTTCATGGTGTCGCCGACCTCCTTGGCCTTCTCCGAGGCGGCGTGTCCGGACTCCTGAGCCGAGGTACCCACCTGGGCCAGGGCCAAACCCGACATCATCACCATCGACAGTGTTGCGAGTGACTTAAGCACAAACATCTCCTGTAGTGTCTAAACGCGCGTCCGACCGAGCAGCAACGTGACCACCGCACCGATCAGGAATACCACGAACAGTATCTTGGCGATGCCCGCCGCTCCGGCCGCGATCCCGCCGAAGCCAAAGACGGCCGCGATGATCGCGATGACAAAAAATACCGCCGCGTAGTGCAGCATGGTTTTCTCCTTCTCGAGTCCACGGATGCACCGGTGCCCTCAAGCGCGAGCCGGCGCTGGGCCGCGTTATCGGCCTCCGGCTTGAGCTTGTCGGTCGGGACGCGTTACAAACCCCTGTCAGACGGTGACTACCGTCTCCGCAGGGCCCAGGTGCATTCTGGCGGTGCGACTCTGACCGCGGCATGAACCGCGGGCCCGACTTTTGAGGAGCCGAGCCGTACCGGCTATCGTAGCGCCCCGCCCGGTGTCTCCCGGACCGCTATGACATCCTCCCCGCTCGCGGAATGGGAGAACTTCTATGTGATCGTCGGCTCGGCGGCCGGCGGCCTGACCGGACTCACCTTCGTGGTGATCTCCCTGACCTCCGAAGCGCACCGTGCACTTGCCGCCGGAGTGCGCTCCTTCGTCACACCGACCATCGTGCACTTCTCTGCGGTGCTCGCGCTCGCGGCGTTCCTGAGCGTTCCGCACCAGACCCCACGCACGGTGGCGGGCGGGCTTGCCGCCGGGGGAGTGTGCGGCCTCCTCTACGTCGGGCTCGTCGCCTATGGCATCCACCGCGTGCGCCCGCACTACGTGGCGGTGGCAGAGGACTGGCTGTGGAATGTGATCGTCCCCGCGCTCGCCTATGCCTGCCTGGCGCTCATGGGATACGTCGCGTGGGCCGATCTCGCGACGGGCCTCTACGGCGCCGCCCTCGCGGCGCTGGCGCTCCTCTTTGCCGGCATCCACAACGCGTGGGACGTGGCGGTGTGGAACAGCATCCGCCGCAACAACCGCGCCCCCCGGGACTCATGAGTCGCTCGCGCCGACCGCGGGGCGTCCGGTGATCGTGCACTTGGTGGACGGCACGTATGAGCTGTTCCGGCACTTCTACGGGCTGCGCCGCTTCACTTCGGGTGACCGGCCTCTCGGGGCGGTGTCGGGAGTGCTGCACACGCTGTTGCAGATGCTCGAGCAGGGTGCCTCTCACCTGGGGGTGGCGACCGATCATGTCATCGAGTCGTTCCGCAACGGACTATGGCCTGGCTACAAGACCTCCGATGGCATCGATCCGGCGCTGCGCGCGCAGTTCGAGCCGCTGGAGGCGGCCGCGCAGGCCCTGGGTATCACCGTGTGGCCGATGGTCGAGCTCGAAGCCGACGACGCCCTCGCCTCCGCGGCTTACCTGGCCGGCGGCGACCCCAAGGTCGAGAAAGTGTGCATCTGGACGCCGGACAAGGATCTGGCGCAGTGTGTCCGCGGCGAGCGCATCGTGCAGATGGACCGTCGCAGCGGCACCCTGCGCGATGCGGCCGGGGTGCGCGCCAAGTTCGGCGTGGAGCCGCAGCACATTCCGGATTATCTCGCACTGGTCGGAGACAGCGCGGATGGCTACCCCGGGTTGCCGGGGGTCGGACCCCGCACTGCGGCGCGGCTCATCAACCAGTACGGAAGGCTCGAGGAATTCCCCGCCGCAGTGCTCGGGGCGCAGCGCGAGCGCGCGCTGCTGTTCAAGCAGCTGGCGACACTGCGAGAGGATGCGCCGTTGTTCGCCGACCCCGAGTCGTTGCGCTGGGTCGGACCGAGGGGGGAATTCACCGCCTGGGCCGAGCGGCTGGGGGAAGCGCGGCTGCTCAGTCGCGCCCTGACCCTGGAGACCCGCGGCCGGCCTGCCTAGGGCAGCGGCTCGCCGCGCGCGGCGGCGAGAATGTCGTACCACTCGGCGCGTGTCATCGACACCTCGAAAGCCTGCGCCGCTTCGCGGATGCGAGCCGGACTCTGCGTGCCGAGCAGTGGCACCGGCCGTGCGGGGTGCGCCATGACCCAGGCGCACGCTACGGCCGCGCGCAAGCGCTCGGTACGGCGGGCCACCGCATCGAGCGCCGCCAGTACCCGCCGCTCGCGTGCTGCAGCAGCAGACGCGGTGGTGCCGAGGCGGCCGCCCGCGAGCGGCGACCAGGCGAGCACGCCGAGACCGCGACGCAGCGCGAGGTCCAGCACGCCATCCGAGAGGGCCTCGATCGCCAGGGCAGAGAGCTCGGGCTGCAGGCTCGCGAGGGGGAACGCTAGGTGCGTCGTGAGCGTCTCGGTCTGACCGGCACTGTAGTTGGAGACCCCCGCGGCGCGGATCTTGCCGGCCCCGCGCAGGCGCTCGAGTGCGCGCGCGACCTCGGCGGGGTGGGCCAGCAGGTCAGGGCGATGAATCTGGAACAGGTCGATGCGCTCGACGCCGAGGCGCCGGAGCGAGTCTTCGCAGCAGCGCTGCAGGTACTCCGCACTCGAGTCGTAGGGCACCGGGGGACGCACCCCGGCCTTGGTCGCCAGTACCATGCGCTCGCGTAACGAAGGTACCTCGCGGAGCACCGCCCCGAGGAGCTGCTCCGCGGCACCAAACCCATCAGCGTCGTGCCCGTAGACGTCCGCGGTATCGAAGAGGGTGCAGCCGATCTCGAGCGCAGTCTCAACGAGGAGGCGCGCGCGGGGCCTCTCGGTGCCTGCAAAGCGCCACATGCCCCATCCAATGGGGCCGACGACGAGGCCACTGTCCCCGAGCGGGACAGGCACGGCGGCGCTCAGGGCCAGACTCATCCCGACAGTCTGACCGAGCGGCGGCGGGGCCGGAAGGGCTCGGCCTCAATCCGGGGGTGCCGTCTCCCCCTTGCCCCGGCTGCGACCCACGTCCTCTGCCGCCTCGAGATCCTCCGCCTCCTCCTCGCTGCGCGGCTCGGCCTCGCGGGCCGCGCGCTCGACATCGGCGGTCTTCACGTAGCGCTTGACGTCGCGGTCATAGCGACGCGCCGACTCGTAATCGCCCTCGCCCTGCACTGGATCGCGCTCGCTTCCCTGGCTCTCGATGTTCTTTTCCATACGTCCTCCGCAGCTCAGTGCTTGGGGGGTGGGTTGCCGGCCTCGTGGTACGTGCCCGCCTGACCCGGCACATGGTGCCCGTCACGTTGCGCGATCTGCTCGCGAAACCCGGGAATGAAGTCCGCCAGGGTGTCCTTGATCTTGCTGGCCGCCACGCCGATGAGCGCGCTCTGGATGTTGTCCCAGGTCTGCCGCAGCTCGGCGCGGCGCGGACTGACGGTGCGAGGCGCACTCGAGCGCTCGGCGATCGCGCCACCCCGGTAGGCCCGCGGCCTACCCCCGCCCAACACCTGTGCGAGCACCACGCCGCCGCCGAAGGCGATGGCGAGCAGGGTACCGGTGTTGTTGCGGAACTGGTGGCGCCAGTCCGTCGCGGACTTCACCTTGTTCTCGAGCTCCACGAAGTTCGAGCGCAAATCTTCGCGCCGAGTTTCGATCTGGCTTTCTATTTGGTCGGATGTTTGGCCCATTCTACGGTCTCCTTCAGAGTGGCCACGGTCCTGGGTGCCGGATTGCTGGCGCGCCGCAGCCGCGTCGTGGCGCCGCGCAGCAGCACGATCGCCGCGATGCCGAGCAGCACCGCCACGACCAGCGCGGCGGCCCAGGGCGGCATGACCAGACTGAGCGCATCGACCAGGCACAGCAGCAGGAAAAAGGCGCAGTTGGCGGCCACCACTACACCGATCCCGAGCAGCACCGCGCCCGAGCGCACCTGGTGCCAGTCCTCGGTCACCTCCGTCTTCGCCAGGCGGATCTCCGAGCGGACGATGTCCTGGATGTTATGGACGATGTCGGTCAGCACGTCCGAGATCGATCGCTCGGGCGCCAAGTCGTGTCGCGTAGCCATGATGGTTCTCGTCAGTCGCGGGATACCGCCCGCCCGACCAGGAAGCCGAGCGCCACCGCGCCGAGCAGTGCCGGCCCGGGATTGTTGCGCACGACCTCGAGCAGGTCCTGCATCATGTCCTGCAGGTCGTTGTCGCGCACGTACTGCGCGCCCGAAGCGAGAGCGTCGGCCGCACTGTGCGCGGCGCTCGACACACGCTCGCCGCCGGGTAAGGAGTCGGCTTTCTCATGCAGGGTATTGGCCACCGTATCCATGCCGCCCGCCGCCGCGCGCCGCGCATCGTTGGCACGCTCAGCGGCGCGTCTGCCCAGGCCCTGCGCCTTGCCCTTGAGCTCGGACGCGGCCTTGGAGGTCTGATCGCCGAGACCTGTTGAATCGCCGAAGTTCTCCGCTCCGGGTGAATTGGGTTCGTACGACATCTGCGCAACTCCAACTGGTTTGGGTGTACGCGACGTTTAGCATCGGCCTGACGCAAAAACAATGAGACGACGGCTGAGATTTTTCTGCGGACGCGCGTCCGCGCGCGCGACCCTGCGCGCTGCGCGCGGGTACGCGCTCAATAGGACTCTTCTGACGCACGAAAACTGCACTGGCGAAGGCGCGGCGGCGGAAACAACGGGCGCGCGCGCCGCTGCTCGGGCGGAGCACAATCGCGTCGGGATCAGGAGGGAGAGGCGCGTGTTTGCAAAGATCCGGCAGAGCCTGATGCGGACCTACAACGCATGGAACGATCACGAGGGCATGCGCCTGGCCGCCTCGCTTTCCTTCTACAGCATCCTCTCGCTCGCTCCGCTGGTCATCCTGGCGATCTCGCTGGTGGCACTGGTGGTGGGTCGCAGCGCCGCCCAGACCGCCGTGATTACCCAGGTGCAGGGGCTGATGGGCGCGGACGGGGCACAGGCCGTGCAGTCGGTGATCGCCCACGCGCAGTCCCCCAGCGGCGGCGCTCTCGCCTCCGCTATCGGCCTGGTGACCCTGCTGTTCGGCGCCTCGGGCGTGTTCGGCGAGCTGCAATCCGCGCTCAACAAGATCTGGGAAGCCAAACCGCCCACCGGCAGCGGCTGGTGGTACATGGTGCGGACCCGCCTGTTCTCCTTCGGCATGGTGCTGGGCATCGGCTTTCTGCTGCTCGTCTCGCTCCTGCTCAGCGCCGGCCTCGCGGCGCTGTCCGGCTACCTCGGCGACGTGCTGCCCTTGCCCAAGGTGTTGCTGTCGGTGCTCAACTTCGTCGTCTCTTTCCTCGGCATCTCGTTTCTTTTTGCCCTGATCTTCAAGTACGTACCCGATGCGCCGGTTCGCTGGCGCGACGTCTGGCTAGGGGCGGTGGTCACGGCCCTGCTATTCACCATCGGCAAGGCGCTGATCGGTCTGTACCTCGGGCGGGCGGCGGTCGGTTCGGCGTACGGTGCCGCCGGCTCGCTCATCGTGGTGATCGTGTGGGTGTACTACTCGGCCATGATTTTCTTCTTCGGCGCCGAGTTCACCCACGTCCGCGCCCGCGGGCAGGTGCCGCTGTAAACGGGCCGGACGCCGCCGCGCGCTGCGCGGCGGTCGTAACGCTTCACAGTTGAACAGCGCACATCCGGCGGCGCGGTGGGCGGCGATCAGACTCTGCTCCAGAGCGCGCGCCTGTTCCAGGGCGGGAACCCAATGCGTCACCAGCATGAAGGGCAGCCGCGCCCCATCCTCGTGCAGCGCGCGGATCCAGGTATATAACGGCACGAGGTGCGGCCGGCGTACCCACCATGGCGTCGGCACGCAAAGCCACAGGCACGCCGCGCGTACGTGTTGCCCGTAGCGCCGCGCCGGGGCGCGCGACTGTCCGACATAGCGCACCGCCCGCACGTCACGGGGGTCCGACAGCGTATAGAGCGCGATACCCTCCGGCGGGCGTTGCGAATCATCACACACCAGCACGCCGACCTCCCGGCGCAGCCGGCGCGTGATCTCGGCGGGCGTGACCACCGGCCGCGGCTCGCAGAGCGGATTGTCCCCATCCACGTGCGGAAGGCTACCGATCGCGGCGATGGAGATAAATCCAGTGCTGCCGCTCCGGCGGCACTGGATGCGGGCGGTGCGGTTAAGATCGGCTCAGATTAGGAGGAGGCGATGATTCGCAAGGGCCGGACCTCAGGGGATACCGCGCCCCACCCTCGGGGTTCGGCGCGGGACCGCCCTGCGCCGCAGGACGACCGCGCGGCGGGGCAGCTCACCGCCTACCTGCACCGGCACATTCCGCTCGCAGGCGCGATGCAGGCGGCGGTGCAGCGCGTCACGGCTGCGGAGGTGGTGCTGCGGTTGCCGCTCGCCCCCAACCTCAACCATCGGGCCACCGCCTTCGGTGGCAGTCTCGCGGCGGCGGCCATCCTCGCGGCGTGGACGCTCCTGAACGCACGCCTAGAGCGCGCCGGCAGCGCGGCCCGACTCGTCATCCAGCGCCACCGCATCGACTACGAGCGACCCGTGACGGGTGAGTTCACCGCGCACGCCTTCCTCGAGCCAGCTGCCGACTGGGAGCGTTTCGTGCACACGCTCGCGCGGCGGCGGCGCGCGCGGATCTGCGTGGCGTGCGAGATCGTTCAGGCCGGAGCGGTCGCCGCGCGCTTCGCCGGCGAATTCGTGGCCCTGACGCACGCGCCGCAGGCGCCGGACTGAGCTTGGCTCAGGCGCGCACGCGCCGCTGCGTCGGGTCGTAGAACGGGCGCAACGATACCCGGGCGGGATAGCGCCGGCCCGCGATATCCACTTCCCAGCTCCCGGTGCCCAGATAGTCCGCGTCCACCACCACCTTCGGCTCGATCATCGCGAGCCCGACCGCCCCACCGAGGGTGTGACCGTAGGAGGCGGCACGCACGTAGCCCACCGGCGTGCCCTCGCGCAGCACGATCTCAGCGTGATACATGAGCGGCGCCGGGTCGGTGACCAGTACCTGCACCAGGCGGCGCTGCAGTGCGCCGCGCGCGCGCTGCGCCAGGACCGCTTCCTTGCCGATGAACCCGCCGCGCTTGTGCAGGTCGAGCGCGAAGGCGAGGCCGGTCTCATCCGGGGTATCGGTATTGTCGATGTCGTGCCCGTAGTCACGGTAGGCCTTCTCCAGGCGCAGACTCCCGAGGGCCTTGAGCCCTGCGTGCACCAGCCCGAAGGCCATGCCGGCGGCGCACAGCCGCTCATGCACGTGCACGGCCTGCTCCGCCGGCACGTACAGCTCGTAGCCGAGCTCACCGAGGTAAGTGATGCGCAGGCACAGCGCGCGCGCAAAGCCGATGTCGATCTCGCGCGCGCTGCGGAACGGGAAGGCCGCGTCGCTGAGGTCCACGCTCGTCACCTGCTGCAGCAGTTCGCGCGAGCGAGGTCCCTGCACGTTGATCTGGGCGTAGGCCGAGGTGACGTCGGTCACGAAAGCATGGGCGGCCTCCGCGGTGTGCCGCCGCAGCCAGGTCGCCGCGTGGCAGACCATGCTGTCGGTGACCACCACGAGAAAGTCATCTTCAGCAAGCTTGCTGACCGTGAGGTCGGCCTCGAGCCGCCCGCCTTCGTTCAACCACTGCGTATAGGTCACGGTGCCGCACGCGCCATCGACCTCGTTGCCGGAGATGCGGTTCAGGGTCGCGCCGGCGTCCCGACCCTGCACGCGCAGCTTGCCCATGAAGGACATGTCCATGAGGATCACGTTCTCGCGCGCCGCGCGGTGCTCGCGCGCCCAGCGGCCGAAGTAGGCCGGCCGGCCCCAGGTGAGGGGACCGGGGTCCGGGGATTGGCCCGGCTCGCCATACCAATCCGGACTCTCCCAGCCGCTCACCTCCTTGAAGTAGGCACCCTGTGCCGCTAGGCGCTCGTGCAGTGGCGAGCGGCGTACGTTGCGCGCGGTGCGCAGCGACATCGATGGGTAGTGGCACTTGTAGACCAGCCCGAGTGACTCCACGGTGCGCTCACGCCGATAAGCGGGGTTAGCCTGATAGCCCTGCAGCCGGTCCACGTGAATGGCGGTCACGTCGACATCCGGCCTCCCGGTGTCGATCCAATGGGCCATGAGGCGCCCCACCCCGCCGCCGGTCAGCACGCCGATCGAGTTCAGTCCGGCGGCCACGAAGTAGCCGCCCAGCTGCGGTGCCTCCCCCAGCAGCGGTCGCAGGTCGGGCGTGAAGCTCTCCGGCCCGCAGAAGAGCTTCTTCATGCCGATCTCGGCGGTGATCGGCACCCGCGACAGCGCGCGCTCGAGAAAGGGCGTGAGGCGGTCCCAGTCCGGCGGCAGCTCGAGGAAAGAGGCATCGGCGGGTATCCCCTCGACCCGCCACGGTGCGCACACCGGCTCGAACAGCCCCACCATCAGGCCGCCCCCCTCCTCGCGGTAGTAGCCATAGGTCGCGGGGTCTTCGAGCACCGGCATGTGCGGCGGGAGGTTGCGGATCGGCTCGGTGAGCAGGTAGTAGTGCTCGGCGGCCTGATTGGCGAGGCTCACCCCCGCCAATGCGCCGAACTGCCGCGCCCACATGCCCGCGCAGTTCACCACGATCTCGGTCTTGATGTCCCCGTGCGCGGTGCGCACCCCGCTGACCCGGCCGCGCTGGCGCAACACGCCGGTCGCCGCGACGCCCTCGATGATACGCACGCCGCGTTGCCGCGCGCCCTTCGCGAGGGCCATGGTGACGTCCACCGGGTTCACGCGCCCGTCCTCCTTGACGTAGAAACCCGCCTCGAGGTCATCGACCCGCGCCAGCGGGAAGAGGCGCTGCACCTCCGCGGGGGAGATCTCGTGCACGTCCACGCCGCAGTAGCGGTTGAAGGCCGCGACCCGGCGGTACTCCTCGAGGCGGTCGCGGTCGGAGGCGACCTCGATGAAGCCGATCGGCGCGAAGCCGGTCGATTGGCCGGTCTCCGCCTCGAGCCGCGCGTAGAGCGCGCGCGTGTACTTGCGCATCTCGGTCGAGGTCTCGGAGGTCGAGCCGAAGGTCACCATCAGCCCGGCGGCGTGCCAGGTGGTACCGGAGGTCAGCCGATCACGCTCGAGCAGCACCACCTCGCGCCAGCCGAGCAAGCCGAGGTGATAGGCGACCGAGGTGCCGATGATGCCGCCGCCGACGATCACGGCGCGCGCGTGGGAGGGCAGACTGACGGCGGAGTCGCTGGACACGGCAGAACCCTCGCGGCGGGGCGGCCGCGAATCTTGCCACATCCGCGGGCGCTACTCGCGCCCGAGCGTCATCAGGGCAAATTCCTCGAACAGGATCTGCGCAGCGAGCTGCGCGGTGTTGGTCGTGGGATCGTACTGCGGCGCGACCTCCACCACGTCTGCGCCGACGATGTTCAGGCCGCTCAGGCCGCGCAGCAGCGCGAGTCCCTCACGCGCCTCGAGCCCCCCGGCCTCGGGGGTGCCGGTGCCGGGGGCATAGGCCGGATCGAAGCCGTCCACGTCGACGGAGACGTACACCGGATGCTCGCCCACCACCGCCCGCGCCCGGGCGATCACGGCGTCGAGACCGAGCCGCAGGAAGTCCTCCATATAGATGACCGTCATGCCGGCGGCATGCGAGAACTCCCAGAACATGTTCGCGGCGCCACGGATGCCGATCTGCACGGTGCGCTCCGGATCGAGCACTCCGTCGAGCACGGCCAGGCGGAACGGGCCGCCGTGGTGGAACTTCGAGCCGTCGTAGGCTCCCATCGTGTCGCAGTGCGCATCGATGTGCACCAGCGCGAGCGGCTGATCGCGACCGAGGGCCTTTAGGATCGGGTAGGTGATCGAGTGATCACCCCCCACCGACAGCGGCCGGATGCCGTGCGCCTTGAGGCCGAGGTAGAACTGCTCGATGTCGTGCAGGGACTGCTCCAGGCTGTAGCGGCTCGTGAAGGGCACGTCGCCGATGTCGGCGGCGCGCGCACGCGCCTTCGGCACCCCCCGCAGCGTCGGGTGGTACGGCCCGATACGCTCGATGGTGCGCACGGCGCGCGGCCCGAACCGGGCGCCGGCGCGGTTCGAGACCCCCAGATCCATCGGCACGCCCACCACCGCGATGTCGAGCTCCGTGGCGCCCGGCGCGTGCGGCAGGCCGAGGAATGTCGCGACTCCCGAGTACGGCAGGGCGCGGCGCCCATCGGGCGAGCGCACGTCGCTCGCGGCGCGGGTAAGCACCGGGTCATCCCCATCGAAGGCGTCGCGCCCGGCGTAGCGCTCACGCAGCCGCTGCAGCTTTTGCCGATCCATCACCCTCTCCCGCCAGAGCCCGCATCATAGAGCAAGCGCTGGCCGCGGACCGGCTCGACCTCACGTACACCGACGGCCCACCGGTTTCAGCTGCCGCGAAGCTGAGTCCTTCTCCGACATATTCGTCACCGGCCGGGGGTAGCATCCGCCTCACTTGGATGCGACCTACGAGATGACACCATGTTCATGCCGGTCTGGATCCTCATCGCCACGGCCCTAGGAATCGTGGCCTTCTCGGCACTGAAGACACGCCGCCGCGTGCTTCCGCACTTCGCTCACCGGCGCCGTCCGGTGCGCTGAGGTCACGCGCGTGCCCGTCCGTCATCGTCCCTCCGGCCCGGCGCGGCCTCTCGCGCGCGGGCGCGTTCCCCGCCACCGCCTCACGGCGGCTCTCGTCCGGACCGCCGGGCGGCTGGATACCCTGCTCGCAGTGCAGGCGCGCCTGACTGGCCTCCCGTTCGCGAGACACGCCCGTGATCACGCACGCCGGCCCGTTGTGCCGGCGCGCCTGCCCGCGCCTGGCAGCCGGCTGCGCCCGGCAGCCGCCCTCGAGCACCGCTACCGCTGAGTGGCCCGTAGGTGTGCACCGACCGCCGCTCAGCGCGGCGGCTGCTCTGCGCGCGGGAGGCGCCCGGACACTCACCGTCCTATTTCGGAGGCCAACCATGACATCGACAGCCCTTGATGCGAGCCGCGTGGAGTCCCTGCTGGAGGACTTCGACAATACGATGCTCGTGACGCACGCGGACGGGCGGCTGCACGCGCGACCGATGCGGGTGGTGGAACGCAGCGCCGGCGGCTCCCTCTACCTCGTGAGCGGCGCGGACAGCGGCAAGGTCGCCGAGATCGAGGCGAACGCCGCGGTGACGCTCACCTTCCAGGACGCGCGGCAATTTCTGGTGCTGAGCGGGCGCGCGCGGCCCACCCGCGATCGCGCGCTGATCGAGCGGCTGTGGAGCGATGCCTGGCGGGTCTGGTTTCCGCAGGGGAAAGAGGACCCGAACATCTGTCTCATCCAGGTCGAGCCTACCGAGGCCGAGTACTGGGACAACAGCGGCGCCCGCGGCCTGAAATACGCGTTCCAGGCGGCCCGCGCGTACGCCACGGGCCACACGCCCCGGCCCGACCCCGACCAGCACGGCAAGGTGCGCCTTTGAGTCCCCCCCGGCGGCCAGGCCCCGCCTTTGGTAGTCTGAGCCGGCGCAGCTTCAGCGCGCGGGCGTGGTGCCGACAAGCGCGGCACCGCCGGAGATGACGCATGGCGACGGGCTGGGCCGGCGAGGGTGCGGTGCAGGATCAGATCGATGCGACGGTCGAGGACGCGGTGCGCCGCGCCAAGAGCCGGTTGCCGCAGGGACCCTCCGCGGAGCATTGCGTGCGCTGCGGCAGCGCCATTCCCGAGGCGCGCCGTGCGGCGATACCGGGCGTGCAGCTGTGCCTCCCCTGCCAGGATGCCGAGGATAAGAAGTCGGCCACGTTCAGTGGCTACAACCGCCGCGGCAGCAAGGACAGTCAGCTGCGCTGAGCGGCGCGAGCGACCTCCGCCTCGCGCTCCCGCTCGCGCAGGCGCAGTCCGCCGAAACACGCCGTGAACTCCGCGCCGAACAGGAAGATCTGCGCGGTGTAGTACAGCCACAGCAGCAGCGCGGCGAAGGACGCCGCCGCGCCGAACGCCGAGGGCTCGCTCGAATGGGCCAGATACAGCCCGATCGCCCGCCGGCCGATGTCAAAGAGGGTTGCCGTGAGCACTCCGCCTGCTATCACCACTGGCCAGTCAAGGCGGCGGGCCGGCAGGAAGCGGAACACGAGCGCGAAGAAACCCGACACGAGCACGAGCGAGGTCAGGTACCCCAGGCCACTCAGCAGCGCGACGACCCCGGGGTAGCGCAGCGCGAGCGCGTCGCTGGCGCTCGACAGTACGGTCGAGAGCGTCAGCGAGACGAGCAGCAGGAAACCGAGCGCTACGATCACCCCGAGCGAGAGCAGCCGCGTACGGATCCAGCCGCGTACGCCGGTACGGTGCGGGCAGCGCGTATTCCAGATGGTCTCTAGCGCATCCTCGAGCGCGGCCCATACGGTCGTCGCCCCGACGAGCAGGGTGCCGGCGCTGATGAGCGTGGAGAGCAGCCCATGGCCGTACTTGGCGCTCGCCGCCGCGTTCAGCAGTACGCGCGCGGTGGCAGGACCGAACAGCGCGCTCAGCTGCAAACCCACCTGCTGGTAGGCAGCCTTACTGCCGATGATCTCGCCGGCGATCATCAGCAGGATGATGAGCAGCGGGGCCAGCGAGAACGCGCAGTAAAACGCCAGCGCGGCACCCAGGGTCGAGGCGCGGTCGGCGACCCAGTAGTTGACGGTGCAGTGAAGTAACCGCCACGCCCGTGCCAGACCTGATTCGCCGTCCATGGCTCATTCTCGGGGCGCGGCGCCCCTTTTGTGGCGCGTCTGCCCGCGCGCGCACGTAGGTCCGTCGCGGGAGCGCAGGTCAACCGATTCCGACGGCGCTGGGGCGGCTTGCCGCGCACCGGCGCGCTTCCGTACCGTGCGCCCATGGCGCTGCCGCAGTTCGATGCCATCGTGATAGGGGCGGGCGTGGCCGGGCTCGCCGCGGCGGGCGAGCTCGCGCGCGCGGGACGCGCGACGCTCCTCCTCGAGGCCCGCGACCGTATCGGCGGGCGCGTCTGGACGCGATCCGAGCCCGCCCTGGGCGTTCCCGTCGAGCTGGGGGCAGAGTTCATCCACGGCCGGGCGCAGCTGACTCGGGACTGGCTGGCGCGCGCCGCAGTCGGCGTGACCGACGCGGCCGAGCGGCACCTCACTCTGCAGCACGGGGTACTGCGCGAGGGCGAGCGTCTGTTCGCACAGGTGCAGCGGGTATTGCGGCACAGCCACGCGCTGGACCTGAGGGATGTGTCTTTCGACACCCTGCTCGACCGCCACCTTCGCGCTGAGCTCACGCCGGAGGCGCGCCGCTTTGCCCGGATGATGGCGCAGGGTTTCGACGCCGCGGACACGCGCCGCGCGAGCGCGCGTGCATTGCGCGCGGAGTGGTCGGGCGACACCCTCGGGGATGCGCCGACCTCGCGCCCCGACGGCGGATACGGTTCGCTCCTGGAGGCGCTGCGGCGCGAGCTGCCGCCGGAACGGGTGCAGCTGCGGCTGCAGTGCGCGGTCAGCGCCGTGCGCTGGTCCGCGCAGGGTGTCGAGGTGCGGGCGCGGCATCTGGGCGCGGTGCTGCACGCGAGGGCCCGTCATGCCCTCCTCGCGCTGCCGGTGGAGTCGCTGCGCGGTGGCAGCGGTGCGCCCCGCTTCGCCCCGACCCTGCAGGCGAAGCGCGCGCCGCTGCGGGCGGTGCGCTCGGGCCCCGTGGTGAAGCTTCTGCTGCGCTTCGCCACGCCTTTCTGGGAAACCCTCCAGCAGGGTCGCTTCCGTGACGCGGGTTTCTTTCACGCCACGGGGGCGCGCCTGCCGACCTTCTGGTCGCCGGCGCCCGCGCACGCACCGCTGCTCGTCGCCTGGGCGGGCGGGCCACGGGCCCGTCAGCTGCTGACCTTGTCTCCGCCCCGCCTGGCGCACGCCGCGCTCGCAAGCCTCGAGCGCATGTTCGGTCGCAGACCCCCTGGCGTCGAGGCCTGTTATTTTCACGACTGGCAGCGCGACCCCTGGTCCCGCGGCGCGTACAGCTACGTCACCGTGGGCGGGGAGGCCGCGCGCGGTCAGCTGGCCGAACCGCTCGCGCAGTCACTCTTCTTCGCGGGCGAGGCCACCGATGTCGATGGGGAGGCCGGCACCGTGACCGGCGCGCTGCAGAGCGGGGTGCGCGCGGCCCGCCAGCTCCTCGAGTCACCCCGCCTGCGGCCCCATGGCCGCCGCCCATGAAAGGGACCATGCTGGCGATGCGGATGCACGGGCCGGGCCAACCGCTGCGCCTCGAGCGCGTGGCGTGTCCGCGACCCGGTCCCGGAGAGGTGCTGCTGCAGGTGCTGGCCTGCGGCGTGTGCCGCACGGATCTGCACGTGCGCGATGGCGAGCTGCCCTGCCCCCGCCTCCCGCTCACGCTCGGACACGAGATCGTCGCGCGGGTGCTCGAGTGCGGTGCCGGCGTGACCGCACTGCAACCAGGCCAGCGCGCCGGCGTGCCGTGGCTCGCGCGCACCTGCGGGGTCTGCCGCTACTGCCGCTCCGGCGCCGAGAACCTGTGCGAGTCGGCCGAGTTTACCGGCTATACGCGGGATGGCGGCTACGCGCAGTACGCGCTCGCGGACGCGCGCTACTGCCTGAGCCTGCCGGAGAGGTACTCGGACGTCGAGGCCGCGCCTTTGCTGTGCGCGGGATTGATCGGCTACCGCGCCTACCGCGCCGCCGGAGAGGCCGAATGTCTCGGACTGTACGGCTTCGGCGCGGCCGCCCACCTGCTCGCCCAGCTGGCGCGCGCCGACGGCCGGCGGGTGTTCGCCTTCACGCGGGCGGGCGATGTCGCCGGTCAGGCCTTCGCGCGCTCACTCGGCGCGGAGTGGGCGGGAGCCGCCGACGAGTCCGCGCCAGAGCCACTCGATGCGGCCATCCTGTTCGCCCCTGCGGGCGAACTCGTGCCACGCGCCCTGGCCGCCACGCGCAAGGGTGGCCGGGTGGTGTGCGCCGGCATCCACATGAGCGACATCCCCGCCTTCCCCTACCGGCTGCTGTGGCAGGAGCGCTCCGTTTCCTCCGTCGCCAACCTGACGCGCAGCGATGGTGCGCGCTTCATGCAGTGCGCCGCGCGCACTCACCTGCACTGCGTGACGGAGCCCTTCGCGCTTGACGAGGCCAACACGGCCCTGGAGCGTCTGCGCCGCGGGCAGCTCCGCGGCGCGGCCGTCCTCAGCCTGGGTTGAGCGGCCGCGCGCCCCGCGGCGGCGGGCGCGGAACGTGACCGAGTAGCGCAGCTCGCGGGTCGGCGAGATGGCGTGCTGCCAGCCCCAGCGCGCCGCTCCCTGCATGAGGTAGATCGAGCGAGGGGCGAGCTCGATCGCAAAGACCGTGCGCTGGTGCTTCGGCGGCGGATAGGGCCGGAAGCGCATGCGCGCATGACCCGCCAGCGAGATGCCGATCACCTCGTCGAACTCCGGCACATCGCGGTGCCAGCCCAGAGGCGTACCGGGTGCGTACTCGGTGACGGTCGCGTGGTTGAGCTCGGTGGGCGCAACCTGCGCCCAGTGGCCGGCACGCTCCCGGTAGGGCAGCAGAAAATCCGGGATCGGTGGCGCCTCCCGCAGCTCGTGGTGCGTGAAATCATAACTACCGCCGAAGCTCACGATGCGCCGTCGCGCCTGCCACTCGCGGTACGGCGCGAAACGGAACGGCAGGGCGGCGAATACCTCGAGCAGCGCGGCCTCCTCCGCCGGGTCCAGAAACGCCTCGCAGTAGCGATACCCTTCGGGATACATGCGTGCGATGGTAAGCCCTGCGCGCGCCCGGCGCGGAGGTGCCGGGCCCCGCTCGTGTTGGAGCTGCACACGCGGCTGGTCTAGAGTTCACGGATCAGGCCGCGGCGGCCGGCCGCGGCCCCTCAGGAGCCACCATGAGCACTCCCTCGAGCCTGCGTCGCGACCCCGGTTACGCCGGGCTGCGCAGCCGCGTACCCACCCTGCCCTCCACCTACTATTTCGACCCGGCGCATTACGCGCGCGAGCTCGAGCGCATCTGGTACCGCAACTGGGTGTACCTGTGCCGCGCCAGCGATCTGGCCGGGCGGCGCAGCTACCGGACCTTCAGCATCGGCGAGCAGACGGTCCTGCTGGTGCGGGATGAACAGGAGGGACTGCGCGCCTTCCATAACACCTGCCGCCACCGCGGCGCGGCCTTGTGCCGCGAGGACAGCGGCCGCTTCCCGGCGGCCGGCATCATCTGCCCCTACCATGCCTGGCGCTATAGCCTGCGGGGCGAGCTGCTGCAGACCTCCTCCAAGCAGCACGGCGAGGGATTCGCGCTGCGGGACTACCCGCTGTACGCCCTGCCCGTGCGCGAGTGGCAGGGGTTCGTGTTCGTCGCACTCAGTGCCGATCCGCCGCCCTTTGCCGCGAGCTTCGACCTGGGCCTGCACCGGCTCGATGCGTGGCAGCTCGGCGGGCTCGCCGTCGGACACCGGCTGCAGAAGACGATCCGCTGCAACTGGAAGGTCTTCTGGGAGAACTACAACGAGTGCCTGCACTGCCCTGGCGTGCACCCGCGCCTCGCCCAGCTGGTACCGATCTTCGGCCGCGCCCTGCTCGAGCGGCGCGACGACCCCGCCTGGCAGGATCATGCGCAGGATGAGGATCCGAAGTACGCCGGCGGTCTGCGCGCCGGCGCGGAGTCCTGGACCCTCGACGGCAAAGCGGTCGGGGTGCCCTTCCCGGGCCTTAGCGCCGAGGATCGCAAGCTCGCCCATATCTACCTGACCAGCCTGCCCTCGGTGTTCATCGTCGCGCACGTCGACTACGTGCGCGTCGTGCGCCTGCTGCCGCTGGGCCCCGAGCTCACCCACATGAGCATCGAGTTCCTCGTGCTGCCGCAGACGCTCGCGGACCCGCAGTGCGACCTGCGGCGCGCCATCGAGTTCACCGACATCGTGATGAGCGAGGACGCCGAGATCTGCGAGGTCAATCAGCGCGGTCTGCGCTCGCGGGCGCATGCGCAGGGCGTGCTGATGCCGGAAGAGTACGCCATCCAGCAGTTCCAGGACTGGGTGCGCAGCGAGCTGGCGCGCCCCTGATGCGCGCGCCGCGACGCGCATGAGCGCGCGTCGGCCCGCGCTGGCCCTGGCGTTGTGGCTGTTGTGCGCCTGCCACCCGCACGGTGGGGCGCCGGCGGCGGCGGCGGAAGAGCCCGTGCTGCGCATCTACAACTGGTCGGACTACGTCGGCTTCGACACGGTGGCGCGCTTTGAGCGCGCAACGGGGATCAAGGTGGTCTATGACGTCTTCGACTCCAACGAGACCCTGGAGGCGAAGCTGCTGGTGGGCGATTCAGGCTACGACATCGTCAGCACCAGCATGGCGTTCTACGCGCGCCAGATCCGGGCCGGGCTCTTCGAGCCGTTGAACCGCGCCGAGCTGCCGAACTGGCGCAACCTCGACCCCGAGGTGCTGCGAATGCAGGCACAGGCGGACCCCGGCAACCGCTACGCCGCCCCGTACCTGCATGCCATGAACGGCTTTGCCTACAACGAGCCGCTGGTGCGGGCGCGGCTGCCGAACGCGCCGCTCGACAGCCTCGACATGCTCTTCAAGCCGCAGGTCGTGTCCCACCTCGCCGACTGCGGCGTGAGCTTCCTCGACTCGCCAGAGGACGTGCTGCAGCTCGCGCTGCGCTACCTAGGACGCGATCCGAACTCGCGCTCGGAGGCGGACCTGCAGACGGCCGAGGCGCTGGTGCTGCGCGTGCGGCCGTACCTGAGGGTGTTTGACTCCGCCGACTACATCAACCAGCTCGCCACCGGGGAGCTGTGTGTGGCCATGGCGTGGTCGGCGGACGTCCCGACCGCGGTGGCGCGGGCGCGCCGTGCCGGGCTGACGCTGCCGTTGCGCTTCAGCATTCCAAAGGAAGGGGCAGGCGTCACCTACAACGCACTGCTGATCCCGGCGGGCGCGCCGCACCCGCACGCCGCACACCGCTTCATCAATTTCATCCTCGACGCCCACGTCATCGCCGACATCACCAACGACATCTTCTATGGCAATGACAACCTGGCGGCGCGGCCTTACGTGCGACCCGAGATCCTCGCGGACCCCTCGATCTACCCGCCCGCCGACGTGCGGCGGCGGCTGTACCTGCCGACCGAGTTCGACGCCCGCTACCAGCGCGCGCGCACCCGCGTGTGGACGCACATCAAGAGCGGGCTCTGAGCGGTCACCGCTCCGGGTTGCGCTCGATGGCCGCAGCGGGCGGGCCGGACGCGGCGGGCACCACCAGCTCGCTCGTCACCGCCGGGTCGTCCCGCAGCCGCACGTACAGCGGCCCCTGCGCGGGACGTGGGACCGCCAGGGAATGACCGGTGAAGCCGTCCGGGACGCGCGTCGCGTCGGCGAACTTGCGGTCACTCGCCACGGCATCGAGCAGAAACAGGTTGCTGCCGGTCAGAGTGCACGACTCGGCGGCGGCGGCCGGACACTGCAGGGCTTTCAGGACTGGCAGCCGCACCAGCGTCACGAGCGGGTGCCAGTCCCCGGCTACGCCGTTGGCGAGCAGGCGGTAGCGCAGCGGACCGAACGCGGACAACCCCAGCGCCTGCGCGACGTTCAGCGAGCCTACCGCGACGTGCGAGTTCTGCAGCGTCATGGAGCCCGAGCCGACGTCGAGCGTGGTGGAGACCGCATCGTCGGCGGTGGCGACCTCGATGCGCGCATCGCGCGTGAAGGCCGGCGGTGACTGGGCGCGCAGCGAGAAGGTCAGCTGCGCATCCTGCGGCAGCTCTTGGTCACTGCCGAGCTGGATCTGCAGCTCCCCCTCTCCGGCGCGTCGCTCGGCGCTGCGGGCGATGAGCTGTGCCGCTGGGCGCGGCGCCTCGATGGCCGCCTTGACGGGGAAGCTGCGGCCATCACGCAGCCCCACCTGCGCGGTGGACTCGCCTTCCGGCCACGACGCCACCGACCGCGGGTTCCGCGCGCTCAGGGTGAGCTCATCGATCCCATCGTGGGTGGTGAGCGTGCCGGGCACGAACTCCTCGCCCTGCAGCAGCAGGTGATCGACCTGGTCGAGCCGCTTGCCGCGCAACACCCCCTCGCTGTCGTGCGCGTGCAGCGCGAAGCGCTCGAGGTGGCTGCCTTCGGCGAAGGTGCGCAGCGAGAGGCGTTGCGTGCCCGCCGCACCGTAGCGCTGGATGAGCAGGGTCGCCTCACCCGCCGGCACGTCCTGCAGCGGCAGGCGGGCCTCCACGCCGTCGGCCTTCGCGGTCCACTCGACGCGGTGTTCGGCGCCCCCGGCGTCCTGGAGGGCGAGGCTCTTCAGGCAGCTGTTGCTGCCCGAGTGCAGATGTACGGTGGCCTCCCGGCCGACGATGAGATTGGCCTCCTCGCCCGCGGCCAGGGTCCACCCGAGCGGCCGCGCGTCCTCGAGCCGGAAGCTCGGGCCCTCGAAGGCGCCGAATCCCCACCGCCCCTTGAGCGTCGCCTGTGCCCCGTTGGCCTCGAGCGCCGGGAGCGAGCCGGTATCGACCGCGACGCCGCCGTGCTCCGCATCCGCGTGCGCCGGCAGCGCGATGGCCGCGCCGTTGACCGTGACGTAGAGCGCGAGGTCGTGTGCGTACTGGGTGGAGAAGACCAGCGGCGCACCATCCACCGGCAGCACCAGGTCGGGTTTGCGCGCGCAGTACGCCAGCAGCGGGTCCGCGGGCCGAAGCGGCGGCGGCAGGGCCGCCTCGATGGCCGGCAACCCGACCACGAGCACCGACTTCGGGTCGTGGAAGGAGGGGGCGGCGTTGAGCGTGAGATGCAGCGTGTCGTGGCGCGCCGAGGCGAGCGCAGGGATGTACTGGTACTGCGCGGTATGGAAGGAGTCGAAGATGCGCGCGATGTCGAAGATCGAGCCGATGTAGGGGCCGTAATAGCCGCTCTTAAGCTGCGTGGTACTGCTCGCCGTCATGGCGAGGTCGCTCGCCGGCCCCGAGGTGAGGGTCTGCGTCACCGAGGCGCTGTGCCCGTCGCTGAGGATCAGCGATTCACGGCCCTGCATGAGGCAGGCGGCCTGCAGCACCGCGAGCTTGTCGAGGCACTTCTCGTCCACCTTGATGGCGAGGCTGCGCGCGAGCAGCGGCGCGGCATTCTTCAGCGCCGCCGGGTCACTCTCCTCCAGGCGGCGGATTGCCGCGAGATAGGTATCCAGGCGCGAGCGGTCGAGACTGGCCTGGTTGAGCTCCTGCGACGTACGGACGAAGGCCCCCGGGCGGCCGCGCACCGCATTCACCAGCGTCTTGAAGTCCCCGCCGGTCTCCGGCGCGAGGAAGAGCAGCATCTGTTGCGCCCCCTCAGGTACCGTCAGGCTCAAGCCTTCGCGCGCGCAGCGCCCCGCCCAGGTGTCGCAGCGGACGAACCAGTCGCCCGGTGGCGGGTTGGTCGAGCCGCGCAGGAAGGCGGCGACGAGGATGTAGTGCGCCTCCTGCTTGGGCGGCAGGTCGGCCTTCAGCCACAGGTGATCGCCACTGGCGAGATCCGGAACCTCGGCCGCGGGCAGCGTGAGGCCGCCGCGGGTAACGGTCATCTGGATCGTAGGGCCCGCCAGATCAAAGGGGGCTGGATCGGCGAAGCTACCGCTTGAGAGAATCCCTGCCAGGGCCGCGGCGCCGCCCGGTGCTATCCATCGCATGGATTCGATTCTAGCGGATCCGGCCTCGGGGCCGAGGCCCCGCATCCGAACCCGCGTCGCAGAAAGCGACCGCCGTCGCGACTCCGCCGCGGCAGGGGCCGCGGCGGAGTCATTTCACCGAAGAAAGTCCGCGCCTAGACGCGGGATCTGCCGGCAATCAGCGTGATGATCGCGCCGATCAGGAAGACGACGAACAGCACTTTAGCAATGCCGGCCGCACCCGCCGCGATTCCGCCGAAGCCGAGGACCCCAGCGATGATCGCGATGACGAAGAAGACAATCGCATAATGAAGCATGAGACCCTCGCTTAGCCTGGACTCACTTAGTCTGGACTCACTGTCGGATCACGACGATCCGCCATGGGGTTAGTGTTGGGAATTCGCGCCGCCGCCTGCATCGGGAGGGCGGCGCATGCCCTGTAGGATGGTGGCTACATCGGCGCCTTGGCCTTCAGGCCGAGCGCCGCGCCCGCCCGGCGCGGGCCGCGCTGCCCCCTGCAGCGCGCTTTCCCCGACGCATGCTGTCAGCCAGAAGCTGACGCAAGTCGACAATGTTGGTTTCGGCGGGCGCCGTGTACTCCTCGAGCGGCTGAACCGGGCGTGCCTTGCCGGCGCTCGCCTTGCGGCGGATGAGGGCGTGGATGGCCGCGGTGAAGTGCTCGGCGTAGGCCGCCGGACGCCACGGATGCGTCATGGAGGCGACCAGCTGCGCGGCCATCTTGCGCTCTTCGGGTTTGACCTGGCCGCCGGCCGGTGTCTCCAACCCGAGCGCACGCGGCGTGCGCAGCTCGGCCTGCCAGCGTAGCGTGACGAGCAACAGCAGCGACTCGGAGCTCATGAGCGCGGCCAGGTGCTCCTTGCTGTGCATGACCAGCCGGGCGATCGCGATCACCTCGGCGTTGCGCATCGTGTCGCGCAGCAGGCCATACACCTTCTCAGCGCGGCCGGTGGGCTCGACGTAGTACGGTTTCTGGAAGGTATAAGGCGGCACTTCCGCGGCCGGAGCGAAGGACTCGATCTCGATCGTCTGGGTGCGCTTGGGATACGCGGCGCGGATCTCCTCATCGCTCACCACCACGTAGCGCCCCCCGGGCTGCTTCACCCCCTTGACGATGTCCTGCGGCTTGAGCTCGCGACCGGTGCGCTTGTTGTAGCGCTTGTAGCCGACCGGATCGAGCGAGCGCCGGTCGAGCCACTCGAAGCCGATGCCCGTTTCCTCGGTCGCCGGATAGAGTGCCACCGGCAGGTGCACCAGGCCGAAGGTGACGGCGCCTTTCCAGACTGCGCGGGCCATGCTCAGTCCCGCCTAGCGGCTCTTGTCGTCGTAGGCACGGCGCGCCTCCTCGACCGACTGCTCCGGTTGCGGCGATCGCCCGGCAGGCGGCTCTGGCTCAGGCGGTGCCCCGCCCTCGAGCGGGTCGCGGCGACCCTGCCGCGGACGGCCGCGGCTGCCGCGCGGATACTGATCCTCGCCATGGGGGTCATTGGTCGGCATGAGTCCTCTCCGGGGTGCTGGGTTGCGGGGGCAAGAAGGCCGCGAGGGCCACCGGCAGCTCGGCCGGCTCGGCCAGATCGGTGCGGGGGACGTGATAGGCACGCAGCAGACGGTCGATCGCGGCGCGCTGCTTGACAAGAGCCGCATCGACGCGCTGCAGCAGCTGCGGAGCATCGCGTCGCACCCCGACGCAGATGAGGTAGCGCATGCGCCATCCCTGTGCGAACGGCTCGACCGCCTGCAGGTGCAGCGGCACCGGCGCGTGGGCGGCGAAGTAACCCGCCAGCGGTCCCCACACCAGCGCCACATCCACCGCGGACTGCGTCACCGCGCGCACGATCGCGGCGGGCGGGTTCGCCTGTTGATAATCGCCATAGAGCGTAAAGCCGCGCACGTTATCGACCAGGCCGCGCGCAGCGAGCGCGTGCGCGGGCGGGGTGTTCATGGCGTCATCCCCCACCAGCTGCACGCCGATGATGAGGTGACGCAGCCGCGCATCATCCAGCGACAGATCGTGCAGGCCGCGGTCGGCGCGGCTGACGAACATGTAGCTCGAGGCATAGTACGGCCGCGAGGTGGCCATGCTGCCAAGTCCGGCGACTACGCCCGGCCAGAGATCGCAGCGCGCCTCCGCGAGTGTATGTCGGGCGAAGCCGCGGCGCTGCGCCCACCAGAGGTAGCGCACCGGCGTATGCAGCTCCCGCGCAAGCAGGCGCACCAGCTTGTTCTCGAAGCCCTGCTGCGCGCGATTCGAGAACGGCAGGTTGTTAGGATCGGCGCACACGGTCAGGCCGTGGGCGATGCTCCAGGAGGCGCTCAGCACTAAGAGCAGGAGGAGTCTCATTGCGGGCCGACGATCGTGGTGCCGTAGTCGTTGCTGGTGTCCGGTGAGGGCGACCAGCCCGGGTCCTGGTCCACGGCGCGCGGCACGGGTGCCGGGGTCTGCGAGGGCGTGGGACCGTTCTGCGCCGCGAGCGTGCGCGGCAATGACATCGAGCGCACGTAGGCGGCCAGCTCCCACAGCTGCGGATCGGGAATCTTGTCCGCCCAGGAGGGCATGCCATTGGGCCGGCCCTCGACGAGGGTCTGGTGGATCTGCTCGAGGCGACTGCCATAGATCCAGGTGCCATCCATCAGGTCCGGTCCCATGCCGCCGCCGCCGTTGGAGTGGCAACCCGAGCAGTTGAACTGCTGGAACAGCCGCTTGCCGTCGACCACCGCCTGCGGGTTGTCGTAGTAGGCGAGCGCGCGCGGATCGCGCGGCAGAATCTCGCGATCCACGCCGGGCACGAGCGCGGAGGTACGCACCAGCGGGGCGCCGGCGACCGGCGGGCCGACGCCGGGCATCGGCGTCTGGGGCGGCTGGCAGGCTGCCAGCGGCAGGAGCAGCAGCAGCCCGGCCTCAATGCGGAAGCGCGAACACATACAGCGTGCCTCCGGGGGTGGTGTACTTGGGGAGATCGGCCATCACGTTCACGAAGCCAAGTGCGGCGGATCCGTCGCGCGTATCGACCGGACCGGAGACCACCGCGCCCGACCAGCCGCCGACGCCCGAGAGCATGGCGATGTACTGGTGCCCGTCGACACCGCGATAGCTGACCGGCTGGCTAATGACGCCGCTGTCGACCTTGTAACGCCACAGCGCCTGCCCGGTCCGGGCGTCCACCGCCTTGAACCAGCCGTCCATCGTGCCGTAGAAGACCAGCCCGCCGGCGGTCGCCACCGTGCCGGACCAGATGGGGAAGTTCTCATCGACGACCCACGCCTTGCGCCGGTTGACCGGGTCCCAGGCGGTGAGCTCACCCCGGTGCCCGCCGGGGCCGGGCTTCATGTGCACGTTGGCGCCGACGTACGGGGTGCCCTCGATGTAGCTCACCTGCAGGTTCAGCCAGTCCATGCAGATGTTCTCGTGCGGAATGTAGAGCAGGCCGGTCTGCGGACTGAAGCTGCTCGGGTTCCAGTCCTTGGAGCCGGAGGCGGTGGGACAGATGTCCTTCACCTCCTGGTCCATCTTGGTCTCTTTGTCCGGGTTTACCTCCAGCCGCCCGGACTGCAGGTCCACCCCGCGCGAGGAGTTGACGGGCCCATAGGGATCGGCCGAGAGCACCTGGCCGGTCTTGCGGTCGATCACGTACACGTAGCCGTTGCGGTCGAGGTGGATCAGCACCTTGCGCATGCTGCCGCCGAAGGGCAGATCGAGCAGCAGCTGCTCGTTGATGCCGTCGTAGTCGTGCTGGTCGTGCGGACTGAACTGGTAAAACCAGCGCGCGGCGCCGGTGGCCGGGTCGCGCGCGAAGATGCCCGCGGTCCACTTGTTGTCCCCGGGCCGCTGCTGCGCGTTCCACGGCCCGGGGTTGCCCGTGCCGTGGTAGAGGGTGTCGAGCTCGGCATCGTAGGTGATCCAGCCCCATACGTTGCCGCCACCGATCTTCCACGCATCGGGTGGCCAGGAGCTGACGCCCAGGTCCTTGCCGCGGTCCATGGCGTAGAACGGGTGGAAGGCCGGCCCGATGAGGACGTCCGCATCCGGTCCGGTGTTCCAGGCGCGCCACAGCAGCTTGCCGCTCTGCTCATCGAGCGCCGCAATCCAGCCGCGCACGCCCAGCTCGCCGCCGGAGTTGCCGATATAGACGCGACCCTTGGCCACCAGCGGCGCCATGGTGAGGGTCTCGCCGACGTGAATGTTGCCAAGACGCGTGCGCCACAGGGGGCGTCCGCTCTTCACGTCCAGCGCGATGGTCTGCCCGTCCAGGGTATTGAAGATGTACTTGCCGTTGCTCACCGTGCCGCCGCGGTTCACCACGTCGCAGCAGGCGACCCCCTGACTCGCCGGCAGCGGGTTGGGGGCGAAGCGCCACTTGAGGGGCGCGCCGGGCTTGGTGAGATCGAGCGCGTACACGTAGTTCGGGTAGGCGGTGACCACGTACAGGGTGTTGTCGGCAATGATCGGCGCGGCCTCCTGCCCCTTGTTCACCCCGAGCGAGAACGAGAAAAGCGGCACGAGGCCCTTGACGTTCTCGGGCGTGAGCTCGGTCTGGGTGCTGAAGCGGGTCGAGGCGTAGTTCTTGGAGGGCATCGTCCATTGCCCGTCATCGGCCGGCGCGTTGACCGCGCTCGGGGCGGTTCGACCGGCCTGCGGCGTCGGCGCGGCGAGCGCATGGCCGATCTGCTCGGGCGTGAAGACCTCGCCAGCCGGCACCCCGGGGGGGACGGTCTGGGCGTGCAGCGCCGGGCACAGGAGCAACAGCAGGGCAACGGTTGGGCGGATCATGAGCTCGCTCTTCCAGCAGTCATCCAGCGCAGCGCGGCAGCAGCAGCAATGCCACGGCGTTCGCGAGCGTGACGAGGGCGAAGCCGCCCCCGAACGCCACGCCCCACAAGGAAAGGAAACACAGCCGCGCGCGCGGATCGTGCGCCCCGCCCGCCTGCGGCTCGGCCGCCGTCAGCTGATAGCGTTGCCACGCGACCCAGAAGGCCGCGAGCGCGATGAGCACACACACGACGAGCAGCAGCGCCAGGGCGCCGCCGGTCCAGGGCGTGCCCGGCAGCGGCGCGAGCAGGCGCTGAGTATGGGGAAAGCACGGCCGGCTGGCCCAGGCGTAACCGAGGTTCAGCTGAGCGAACCAGGCGGCCGGTCCGCCCCAGAGCGCGAAGGCGCCCGCGAGCCGGCCCTGCGGCGCCGCCACGGGCACGTTCATCGGCCGAACCCCAGGTAGGGGGTGAGGTAATAGGTGGCGAAAACGAAGAGCCACACGACGTCCACGAAATGCCAGTACAACACTCCGGCGGACACCGACAGCCGGCGCCGCGGACTGAAGTAGTCGAGCGCGGTCCACAGCAGGATTACCCCGAGCACGGCCACGCCCACCAGCACGTGCGCCATATGGAATCCGGTAGTGGCGAAGTACAGGGAGGCGTAGCTCGAGTCTCCGAGCCGAAAGGGCTTGGCGTGCCATTCGTAGAACTGCACCGCGGCGAACACCGTGCCCATGATGAACGTCAGCGCAAAACCGAGCAGCGCCTGTCCGCGCGCGCGCTGCAGCACCCCGTGCTCAGCCCACCACGCGACGAGGCTCGAGGCAAGCAGCAGCAGCGTGTTGGGCAGGGCCAGGTGCAGCGGCGGGTGCGGCTCGAGCACCCAGCCAGGACCCGCCGCGGCACCGAGGTAGTAATAGGCAAAGAGCAGGTACGCGAACAGCGCACCCTCGCTCGCGATCAGCGTCGCCACTCCCCACCAGCCCAGGCCGCGGCGCCCAACCGGCCCCACAGGCAGGCTCTGCGGACGGGCCACAGCCACCTCAGCCATGCGCCGGCTCCCGCTCGCCCATCTCCGCGCGCGGCCAGAGCCAAACGAGCAGCGCGACGGCGCACAGCAGCGCCCCGATCGCAAACAGCCAGCCGCTCAGGCGCAGCATTGCGACAAAGACCAGCGTGAGTCCCACGGCGAGCACGAGCGGCGCGCTCGTGTCCTCGGGCATCTCCAGGATCATGTCCGGCCGCGCGTCCACCGGGGTCGTGCCCAGGGTCTCGCGGCGCTGCTCGAGCAGCAGCCCTTCCTTCAGCGAGGAGTGCGCACCGGGCTCACCGAGGCGCTCCTCCCAGAGGGGGTGACGCGAGGTCACCGTCGGGATGACCGCGAAGTTGTAGGGCGGCGGTGGCGAGGAGACCGACCATTCCAGCGTCGGCGCATCCCACGGATTGGCGCCGGCCCTGGCCCCGCGGCGCAGACTCAGCACGACGTTGGCGATGAGGAGCAGCACGCCGAGTGCGAAGAGGAATGCTCCCACCGTGGTGATGAGGTTCAGTGTCGTCCAGCCCATGTCGGGCGCGTAGGTGTAGACCCGGCGTGGCATGCCGAACAGTCCGGTGAGGTGCATGGGCAGGAAGCCGAGGTTGAAGCCGATGAACAGGGTCCAGAAATTCCAGCGGCCGAGGCGCTCATCGAGGAGTCGCCCGGTGAACTTCGGGAACCAGAAGTACACCGCGCCGATGACCGGGAATACATTGATGCCGATCAGCACGTAGTGCAGGTGGGCGACCACGAAGTAGGTGTCGGTGAGCTGCCAGTCGACCGGGACGCTCGCGGTCATGAAGCCGGACACTCCGCCGATGACGAACAGCAGGATCATCGAGGCGAAAAAGAGAAAGGCCGTGGTGATGACCGGGCGCCCGTACCAGATGGTCGCCAGCCAGGCAAACACCGTGAGGGCCGAGGGCACGGTGATGAGAATGGAAGCGCCGGAGAAAAACGACATGCCGAGCCCCGGCAGCCCGGTGGCGAACATGTGGTGCACCCACACGCCGAATCCCAGCACCATGGTCGCCACCGTGGCCGCCGCCACCAGCGCATACGCGACGAGGGGCCGCCGGCAGAACACCGGCAGCCCGTCCGAGACCATCCCCATCGCCGGCAGCACGATGGCGTACACCCAGGGGTGGCCGAAGATCCAGAACAGGTGCTGCCACAGCAGGTGGTGACCACCGAAGGCCGGGTCGTAGAAATGGGTACCGAACTGGCGATCGCACCACAGCAGGAAGAACGCCAGGCTGACCGAGGGCACGACGATGAGGTTGGCCACGTTCGCGGTGAGCGTGCCCCACACCAGGATCGGTACGCGGTTGAGGGACATGCCGGGGGCGCGGGTGCGGAAGGCCGTGACGATGAAGTTGGCGGCGCCCACCGTGGTGGAGATGCCTAGCAAGATCATGCCCAGCGAGTAGTAATCCTCGTTGGGACCCGGGTTGTAGTCGCGCAGCGCATACGGGGTGTAGTTGAACCAGCCGTCGTTCGGGCCGTGACCGGTGAGAAATCCCGCGTAAAGGAACAGCCCGCTGGCGAGATAGATCCAGTAGCTCAGCGCATTGAGGCGCGGGAAGGCCATATCGCGGCTGCCCAGCACGAGCGGCCACAGATAGTTGGAGAAGCCCGAGAGGATCGGCGAGGCGTAGAGGAAGATCAGCGTCACGCCGTGCATGGTGAACAGCTGATCGTATTGTTCCGGATTGAGCACCCGCAGTTCCGGCCCGGCGAGCTGCAGTCGCATCAGCAGCGCCTCGAGGCCTCCGATGAGCAGGAAGATGAAGGCGGTGATGATGTAGCGCAGGCCGATCTTCTTGTGATCGACGGTGGTGATGAAGCCCTTCAGCCCCGGCGGTGATTCCCACAGAGTGGCGAGGCGCACGGCGTGGGCCCCGCTCACGTGGCCGACGAGAGGCGTGCGGGCGTCCGCGACCCTCATTGCAGCTTCTCCAGGTAGGCCACCACGTCGTTCAGTTCCGCGACGCTCAATCCCTGGTTAGGCATCAGGCAACCGGGCTTGAGTCCCTGTGGATTCTCGATCCAGCCGCCGAGGGCACCGGCCCCGTTGGTCAGCACCGCCGCGCCGATCAGGTGGCGGCCGGCCAGATGCGACAGGTCCGGGGCACTGCGCGCTCCGGCGGTGGTACCGCGCACCGCATGGCAGCTGCCGCAGCGGAACTCGAGCAGCGCCCGGCCGTGCCGCTCCGCATCACTCACCGCCTGGGGCGCCGGCTGCAGCTGCCGGGCGCGCCAGCGTGCAAACTCGGCGGGCGGGTCGGCGA
Source organism: Gammaproteobacteria bacterium (assembly GCA_019247195.1). GTDB lineage: Bacteria > Pseudomonadota > Gammaproteobacteria > Steroidobacterales > Steroidobacteraceae > 13-2-20CM-66-19. The sequence continues at coordinate 39,963 of JAFAPI010000233.1, forward strand.
TGATTTCCAGCCCCATGTGCGCGTGCTGCCAGCCACAGTACTCAGTGCACTGGCCGCGGTAGTGACCCGCCCGCCGCGCCTGTATCCAGCCGAGATTGGTCTGCCCGGGGATGGTGTCCGTCTTGCCCGTGAGCTTGGGCACCCAGAAGCTGTGGATCACGTCCGCCGCGTGGAGGCGCACGAGCACCGGCGCGCCGACCGGGATGTGGATCTCGTTGGCGGTGGTGAAGGTATTCGCTGCCTCATCGGCCGCATAGGTGACTTCCCACCACCACTGGTGCCCGGTGATGTCCAGCACCAGTGCGGGCCGGCCGGCGGGAGTCGAGGCGGCGCCGAGGGCGACCACGGTCCACACCAGCGCCACCAGCAGCGGCACCAGCGAAATGCCCACTCCAACCCGGATCCAGCTCAGGCCGCTCGCCCCGCGCTGCGGGGGCACGGTGGTGAGATCCGTGACGCGCGCGGCCGCGCGCCGCACACCCTGCCACAGCAGCGCGCCGATCACGACGCACACCACCACCGAGACGATCAGCGTGTACCACGTCAGGGGCAGGATGATGTCAGCCCGCGCGCCGCTGGCACTGAGATAGCCGAGCGGTGGCGGGGTACTCATGTGGCCGGCGGCGCATCGAGCGTACGACGCAGGCGATCCAGCGCGCGCAGCGCGACCCACAGGAACAGCGCGATTCCCGGCACCCACATGAGCACGCCGCCGAGCTGCTGATCCATGAGGGGCGCGAGTCCCCACGCCTGAGTACTCGTCAGGTGGGCAAAGAACAGCGGATGTTGCGCGCAGGTCAGTACCGCGCCGAGCAATCCCATCTGCATCGAGCTCGCCGTTCCTGCCGCCATCGCGTCGAGACTCAGCTCGGCACCGCCGTGCAGGAGTTCGCGCCACAGACCGAGCGCGCTGCCGAACACGGTCACGTGCATCGCCCAATAAGCCAGCGTGGAGCTGAACGTCGCATCGTACGGACGCGGCATGTGCCAGAACCACAGCGCCAGCAGAAAGGCGAGTGCGGCGCCCCACAGGCGCAGGCGGCCGCCGCGGTGCGGCGGCGCCGGCAGGCTGAGCGCGAGCAGCGGTGCGGCACATAGGACCAGCACCATGTGCTGGGCGATGCGTGCGGCAAAGAGCGCCACCGACAGCGCGCAGAGCGGCGAGAGCAGTGCCGCGGCGGTGACCAACCAGCCGGCGGCGGCAACCGGACGCAGCGCCCGCGCCGTGAGGCGCAGGTGCACGGCCCCGAGCGCGAGCAGCGCACCGATCAGCACCGGGTCCAGGTTGAAGCGGCTGATGAGCGTGCCGGGCACGGGCGGCAGCCCGCAGTACGGCAGCGCGGCACCCACCACCACGTCAGCCTCAGCTCTTGCGGGGCGTACCGTCCGCCACGAAGGCCTCGAGCGCGGCCTCGACGACCTCCTGGTCCTGGTCGACCGTGCCGCCGCTCGCCCCGACCGCGCCCACGACCGTGTCACCGCTTTTGATGGGCAGGCCGCCGGCGAAGATCACCACGCGCTCGTGGTTGGTCGTATGGATGCCGAACAGGGGTTTATGCGCGGCCGCCATCTTGCCCAGCTCCTCGGTGGACATCTCGAACGCCCGGGCGGTCCACGCCTTGTCGATGGAGATGTCGATGCTGCCGAGCCAGGCACCGTCCATGCGGGCATGGGCGACCAGGTTGCCGCCGGCGTCAACGACGGCGAGGTTGTAGGGAATGCCGAGTTCCTCGGCCTTGCGCTCGCCCGCCTCGATAATGCGTCGCGCGTCGCGCAGACCGACCGAAGTGATCTGTTGCATGCTCGTCTGCCCCCATGTGTCTCGGATCAGACACAGGGTGCCATCGCCTGACCTACTCAGGCTGTCAGAATTACGGCGGAGGACGGGTAGTCCGCCGGCCGCAGGGAGGCCGTGCAGCTCGCGCTCAGATCGCGCGCATCAACCACAGCACCAACAAGACCAACAGCACCAGGCCGATGCCGCCGCTCGGGTAATAGCCCCAGCCGGTGCTGTAAGGCCATGCGGGGAGCGCGCCGATCAGCAGCAGCACGAGGACGATGAGCAGGATGGTAATCATGGTGTCACTCCTTCAGCCGGCGACCGGCGGCGCGACGAGGCGCTCAAGGCAAAGCTAGCCTGTCCACGGCCGAGCTTTCTGTAGGTTGGGCAGTTCAAGGCGCGTCAGACACGCCTGCCTTGAGGACGAGTGGTGTTGGTTGTTGGTTGGCGCAACCAACATCCCGCATCGGCCTGCCGGCTGCCTTCGCAGTGTCAGGGGCTGCTGACGCGCCGTTTGCGCGAACGGGGCTGTTCGCAGCCGGCGCCGTTCTCTATAAAGGCCCCCAGCTTGCTGAGAGGACTGTCATGAAATACTTCACTTTCTGCGCACTCATGTTGCTTCCGCTCCTCGCCGCCGCGGCGAGCAACGATGACCACACGTTCATGCGGCGACTCGCATGGGCCGGCAACGGCGAGATCGAGGTCGGACAGCTGGCGCAGCAAAAGGGCGGCAGTCAGGCGGTCAAGGACTTCGGGGCGATGATGGTCAAGGATCACACCGCCGGCGCCGAGCAGCTGAAGTCGTTGGCTTCCTCCAAGAACGTGAGCCTGCCCAGCGGCGTCGGTCCTGCCAACAAGACCGCGAAGGCCAAACTCGAATTGCTGTCCGGTGACAGCTTCGACAAGGCGTATATCGCCAACCAGGTAAAGGCGCACAAGGACGCCGTCACCCTGCTGCAGAAAGAGATCTCATCCGGGCAGGACGCCGACGCGAAGGCGCTGGCGCAGAAACTCCTGCCCACCATCCAGTCGCACCTGCAGAAGATCAGCTCGATCGCTGACAGTGCCGGTGTGAAGCACTAAAGACGCTCACCGAGGGCGAGGAGAAAAGCGTATGGGTCGTGGCATTCTGTTGTGGCTGCTCGGGGTACCGATTCCCATCATCCTGCTGCTGGCGCTCTGTTCACACCACTGAGCGCAGGTACTGCGCGCTGCACGCTCCGGACCGCGGGCCCTTCAGGGGCCCGTGGTCCAGATCGCGACCAGCACCGCCAGTGCCACCAGTACCAGGACGCCGTCCACCACCAGTAACAACGCAGTCGGCAGCCGGGGCAGGTCCGGGGCCGGCGGCGCGAGCGCATTCAATTGGCGCCACACCGCCGCCACGAAACAGAAGGCGCTAAGCAGCACCAGCACGGAGGCGGTAAGCGAGCTCCACCACTCCGGCAGCATTCCCTTCAGCAGTGGGCGGGCGCCCGCGCCGCTGGCGAGGGCGGCCAGTCCGGTACGAACCCAGGCCGCGTAGGTGCGTTCGGCGGCGAGCACCGTGCGGTCGGCCGCCAGCACGGTATTGCGGTCGGCGCTTTCCTCGACGGCGCTCGCCGAGCGCTGCAGGTGCCGGGCGCTCTCCTTGACACTCTCAGCCTGCTTGGCGATATGTTCCTCGGGCTCACGGGCCATGGCGTACCTCTCATGCAGCGCAACCGGGTGATCTCAGCATGAGCGGTACCGCATTGTCACGACGGCGACCGCCTTCTGCGCGGCAACCCCGGGCCGGGCGCAAGTGACCCACGCAGCCTCGGTCGCGCTATTCCTGGAGCAGATCCTGGTCCTGCTGGTGATCGGCCGCGCCGCCGGTGAGCTGCTGCAGCGCTGCGGCCAGCCGCCGGTGATCGGACAGATCCTCGCCGGCGTGGTGCTGGGTCCGTCGGTCTTCGGCGCGCTGGCGCCGGGGGTGTACGGCGAACTCTTCCCGCGACTGCCCGCCCAGGCCGCGATGCTCGATGCCGTCTCGCAACTCGGCATCCTGCTGCTGCTGCTGCTCACCGGCATGGAGACCGACCTTTCGGTATTCCGCCGCGCGCGGCGCGCAGCGCTCAGCATCTCCGTCAGTGGCATCCTCCTGCCGCTGGGCTGCGGGGTGGCACTCGGCTACGCGCTGCCGGCCTCACTCCTGCCCGCGCCGGGAACCCGGCTCATCACCGCCCTCTTTCTCGGTACAGCGCTCGCCATCTCCTCGGTGAAGATCGTGGCGCTGGTGGTACGCGATCTGGGCTTTCTGCGCCGCACGGTGGGACAGGTCATCATCGGCGCGGCGATCCTCGACGATGCCATCGGCTGGATCATCATGTCGGTGATCTTCGGGCTGGCGCTGCACGGCAGGGTGGACCTGCTGGCGCTGGCACGCAGCAGCGTGGGCACCCTGCTCTTCCTGCTGCTCGCGTTCACCGTGGGCCGCCGGCTGGTATTTCGCATCATCCGCTGGTCGAATGACACGCTGACCAGCGAGCTCGCCAGCGTCAGCACCATCCTCGCCATCATGGGGGTGGCGGCCCTGATCACCGAGTCGATCGGCGTGCACTTCGTGCTCGGCGCCTTCATCGCCGGCGTGCTGATCGGGCAGTCACCCATCCTGACGCGGCAGCTGCGCGCACAGGTCCGCGGCCTAATCATCGCGCTGTTCATGCCGGTCTTCTTCGCCACCGCCGGTCTGGCCACCGACGTGCGCGCGCTGGGCCAACCGACCCTGCTGCTAAGTACAGCCGGCCTCATTCTCGTGGCGAGCGTGGGCAAGTTCCTCGGTGCCTTCGTCGGCGGGCGCATCGGTGGGCTGGCGTACGCGGAATGCCTGGCGGTGGGCTGTGGCATGAACGCGCGCGGTTCCACCGAGATCATCGTGGCCTCGGTCGGGCTGTCCATCGGGGCCCTGAACCGGCCCCTTTTCTCGGCGATCGTGGCCATGGCCGTCGTCACGACCATGGTGATGCCGCCGACGCTGCGCTGGGCACTGCGCCGGCTGCCGCTCGGCGAGGAAGAGCGCGCGCGGCTCGAGCGGGAGGAGTTCGAGGCGGAGTCCTTCCTCAAGCGCGTCGAGCGGCTGCTGGTGGCCGCCGACGAGACCCCTTCGGGGCAGCTCGCGCTGCATTTCGCTGGCCTGCTCGCGGGCGTGCGGCGCATTACCACCACGGTACTGCACCTCGCCGAGGCGCCGCTCGGTGAGCCGGCCGCGGCGGTGCAGCCGGCGGCCCGGCTCGTGCAGCGCGCCGTACGCGCCGGCGATCGCGCCTCCACCGGTGAGAGCGAGGCGGTCGATATCGTTACGCGTGCCGAGCCGGTCGCCGCCTCCGCAGAACTCATCGCGGCCGAGGCACGCAAGGGCTACGGGTGGCTGCTGCTCGGTCGGGAGCCGGTGGTGCACGAAGGCAGGCTCGACGCGCAGATCCGCCGCAGCGCGCTCGAGTTTGGCGGCGCCTTCGGCATCGTGATCGCCCGCGGCGCACAGCGCGCCCGTGCCCGCGCGGCAGTGCGCCGGGTGCTCGTGCCGGTACGCGGCACACGCTTCTCGCGCGAAGGCGCCGAAGTCGCCGTGGCACTCGCACAGGCGCTCGGCGCGCGCGTCACGGCGCTGTACGTCGCCCCGGCGCCGCGCGGCCGCCTGCCGTGGCGACAGCGCTTCGGACGCGCGATCGCGCCCACGCATACGGCGAGCGCCGCGCTGCGTGAGATCGTCGAGATGGGGGAGCACTACGGCATCCGCGTGGAGCGCCGCATCCGCAACGAGCCGGCTCCCGAGGCCATCGTGCGCGAAGCGCAGGAGGGCTATGAGCTGCTGGTGATGGGCGTCAGTCCGCGGCCCGGTGCCGACCTCTTCTTCGGCGAGGTCACCGCCCACACCCTGTCGCAGGCGACCTGCTCACTGGTGCTCGTCTCCAGCGAGCCGGTGCGCGAGCCCCAGCCGGCGGAGGAGCTGGCGGGCGGCTGACACGCGCACCCGGGCTGCGGCCGCGTTAGTATCGACGCGGAGTTCACCACACCCGCGGCGGGCTATGCAGCCCACGACGATCGACTGGCTCATCATGGGCGTGTATTTCGCGTTCGTGCTGGGCGTTGGCTTCGTGCTGCGGCGGAACGTCCGGACCAGCAGCGACTACTTTCTGTCCGGGCGCGCGATCCCCGCCTGGGTGGCCGGGCTGGCATTCCTGTCCGCCAACCTCGGCGCCCAGGAAGTCATCGGCATGGCCGCCTCGGGTGCCAAGTACGGCATGGCGACCAGTCACTTCTACTGGGTCGGCGCCATCCCCGCGATGGTGTTCCTCGGCGTCTTCATGATGCCTTTCTATTACGGCTCACGCGCGCGTTCGGTACCGGAGTACCTGAAGCTGCGGTTCGACGAGAAGACCCGGGCCCTGAACGCCATCAGTTTTGCGGTCATGACGGTGTTCTCCTCGGGCATCTCGATGTATGCGATTGGACTGTTGCTCAATCTGCTGCTCGGCTGGGACTTCAGCACCAGCGTGTGGCTGTCAGCGGCGATCGTACTGCTCTACATCCTGCTCGGCGGCCTGACCTCGGCCATCTACAACGAGGTCCTGCAGTTCTTCCTCATCGTGTTCGGCTTTGCGCCGCTGGTGTTTCTTGGCCTGCACGACCTGGGAGGATGGCGCGGACTGAGTGCGCGCCTCGCCGAGGTCGCGAGCCGGCGCGGTTTCGCTGCCGATGCCTGGTCGAGCATCTGGCGCGAGATGGGCCATGCCAGTGCCAACCCGCTCGGCGTCGAATGGTTCGGGGTGCTGATGGGGCTCGGCTTCGTGCTGTCCTTCGGCTACTGGTGCACGGATTTCCTGGTGATCCAGCGCGCCATGGCGGCGCACTCGATGTCCGCGGCGCGCCGCACCCCGCTCATCGCAGCCGTGCCGAAGATGCTCTTTCCATTCCTGGTGATCGTGCCGGGCATGATCGCCATCGCCGCCACCGTCGGCGGCGGCGCGAGCGGTTTCAGTCTGCCAGCCAAGGCCGACGGCTCACTCAACCACGATCTGTCGATTCCCATGATGCTGGCGCACTACTTCCCGCACGGCATGCTGGGGCTCGGGCTCACCGCGCTGCTGGCGAGCTTCATGTCGGGCATGGCAGGCAACGTCACGGCCTTTAACACGGTTTGGACCTATGACATCTATCAGGCGTACATACGCCGCGACGCCCCCGATCACCACTACCTCCGCATGGGTCGCGTCGCCACCGTGGCCGGCATCCTGCTCTCGGTAGCCGCCGCCTACGTGGCGAACCGCTTCAACAACATCATGGATCTGCTGCAGCTGCTGTTCGCATTCGTGAACGCGCCGCTCTTCGCCACCTTCCTCCTCGGTATGTTCTGGCGCCGCGCCACCGGCCACGGCGCCTTCGCCGGCCTGCTGGCCGGTACCTGCGCGGCCGCGCTGCACCACGGCCTGAGCCTGCCGCGCGGCAGTCCCCCGGGCGTCAAGGGCGGCTGGCTGCACGTGGCGCACACCTACCCGAGCGAGATGGCCCAGAACTTCTGGACCGCGATCTGGGCCTTCATCGTCTGCTTCGCGGTGACGCTCCTGGTGAGCGCGCTGACGCGAGCGCGTCCCGAGCAGGAGCTGCGCGGGCTGGTGTATGCGCTCACCCCGCGTGAGAATGAGGCGGGCACTGCCTGGTACCTGCGGCCGGCGTGGCTCGGCACCGCCGTGATCGCGGCGGTACTGCTCCTCAATTTTCTATTCTGGTGAAACGTCATGATCGACATCCGTGTCCCGCTCGGTACCCTGCTCGCCTGCCTCGGCCTGCTGCTGGCGGGCTATGGCGCGGCGAGCGACCCGGCCCTGTACCAGCGCTCGCTCGGCATTAACATCAACCTCATCTGGGGCCTCACCCTGCTCGTCTGCGGCGCGGTGCTGTTCTGGTTCGGCCGTCGCGCGCGCCCGCGCTGAGCCAAGCCCGTGGCCAAGGACAAATCTGCGCGCGATATCCCCGCGATCAGCGGCAAGCACTACGAGCGCGAGCTGCGCAAGCTGCAGATCGAGCTGGTGAAAGTCCACCGCCGGGTCATCAGCGAAGGCCTGAAAATCCTGATCATCCTCGAAGGACGCGACACCGCCGGCAAGGACGGCACCATCAAGCGCATCGTCGAGCACCTGAGTCCGCGCGAGGCGCGCGTGGTGGCCCCCGGCAAGCCGAGCGATCGGGAGCGCAGCGAGTGGTACTTCCAGCGCTTCGTGCCCGAGCTGCCCGCGGCGCAGGAGATCGTCCTCTTCAACCGCAGCTGGTACAACCGCGCGGGCGTGGAGCCGGTCATGAAGTTCTGCACCGCCGAGGAGCACGAGGCCTTCCTCGAGGCCGCGCCGCGTTTCGAGAAGCTCTTGGTGCGCGATGGCGTGCAGCTCATCAAGTACTACCTCGACATCACGCGCAAGGAGCAGGCGCGGCGGCTGCGTGAGCGCGAGCACGATCCGCTCAAGCAGTGGAAGATCAGCCCGGTGGACGAAGCCGCCCAGAAGCACTGGCGCGACTACAGCCGCGCCCGCGACAGCATGCTGCTGCGCACCCATCACGACGCGGCCCCCTGGATCGTGGTACGCGCCGACGACAAGCACCAGACCCGACTCAACGTGCTGCGTGACCTCCTGCAGCGCATCCCGGTGCGAGCCAAGCTCAAACGCCGCTTGCGCCCCGATCCGCGCGTGGTGCGCGAATTCACCGAGGAGTTGTTGAGCTCGGGTTGGGTCGCGCGCTAGTCACAGCGCGAGTGGCGCCGGCGCTGAGGCGCCCCACTTGCGGACATAGACCTCGATGTCGGTCTTGCGCGCCAGCCCCGCGGCATTCATGTAGCGCACAGTGCCGAAGATCGGGCGCTCCGGCCAGGGCCGGTCATGCAACCCAAAGACCCAGCCGACGTTGGCAAAGGAGCTGGGGTCGCGGCCGTCGAGGAAGTAGCTGTTATTGAGGCGCAGCAGCGTGGCGTACCCTGCCGCCGGGTCGGCCGACCACTCGAGCACCTTCTTGCCCCAGTACATGCGCAGGTGATTGTGCATATAGCCGGTGGCGAGCATTTCGCGCATCGCCGCGTTCCAGTACCGATCGTGGGTGCGCGCCTGGGTGAGCTGATCATAGTCATAGACGTGCGGCCGCGGGTCGTCCCGGTGGGCGTGGAGCGAGCGGCGCGCCCACTCGGGCACCGACTGGTAGCAGTCGTAGTCGGGAGTGGTGTCGACGAAGTTCACCGCGAGCTCGCGCCGCACCAGCAGTTCCTCCAGGTAGCTCTCGCGCGCCGCGGCCGGTGCGGCGGACTGGCGAATTGCCAGCGCGATCTCGAGCGGCGAGATCTGGCCGAAGTGCAGGTACGGTGACAGTCCGGACACCCGCGGGGCCCCCGGTCTGGCGCGGGCCACGTCGTAGTGCGCAAGGTCGGCGCGCAGGAAGGCCCGCAGCCGCGCGCGCGCGTGGCTGAGGCCGCCCGTCCACCCAGGGACCGCGCCGATGGTACGGTCGATGCGCAGCGCCGCGAGCGCGCCAGGCACATCCTCGAGCGCGAGGCTGCTCGGCACCCGCAGCTGCGCCGCACTGACCTCGGGCCGCACGCTGGGTAGCCGGCGCAGGTACTGCTCGCGCAGCGCCAGCAGCTTGGGGCGCAGGGTGCGCGCGGCAACCTCCCGCTGCCGCGAGGCCGCGGCCACGGGCACCAGCACGTCACCCTCCACCCGCACCACGCGTACCGCAGCGGCGGCCGCCACCTGCGCGCGCCACTGCTTCTGGATCCGCAGGTAGCCGTGGTCGCAGACGATGAGCGCGGCCTGTGGCGCGAGCTCCAGCACGACCGCATCCGGGGCGCCGTGCCGGATCGTGAACGCGACCCCGCGTTCGCGCAGCTGTGCGGCCGTCTCCGCCAACCCCTGCAGCATGAAAGCGTAGTGGCGCAGGTTGGCCCCGGGGAAATCCGCCGTGACAGCGAAGACCACGAGCACCGGCAGCCCGAGGCGATTCGCCGAGGCGATCGCGAGCTCGAGCGCGGGATTGCCCGCTGCGCGCTGCGATTGCTGCATCCAGTAGAGGACATAGGCGCCGCGACGTTCCGGCACACCGTTCAGTTCCTGGATGCGTTGCGCCTCGACGGGCGCGCTGCTCGTGGTTCGCATGGAGCCCCGCACCGTACGGGGCGCGGACCCCCCCGGGCAAGGTACGCGGACCAGGGGCAGTTGCTAGACTGAAGGCATGAGCTGGCTCGCCCCCCTGTTCGTCGCGGCGTTAGTCCTCGGGACGTTCCTTGAGCTGTGGCTCTCGCAGCGGCAGGTCCACGCGGTCGTCGGCGCACGCGACGCCGTGCCGGAGCCCTTCCGGGACGCGGTCTCCCTCGCTGAGCATCGCAAGGCGGCGGACTACACCGTCGCCAAGGCCCGCCTGGCGCGACTGAGCACGCTGCTTGATGCGGCGCTGACCCTGCTCTTCACCCTCGGCGGGGGCATCGCGCTCATCGATGCGGCCTGGCGCGGGACTGCGCTGCGCGAGCCCTGGCTCGGGCTGGCGGTGATCGCGAGCGTACTGCTCGTGACGCAGGCGCTGAGCCTGCCGCTCGCGATCTGGCGCACCTTTCGTCTCGAGGCGCGCTTTGGTTTCAATCGCACCACTCCTTCGCTCTTCCTCACCGACCTGCTGAAATCGGTGGGACTTGCAGTATTGCTCGGGGGCCCCGTGGTGCTGGCACTGCTGCTGCTCATGCAACGGGCCGGCCGCTCGTGGTGGCTGTGGGGTTGGGGACTGTGGCTCGCGGTGATGCTGTTCATGATCTGGGCCTGGCCGGCCTTCATCGCGCCGCTCTTCAATCGTTTCTCGCCGCTGCAGGACCAGGCGTTACGCGAGCGGATCGAGGACCTGTTGCGGCGCTGCGGCTTCGCTGCCAAGGGTGTGTTCGTGGTGGACAACTCGCGGCGCTCGAGCCACGGCAACGCCTACTTCACCGGCATGGGCCGTCACAAGCGCATCGTCTTTTTTGACACGCTGCTCGAGCGGCTGGCCGCCCCGGAGGTGGAGGCCGTGCTGGCCCACGAGCTCGGACACTTCCGGCTGAAGCACGTGCGGCAGCGGCTGCTGCTCTCGCTGGCGGCCAGTTTCCTCGGGCTGGCGCTGCTGGGCTGGCTGGCGGCGCGCCCGGAGTTCTACCGCGCACTCGGTGTGCCGGTTCCCTCCACCCACGCGGCGCTGCTGCTGTTCGCGCTGGTGGTCCCGGTGTTCACGTTCTTCATCACCCCGCTGTCGGCGTTGTGGTCGCGGCGTCACGAGTTCCAGGCGGACGCCTTCGCCACGCGCTACGCGAGCGCCGCGGAGCTCGCCCAGGCGCTGGTGAAGCTGCACCGCGACAACGCCTCCACGCTGACGCCCGACCCCTGGTACGTGGCCTTCTATTACTCGCATCCGCCCCCGCTGCTGCGCATTGGCCGGCTGCGCCGCGCGCTGCCCGAAGTGGGCTGAGGCCGTCAGGGCACGTAGTAGAGTTCGATGGAGGCGCCGATGCGCTCCACCGGCTGATAGGCCTCGAGCCAGGCGTAATCGGTCGGGTTGCGGGTGCGCGCCAGCGCCGATATCGCCACCCATCCATGCACGATCTGCCGCGGCCGGAGGCGCTCGAAAGGCGGCAGCGGCTCGCGGCCGAGATCGACTGTGCCGAGATAGGCGAGCCACAGGCGCGGAATGCGCAGTTGCGCGGCGCGTAGCTCGAGGCGTCTGAGGTCCTGCCCCCAGTCGAGGTCCGAGTCGACCAGTACCGTGCGCGGCTGCGTGACCGTCTCGTTGAAGTACGGCAGATAATCCGGATAGGCGCGCCACAGGACACTGAACTGCCAGGTAAGCAAGGCCGCCAGCAGCGCGGTCCCGCCCGCTCGCGCCGCTGCTCCGCGTGCGGCGGATCGGTTGCGCCAGGCCCGCTGCAGCAGGTACGCCGCGCCGAGCGCCAGCAGCGGATAGAGGACCAGCACGTGGCGGATGCCGATGTTGATGCGGCTGAAGAGGCTCGCAAAGCCGAGGATCACCAAGAAAAGCACCAACGGCGCGAGCCGTCCCGCCGCCCGTTCCTGCCAACCCACCCGCGCCAGCCAACCCAGGCCCGCCACCCCGCCCGCGAGCAGTGGCAGCGGCGTCTTCACCGCGAGGGCCACGAGGTAGAAGTACCACCAGCCGTGCTCGCCGACCTGGCCGAGCAGGAACGCGCGGTGGCCGGTGTCGTTGTGCGCCTTCACCGCCATGACGCCATTGACCAGGTCCTTGGCCTCGCGCGGCAGCCACAGATGCGACAGCCACACGCCGAGCGTGTGATCGAACCCCGACTGGGCGAGCAGATACCCCACGGCCCAGGTGAAACGTACGTTGACGCCCGAGACATCGGTGGTGCGTGGCGCATAGGCGAGCCACAGCACCAGGAGCGTGCCGAGCACGAGGAGTGCCAGTCCGAGCACCCAGGGGCGGGCGGCGGGACGCGGGGCCCCCGGGGGTCGCGCCCCGGTCAGGGCCCGCACCAGCGCGAGGGCGGGCAGCGCCAACCCGAGGAAGGGTACCGCGGAGAACTTGGTGCCGACGGCGAGGCCCGAGGCGAGCCCCGCGGCAGCCGCGTCGCCCGGCCGGCCTGACTCGAGCCAGCGCTGCAGCGCATAGAATGCCAGCAGGCCGGTGGCTGCCGCGGCGATATCCAGGCTGGCCAGGCCAGCGTGTCCGAGGATCGGGGGCGCGGAAATGAGCAGCGCCACCGGCAGCAGCGCCGCGCGCTCCGAACCGAGCACGTGTCGGCCCCACAGCCAGGTCGCCCAGAGCAGCAGCGCCAGGAAGGGCAACGTCCCGAGGCGCGCCAGGGTCAGGTACTCGGCCGGGTGCGCGTTGGCGTAGAGGATGTCCTTGCCTTCCTGGGTGCCGTCCGGCGGCGGAGTGCCGAACGAGCGGGCACCGGCCAGATACGGACCCAGGGCTATGAGGAGCCGCGCGAGCGGTGGGTGCTCCGTGTCGTACTCGTAGCGGCCGCGGTCGAGCAGTTCGATGCCCGCGGCCAGGTGCTCTGGTTCGTCCCAGGTGGCGGAATAAACCGGCCAGCTCCCCGCCGCCAGCCGGCAGGCCAGCAGTATGAGCAGCAACAGGGCGACCCGGGCCGCACTCACGGGGCGCACGTCGTGCGATCCCTCAGCCGCCGAAGGGGTGGCGCAACACGATCGTCTGCTCGCGATCCGGACCGGTGGAGATCATGTCGAGCGGCACCCGCACCAGCTCCTGCAGCCGCTCCAGGTAGCGCCGGGCATTCCCGGGCAGGGCGGCATATGCGGTCAGGCCGACGGTCGATTCGCGCCAACCGGGCAGTTCCTCGTACACCGGCGTGACATCGGCATAGCCCTCGGGCGCCATGGGGGGTTCGTGCGTCACCGTGCCGCGCACCTGATAGCCGACGCACAGGCGCACCGTCTCGAGCCCATCCAGCACGTCGAGCTTGGTGATACAGAGACCCGATACGCTGGAGTTGACGATAGCGCGGCGCAGCGCCACCGCGTCGAACCAGCCACAGCGGCGGCGCCGCCCGGTGACCGAGCCGAACTCGTGACCCACGCGCGAGAGGTGCTCGCCGTCCTCATCGAAGAGCTCGGTGGGGAAGGGTCCGGCGCCCACCCGCGTCGCGTACGCCTTGACGATGCCGAGTACGGCGTCGAAGGCGCGCGGGCCGAGCCCCGTGCCCGTGGCGGCGAAACCCGCGGTGGTGTTGGATGAGGTCACGTACGGATAAGTGCCGTGGTCCACGTCGAGCATCGCGCCCTGCGCGCCCTCGAACAGCACGTTGGCGCCGGCCTCACGCAGCGCCTGCAACGCCTGCGTGACGTCGGTGACCAGCGGCGCCAGCTCCGTCGCCAGCGCCAGCTGCTGATCGAGGGTCTGCTGAAAATCGATCGGCGCCTGCCGGTAGTAGTGCTGCAGGATGAAGTTGTGGAAGTCCAGTACCTCGCCGAGCTTGGCCGCGAAGCGCTCGCGCTGGAAAAGGTCGGCGATGCGCACCGCGCGCCGCGCCACCTTGTCCTCGTAGGCCGGCCCGATGCCGCGCCCGGTGGTACCGAGGGCATTCAGCCCGCGCGCGCGCTCGCGCGCCTGGTCGAGCTGGACGTGCGAGGGCAGGATCAGCGGGCAGTGTGGCGAGAGCCGCAGCCGCTCGAATACCGGCACGCCCTGCTGCATCAGCATGCGACTCTCACTCAGCAGCGCTTCGAGCGACAACACCACGCCGTTGCCGATGTAGCAGCGCACCTGCTCGCGCAGGATCCCGGAAGGGATGAGCGAGAGTATGGTCTTCTTGCCGCCGATGACGAGCGTGTGGCCGGCGTTATGGCCGCCCTGGAAGCGCGCCACCGCCGCGGCGTGCTCGGTGAGCAGGTCGACCACCTTGCCCTTGCCCTCATCGCCCCACTGGGTGCCGATGATGACGACGAAGCGGCCCACCTAGCGCACCAGAAACAGGATGATCACGCCGACCAGCATGCTGCCCAGGCCAGCGATGCGCAACTCGCGGTCGCCGAGCTCGCTGAGTCGCAGCAACGCACGCTTCAGCCCCGCCGGGTTGAGAAAGGGTGCCATGCCCTCGAGCACGAGGAACAGCCCGAGCGCGGCCAACAGGTCGGTGAAGTTGAACACCAGGAACGGGTCAGCGGCGCGGCGCGGGCGTCTTCGCCGTATCGCGCAGATAGCGGAAGAACTCGCCGTCCGGCGTCAGCACCAGCAGATCGCCGTCCTTGCCGAGCGCCCGCTCGTAGGCCTGCAGGCTGCGGTAGAAGGCAAAGAACTCCGGATCCTTGGCATAGGCGCGCGCATAAGTCTGCGCCGCGAGTGCATCGCCCTCGCCCCGCAGTCCGAGCGCGTCGCGCTCGGCATTCGCGATGATGACGGTACGTTGCCGCTCGGCATCGGCGCGAATCGAGGCACTCTCCTTCTGCCCCTCGGCGCGGCGGCTATTGGCTATCTTGGCGAAACTCTGCTTCATGCTCTCGTAGACGCGTGCCGCGACTTCCTCGGGCAGGTCGATGCGCTGCACGCGCACGTCGATCAGGTCGATGCCGAGGGCACCGGCGTCATCGCTGGCCTTGCCGAACATCTGGCTGGTGACCGCGGCGCGCTCGGCGGCGATGATCTTACCGAGCGGCTGCTGCGCGACGACCGTCTTGATGCCGCCATTGACGATGTAGCCCAGACGGTTGGCCGCCTGCTCTACCACCCCGCCGGTGGTCGTATAGAAGCGCGCCGGATCCTTGACCCGCCACTTCACGTAGAAGTCGACGATGAGGTTCGTGCCCTCGCTGGTGAGGAAGGTCTCACCGGTGTAGGACTGGGTGAGAATGCGCCGGTCAAACTTGGTGACCGTGTCCCAGGGCCACTTGTAGTGCAGGCCCGGCGCGAGCTGCGTGGCCACGATCGCCCCGAACCGCTTGCGGATCGCGAACTGAGTCTCGTTGACGGTGAACATCGAGAAGCCGGCCGCGAGCAGCACCAGCAACACCGCGACCAGGAGGGGCAGCTGGCGCGGCGCCATCAGCGCTCCCCCCGCCCGCGGGCCTCGACGGTAACCTGATCGGTCGGCTCCTTGGCGCTGCCGGCCGCGGCGTCGGCGGCCGCCTCGCTCTCGCGGGCATTGCTCTTCTCGAGCAACTTGTCGATCGGCAGGTAGATGAGGTTGTTGCCGGCCTTGGCATCGATCAGCACCTTGTGCGCGCGCGCCAGGACGCTCTCGAGCGTGTCCATGTAGAGGCGGCGACGCGTCACCTCCGGCGCCTGCGCGTACGCGCTCTGCAGCTGGGTGAAGCGCGCGGTCTGCCCCTGGGCGAGCGCCACCACCTGCGCCTTGTAGGCCTGCGCGTCCTGCTGCATGCGCGCGGCGGTGCCCTGCGCGACGGGAAGGATGCTGTTCTGGTAAGCCTGCGCCTCGAGGACGTAGCGCTCCTTGTCAGCCTGGGCCTTGTTGGCGTCGTTGCGCGAGGCGACTACAGGCTCGGGAACCCCCACATCGACCAGGTTCACGGTAGTGACCGTGATGCCCGCATCGTAGTAGTCGAGCGTGCGCTGGATGAGCTCCTGCGTGCGCCGGATGATCTCGGGCCGCGTCTTGCCGGCCTGCACGTCGTCCAGCGTACTGCGGCCCACGATCTCGCGGATCGCGCTCTCGCTCACCTGGCTCAACGTCTCCTCGGGCTCGCGCACCCGGAACAGGGCCTTGACCGGGTCCGAGAACTGGTACTGCACCGCAAAGTGCAGCTCGACCAGGTTGACGTCCGCGGTGAGCACCCGCGACTTGAAGTCGCTCGAGTTCACGCCGGTCACGTTCACCTTGGTGACCGTCTCTATGGGCCAGGGCGCGTGCCACCCCATCCCCGGGGGCTTCACTTCCACGAAGCGGCCGAAGCGCTGGATGACGCCGCGCTCGGCCTGCCCGACCTGGTAGATGCCGCTGCCGAGCCAACCGATCAGCACCGCCACCAGGAGGATGAAGAACAGCCAGCTGCCCTCCCCGCCGCTCCCGCCAGGACGGAACCAGCTCTCGAGCTTGCGCTGCCAACTCTTCAGGCGCGCATCGAGGTCATTCGCAGCGCCGCCTGGCCGCCGGCCCCACGGATTGTTCTGACCGCCGTTTGGTTGATTCCAGGCCATAGGGTGCTGCGCCCGGCTACTTGGTGGCGCGCGAGGCGGCCGGGGATTTTAGGTAGAGCGTCCCTGGGGCACAAGGCGCCTCCGGACCCTGCACCTCGAGAATCTGCACGCCGGCGGTGCGGGCCAGTACCAGCAACTCGAGATCCGGCAGCTCCACGGCCAGCTCGAGCGAGCCATCGGGCGCGGCGTGCTCGCCGCGCACCGCGTGCGCGGCATAGAGCCGCGAGCGCAGCGCACCCGCGCTCGGCGGCACGCGCACGCGCGCGCGCCGTGCATGTCGCGCCAGGCGCTCGGCGACTGCCTGCTGCAGCAGGTCGAGTCCGCGCGCCTGCGCGGCGGAAATCCACACCGCGTGGGCACGCCCCTCGGGGTCGCGCTCGATGCGCGGCGCGCTGTCGAGCCGGTCGATCTTGTTGTAGAGGAGCAGCTGCGGGATGTGCTGGGCGCCGATCTGCGCCAGTACCGCGTCCACCTGCGCGATCTGCTCCGCACGCCGCGGGTTGCTCGCATCCACCACGTGCAGTAGCAGCGTCGCGGCGCGGGCCTCGGTGAGAGTCGACTCGAAAGCCGCCACCAACTCGTGCGGCAGATCGCGGATGAAGCCGACGGTATCGGCCGCGACGACCGTCGTGCCGCCTGGCAGCTGGAGACGGCGCACGGTCGGATCCAGCGTTGCGAACAGCTGGTCCGCTACGAAGGCGTCCGCCCCGGTAAGGGCACGGAACAGCGTGGACTTGCCGGCGTTGGTATAACCGACCAGTGCCAGCGAGGGCACCGGGATCTGCGCGCGGGTCTGCCGGCCGGTCTCACGCTGCTGGCGGATGCGGGCGAGGCGCCTGGTGAGCACGCGGACCCGTTGCCCGATGAGACGACGGTCGGTCTCGAGCTGCGTCTCGCCGGGGCCACGCAGGCCGATGCCGCCCTTCTGGCGCTCGAGGTGGGTCCAGCCGCGCACCAGTCGCGTGGCGATGTGCTTCAGCTGGGCGAGTTCCACCTCCAGCTTGCCCTCGAAGCTGCGCGCGCGCTGCGCGAAGATGTCGAGGATCAGGCCGTTGCGGTCCAGCACGCGCCGCTCGGTCAGCTGTTCGAGGTTTCGTTCCTGGCTGGGGGACAGGGCGTGATCGATCAGGATCACGTCGGCCTCGTGCTCGGCGGCGAGCCGCCTCAGCTCTTCCGCCTTGCCGCTGCCGAGAAAATAACGCGGGTCGGGACGCTCGCGGCGGCCGGTCAGCGTGGCGAGCGGCTGGGCGCCGGCCGAGAGCGCGAGCTGCCTGAACTCCTGCAGGTCTTCCGGGTCGACCTGGGCGCCCAGCCCCAGGCGCACCAGCACAGCACGCTCACCGGTCCGGGGGCGTTCGAACACTCAAAGTTCCGCGCGACGGGAGCATTTATTCGGCGGGCGTCTCGGCGGCCGCTCCACCCTCCTCGCCGGTGAGCCGCACGTTGCGCGCCGGCACCACCGTCGAGATGGCGTGCTTGTAGACCATCTGGCTGACGCTGTTCTTGAGGAGAACGACGAACTGATCAAAGGAATCGATCTGCCCCTGCAGCTTGATGCAGTTGACGAGGTAGATGGAGACCGGCACCCGTTCCTTGCGCAAGGCATTCAGAAAAGGGTCCTGCAAGGATTGGCCTTTGGCCATCGTGTTCTCCTTATTGTTTCGCTTCGTGTTGTTCGGAATGGGATCGCACCCGAACCTGTCCGTGTTCCGCGATCCGACAAGCAACCTGCCCGTAAAAAAGGGGGCACACCGACCAGCCTCATATTATCACGCGGGTTCCGTCAAAGCCCAAGCGCGGCCGTGTCGGCACTTATGTCTCGAATCCACGACAGGGGGCCGCCGGCCGGATCGAGTCGAAGCGCGCGGCGCTCCGCGCGCATCCAGGTCAGCTGACGTTTCGCGAGCTGACGCGTGGCGGCGAGGGCGCGCGCGATGGCCTCATCGAGCGGCCAGCGCCCGTCCAGGTGCGCCCAGAGCTGGCGGTAGCCAACAGCGCGCATCGAGGGGTGCCGGGCCGTGAGGTCGCCCCGGCCGCGCAGCTGCCGCACCTCCTCAAGAAAACCCGCGGCCATCATTCCGCCCAAGCGAGCCGCGAGCGACTGGTGCAGCGCGGAACGATCCGTGGGGACCAGCAGCCAGTAGCGCAGCGGCCAGCCGGCGAGCGGGCTGACCGTTCCGCGCTGCAGCTCCGACATGGGTTGCCCGGTGGTCCAACAGACCTCGAGCGCCCGCTGGATGCGCTGCGCGTCCTGGGGCGCGATTCGGCCCGCCGCCGCGGGGTCGAGGCGCGAGAGCTCGGCGTGCAGCGCCGGCCAGCCGAGCTGGCTGGCGCGCGCATCGATCGCGGCGCGCAGCGGTGCAGCCGCCGCCGGCAGGGGGGCGAGTCCATCCAGGAGTGCCCGCAGGTAAAGCATGGTGCCGCCGACGAGCAGCGGGATGCGCCGGCGCGCGTGGATCTCGCCGATGCAGCGCAGGGCATCGCGCACGAAGCGGCCCGCGGAGTAGCTCTCGGTCGGCTCGCAGACGTCCACCAGATGATGGGGGTGCCGGGCCCGCATCGCGCGCGAGGGCTTGGCGGTGCCGATGTCCAGGCCGCGGTATACCAGTGCGGAATCCACCGAGACGATCTCGACGGGAGCGTGCTCGGCGAGTTGCACGGCCCACTGCGTCTTCCCGGCCCCGGTGGGACCGGCCAGCACGAGGACAGGCAGGCGACCCGCGGGCGCGGCCACGCGCATCAGCGGCCCCGCAGGAACAGCTGGTCCAGCTGCTGCAGCGTCAGGCGCGTCCAGGTCGGTCGGCCATGATTGCACTGATTGGCCCGCTCGGTGGCCTCCATCTGCCGCAGCAGCTGGTCCATCTCCGCGAGCGTAAGGCGCCGGTGGACGTGGATGGCGCTGCGACACGCGAGGGTGCCGAGAAAGCGGTCGGCGGCGCTCTCCAGGTGGTGCAGGGGCGCGTCGAGCTCGAGATCCGCGACCATCGCCCGCACGATCGCGCTCGCCTCCCGCGCCGAGAGTATCGCCGGCACCTGCCGCAGCGCGAGTCGCTCGTGACCGAGCGGCTCGACCGCGAAACCGGCCCGCTGCCACTCCGCGCGTTGCTCGAGCAGCGCCTCAAGCTGATGCGCCTTGAGCTCGATCACCAGTGGCTCGAGCAGCTGCTGCGCGGCGATGCCGTGGGCGGCGCGCTCTGCCTTCAATCTCTCGTACAGCACGCGCTCATGGGCGGCGTGCATGTCGACCAGCACCAGCGCGTCAGCGCTCTGCGCCAGGATGTACGCGCCGTGCAGCTGGGCAATGGCGGTGCCGAGAGGCTGCAACACATCGGGCGCGAACGTCTCGGGCTCGCGCACTGCTCCCACGAGCCCTGCCAGATCCACCGCGGCGCTGCCCAGCGCAAGTCGGCCCGAGCTGCCGTCCCCCGCCACCCAGGCGGCGGCCGAAGCCGCACCGGGCGCCGCGGGCACCGGGCGGGTCGCCGCAAGCGTGCGCCCCAGGGTGTGCAGCACGAAGTCGTGCACGAGACGGCTGTCGCGGAACCGCACCTCCTGCTTAGCGGGATGCGCGTTCACGTCCACGCGCGCCGGATCGAGCGTCAGATACAACACGTACACGGCGTGACGCCCATGGTAGAGCACGTCCCGGTACGCCAACCGCGCCGCGCTCAGCAGCAGCCGGTCGCGCACGCTGCGCCCGTTGACGAACCAGAACTGCTGATCAGGCTGGGCCCGCGAGTGCGTCGGCAGTCCGATCCAGCCGCTGAGGGTGAGGTCACCGGCGCTCGCCCGCACCGGCAGCAGTGTGGCCGGCACGTCGCGGCCGAGGACGGCGCGCAGCCGCGCCTCGCCCGGGGCGGTCAGCGCTGGCGCGTCGAGCAGGAGCCGCTGACCGTGCTGCAGGCGCAGGTGCACGTCGTGGCGCGACAGCGCAAGGCGCTCGCTCAGACGCACGACGTGACCGAGCTCGGTGCCGTCGCTGCGCAGGAACTTGCGACGCGCCGGCACGTTGAAGAAAAGCTCCCGAACCTCCACCGACGTGCCTGGAGGATGGGCAGCGGGGCGGGTGGCACTGACCGTTCCACCCGCGCAGCGCAGCTGCGTCGCGTGGTCCGCTCCGGCGGGGCGCGAGGTGAGCGTGAGCTGCGCCACCGAGGCGATGGCCGGGAGCGCCTCGCCGCGAAATCCCAGCGTCCGCACCGCCGCCAGGTCCTCGAGCCGTTCGATCTTGCTGGTCGCATGCCGTGCCAGGGCCAGGGGCAGCTCCGAGGCCTCGATACCCCGACCGTCGTCGCGTACGCGGATCAGGCCGCTCCCGCCGCGCTCCACCTCGATATCGATGCGGTGCGCGCCCGCGTCGAGGCTGTTCTCA
Source organism: Gammaproteobacteria bacterium (assembly GCA_019247195.1). Lineage (GTDB taxonomy): Bacteria > Pseudomonadota > Gammaproteobacteria > Steroidobacterales > Steroidobacteraceae > 13-2-20CM-66-19. The sequence goes on from JAFAPI010000233.1 coordinate 60,782, forward strand.
ACCAGTTCCTTGACGACCGAGGCGGGCCGTTCGATCACCTCGCCCGCGGCGATCTGGTCGACGAGCTCGCCGGTGAGGAGGCGTATCGGCATGCCGCCGCAGTTTACAGGCGTCGGGCGCGCACGCTGTAGCGGTCAGGGGCTGGCGGCCGCGGTGGAGGCGGCGGCACTCGCGAGGCGGCGCTGCTGCTTGAAGCGCGTGCCGTCCGGTGGGTTTTGCGCGAAGAAGCTGCGCACCCCGCTCGCGATGGCCTCGGCCAGGCGCTCCTGTTGTGTGCTGTTGCGCAGCCGGCGTTCCTCGGCGGGGTTGGAGATGTAGGCGGTCTCGATCAGCATCGAAGGAATCGCCGGCGACTTCAGCACGACGAACCCGGCGCGCTGCACCTGCGCCTTGCGCACTGCGCCGACGCCCTGCAGCGCGGCGACGACCCGCTCGGCGGCGGTGGCGCTGACGCCGATGATCTCGCTCTGCGTGGCATCGAGCAGGATTGGACCGAGATCGCCCTGCTCGCTGAGCGGCACCCCGCCCAGCAAGTCCGCCGCATTCTCGCGCTCGGCGATGATACGCGCCGCCTCGCTCGATGCCCCGTGCAACGACAGCACGTATACCGAGGCGCCCGAGATGCTGCGGTCGGCGATGGAGTCGGCGTGCACGGAGATGAACATGTCGGCATGGGCCTGGCGGGCGCGGCGCGTGCGCTCAGGCAGGGGCAGAAACTCATCGCGGTCGCGCGTGAGCACCGCGCGCAGCCCAGGCTCCTGATTGAGGCGCGCCGCGAGCGCGCGGGCGATCGCCAGTGTCACGTCCTTCTCGCGCGTGCCGCCGTGGCCGATGGCGCCGGGGTCCTCCCCGCCATGGCCCGCGTCGATCGCGATCACGACGTCGCGCTCCCCCTCCGCTGCGCTGCGCACTGCGGCGGCCGGCAGGGTCACGGGGGCCGGCACCGCCGCGAGGGCCGCCGGCGGGGCGGGGGCGACCACCGGCGCCGTGCTCGCCGCGACCGCGGGCGTGGCTGCCCCCAGGCTCACCCGCAGGGCGTGCCCGCTCCAGCTGGTGCGCACCGGCGCAGCCTTCGTTTCCAACACGAGGCGCAGCGTACCTTGGGGCTGCAGTCCGAGGCGCACGGCCAGGACATTGCCCGAGGGAGCCGGCGCGTGCGCTCCCCGTTCCCGGTGTGTGTGGGGCAGATCGATGACGAGGCGGTGCGGGTGCTCGAGGGTGAAAACCTTCGGCGTGACGCGCTCGGAGAGCTCAAGGTTGAGCGCCACGGAATCGTCGCTGGCGGAGAGACCGATGCCACGCAGTTCGGCGGCAGAGGCGCCGAGTGGCAGGCAAAGGCCGACGATGGCGGCCATCATTCCCTGGCGAAACACCTTTACGATCATCGTGTTCCGGTGCGTTCCTTGAACTTAATCTACGTGGTGGGCGGCTCCTTTTCAAGCGACCTCACGACCGGATCGGCTGTCAGCCGGGCGAGCCACTGCGTGCCAGCCGGCGAGAAGGCCCGGGTTTCGATGGCATGCGCATCCTCGCGTGCCGTCAGCTGCAACTCCAGGTCCGCAGGCGGGAGCGCCCCGTGGCCGCGCTCGGGCCATTCGATGAGCCACAGAAAACCCGGCCGTGCCTGCTCGCGCAGCCCCAGCGGCTCGAGTTCGGCGGCGGAGCGCAGCCGGTACAGGTCCGCATGCAGCACGGTGCGGTCCGGCCGCACGTACTCCTCCACCAGGGTATAGGTGGGGCTGCGCACCGCCCGCGTGATTCCGCAGGCGCGCAGGAAACCGCGTATCAGGGTGGTCTTGCCGGCACCGAGCTCGCCGGCGACATACACGATCGCGAGCTCCGCGGCGGGCGGGGCAGTACGCGCGAGCCGCGCACCGAAGGCCTCGGTGTCGGCCTCGCTGTGGGCCAGCGTGCGCAGCGCGCCGCCGCTCACAGGTTAATGCAGTGATGCAGCTCGCGTGTCAGGTCGCTCGCCAGCACCCCGCGCTCACCGCTGCGCGCGGCTGCGTCGCCGGCCAGCGCGTGCACAAGTACGCCAACGCGGGCCGCCGCCCAGGGATCGTGCGACTGCGCAAGCACGCCGGCGATCGCACCGGTGAGCACGTCCCCGGTGCCGGCCGTGGCCATTCCCGGGTTGCCCCGCTCGCACACCCCCGGGATGCGCCCGCTCGCCCCCACCAGGGTGCCGGCGCCCTTGAGCACGATGGTGCCGCCGAAATTTTCGAGCAGCTGCTCGAGCGCGGCAAGACGGTCGCGCTGGATCTCCTGCGCGGGCCGGCCGAGCAGGCGGCCCGCCTCGCCGGGGTGGGGTGTCAGAACCCAATCGCCGCGCGGCGCGCGGCGCGGCTGCTCGGCGAGCAGGTTGAGCGCATCGGCATCGACCACCAGCGGTTTACCGCTGTCGAGCACCGCCTCGAGCGCCTCGCGCGCCCAGCTGGAACGTCCCAGCCCCGGTCCGATCGCGATGACATCAGCGCGTCCCATCGCCTCCGCCAGCACCTCGCCCGTCTCCAACGCCACGCAGATGAGCTCGGGACGACCGGCGGCGATCGCGGCGACATTCTCCGGCGCCACGGCGACCGTGGTGAGACCCGCTCCGACGCGCAGACACGCCTCCCCCGCCAGGCGCGCCGCGCCGGGCATCCCACGGCCACTGCCGACGATCAACACCCGGCCGAAATCACCCTTGTTCGCGGCCCGCGCGCGCCGCGGCAGTGCCTCGGCGATCTCGGACTCGACGATGCGCATCAGGCGCGGCG
>JAFAPI010000097.1 GCA_019247195.1 Gammaproteobacteria bacterium
AGGTGTCGATGGACGCCGCTTACGAGGACGTCACGCACGGCGATGAGGGAGGATATCTGCGCAGCGCCCTCAACCTGCCCTTGGGGGACATGGCCGCCGCGCGCATCGTCGCCTACTGGCACCACCTGCCGGGCTTCATCGACGCGATCCAGCCGGACGGGTCAGTGAAGAAGGCCGTCAACGACGGTGACCGCAGCGGGGTGCGTGCCTCGGTGCTCATCAAGCCCACGGATGCGCTGTCGGTGACGCCGCGCATCATCTTCCAGAAGCTGCAGACCAATGGTTATCCGCGCGAGGACGCCTACAACATCCTCGCCAACCCCTACATGACCACCCAGCCGGCGGTCACGATCGGCACGCTGCAGCAGTATACGCAGCAGCGCGAGGGGCTGACCGATGACTTCACGCTCGCCGACCTGAAGCTCGATTACGACTTCGGGGCCGCGACGCTCACCTCGATCAGCTCCTTCACGCACCGCAACGTGCTCGTGCTGCGCGACGCGACGCAGCTCACCGGCAGCGTGACCTACGACGTGTTCGGCACGATTCCCGGCTTCAACCAGGCGAACGTGCGCATCAGCTCCCCGCTGCTCGATCGCACGCACCTGAATGTGTTCTCGCAGGAAGTGCGTATCGCCTCCAATGGGCACCAGTTCATCGACTGGCTGGCGGGCGGGTTCTTCCAGCACGTCGGGCGGCGCTACGGTCAGGACCTGCCGACCCCCGGCTACGATGCGCTGAACGCGGCCTTCGGCTTCCCGCTCGGCCCGAACCCGGTGGGCCTGGCCGACACGCCGTTCTTCTCCGACCTGAGCTACCGCCTCAAGCAATACGCCGCATTCGGCGAAGCCACCGCGCACTTCACCGAGCAGTTCTCCTTCACCGCCGGCCTGCGTTACTACAAGTTCACCGAGGACCGGATCCTCAACTTTAACGGCGTGTTCGCGGCGGCCACCCCGCCGGGGGGCGTGCCGGGCTCGACGGACTCGAGCGGTGTATCGCCGCGTTTCATTTTCAGCTACAAGGCAACGCCGGACGTGCAGTTCAACCTCGAGGCCGCGCGTGGCTTCCGCCTCGGCGGCATCAACGATCCGATCAACCTGCCGCTGTGTTCGGCGGTCGACAAGCAGGTGTTCGGTGGGCTGGGCAAATGGAAGGACGAGAAGGCCTGGAACTACGAGCTCGGCATGAAGTCGCAGTGGCTCGATCACCGCGTGACCTTCAACGTCGACGCCTTCTACGAGGACATCAAGGACCTGCAGGCGACGACCACCGCCGGCACCTGCTCTTCGCGTATCGTCATCAACGTGCCGACTTCGCGCGCCGCCGGGGTGGAGGCGGAGCTCTTCGCCCGCCCGACGCAGAACTGGGATTTCGGCCTGTCGGCGACCTACGTGGACAAGAAACTGACCTCGTCGGTGATCTCGACGCTCGCCAGCGGTCAGCAGATCGTGGTGGGGGGGCTCGCGGAGGGCAACACCCTGCCGACCTCGGCCAAGTTCCAGGGCGCGGCGAGCGCCGGTTTCACGCTGCCGCTGCAGAACGCCACCGACCTCTTCTCGCTGGTGACGCTGCAGTACGTCGGCTCCTCCTTCTCGCAGTTCGAGAACGAGCAGCCGGGTTGGGGCCAGATCGGCGGCACCGCCACCGATCCCAATGCCGCGCGTCTCATCACCTTCGGCGGGGTTCCGGCCAACACCATCATCAGCTTCAACCCCGAGCTGGACAGCTACACGCTGGTCAATTTCCGCATCGGGCTGAAGACGGACCGCTGGCAGGCCGCCGCCTATGTGAACAACCTGACGGACAAGACGGCGCGACTCGCGCTCGACTACGAGCGCGGCCGCAGCGCGCGCGTGGGTTATCTGGTGAACCAGCCGCGCACGCTCGGGGTGTACGGCGCCTATAACTGGTAAGCGCTCAGGGAGGCCCGGGCCGGTTGCTCGGCAGCCGGCCCTTTTTCACTTCGGGGGCGGCGCCTGCCGCTGCTTCCGCGCTTGTGTCACGCCGCGCCGCAGCTCGGCCCCTTTCTCGGCCAGGGTGAGCGCCGCGGGGCCGATCTCCTGCTGCAAGGCGTCGTCGCGGCCGAAGGGCTCGTGGCTCTCCTAGCGGCCGTGGTCGCCGCCATAGCGATCGAGCAGCAGCAGGTCTATCAGATCGCGGCGAACTCGCGTGCTGCCGCGCTCCACGGGGGTGCGCTCTCGAGTGCACCCGGCACCTCCTCGGGCGTCGCCACGACCTGCCACATCTGCAGGTGGCGCGCGTCCATGAAGCGCTCATCGATCGCGCGCCGCAGCAGCTCGAGGAGGGGGTCGAAGAAACGCCGGGTGTTGAGCAGCACGACGGGGCCTAAGTAGAGGCCGAGGCGCTTGAGTGTCAGGGCCTCCAGCAGCTCCTCGAGCGTGCCGGAGCCGCCCGGCAGCGCCACGGCCGCATCGCTCGCCGCGAGCATGCGGTGCTTGCGCACGCGCATGTCCTCGACCAGCTGCAGCTCGGTGAGTCCGCGATGGCCCCACTCCAGATCCGCCATGAAGCGAGGCAGGATTCCCGTCACGCGGCCGCCGCGAGCCAGCGCACCGTCCGCCAGGGCCCCCATGGAACCCTGTGCGCCTCCGCCGTAGACGATCGCGATGCCACGCTCGCCGAGCACCTCGCCCAGGCGGCGTGCCGCGGCCCGGTACTCAGGCGGGGCGCTGCCGCTCGAGGCGCAGTAGACGCATACCGTAAGCCGTGCGCTGGGGGCGGTGTCAGGGTTCATGCGGAGCGACCGTGAGACGGTCGCATTATAGGAGGCCGCTGCGTGGGCGCGGCGACCCGGGACCGCACCTAGTGCGCGTCGGGCCGGGAAGCGGCCTCCGGCGCCTGAGCGAGCTCGCTCGCCTGGTCGATCCAGGCGTCGCGCTCGATACGCCCGCGAAAACGCTCCAGCTGGCTGTCGACGTAGGCCACGTCCTCGGCTGACCACTCGGCGATCTGCCAGAAGTAAAAGACGCCGACCTTATGGAGCGTCTGCTCCAGCACCTTGGGTACCCCCCTGATGCGCGTCAGATCGTCGGGCTGCCCGTGCGTCGGATGAGACAGCAGGTTGCGCGCCGCGGGGGTCTCCGTGTCAGGTTCAGGCACAGCCGGGGCTGGGGGCTCATCAACGCCTGCGTCGGCGGATGGGCGCAAGGCACGCACGGCGGCGCTCAGCTCATCCAGGCGCGTCTGCAGTGGAAAGAGCGCATGCTCGATCGCCGTGAGGCGTGCATCCACGGGCGCGAGATCGGCCGGCGGCGGCAGACGCAGTTGCGCGAAACGCTCGTGCAAAGCCTCGAGCCGCGCCTGCAGCGGGGCGAGGTCGACCGGTTCGGGCGCGGGCAGGTCGCGCACCACGAGATGCAGGTCGGCGATCTGCTCGCGCAGCGGGCCGAGGTCCACCTCGGGTCGCGCGGCGAGGCGCTCCTCAAAGCTGTCGCGCCAGGTGAGAAAGTCCTCGCGGCTGCGGGCGTACTCGAGCGTCACGTCCTCGTAATGCCGCCGGAACCACCACCACGCCAGCGCGGCGCCAGCGGCGGCGGCAAGGATGAGCAGCAGCAGCATCTTGGCCAGCAGAAACGTCATGCCATACCCCCTGAGCCCCGACCGGCGTGTCTATTTACTGATCACGTGCAGCTCGATGCGACGGTTGCGCGCGCGCCCCGCCTCGTTGTCATTGTCCGCGAGCGGCTGGCGCGCCCCGTAACCGACCGCGACCAGCCGTCGCGCGGGAATCCCGTGCCGCACGAGTGCGGCCCGCACCGCTTCGGCGCGCGCCTGACTCAGCTGGCGGTTCAGGCGACCGCGGCCGACCGTATCCGTGTGGCCTTCGACGCGGACGCGGCCGGGGCAGGCGCGCAGGTCGCGGGCTAGCGCCTCGATGAGTGGCGCGCTGCGCGGGCTGATGCGCGCCCGACCGGGCGCGAACTCGATCTGTCCTGCCGCCAGGGTGCTCGTCAGCGACTGCTCGCAGCGCTGCGCAGCCGTACGCGGCTGCGCGACCGCCGTCGCAGCCGCCGCGGGCGCCGCGGGCGCGACGGCGGTGGGCTCCGCTGCGGTCGCGGGGACCGGCAGGGGAGGGGCGAAGTCACCGCTCACCCCGGCCACACAGGGCCGGGCCCCAAGCCAGGTCTGGCAACGGCTCGCGCGCGCCGCCGCGAGGGCACGCGCAGCGGCGCCGGCGCTGGGCTCGATGCCGCTGAGGTACGCGTCCTGGCCGTGCACGCTCAGGCCCACCCAGCCGAAGCCTGCGGCGTCGAGCTGGCCGCGGATGGTGCGTTGAATCTCGCTCTCGATGGTGCCGTGCGCGAAGGGCCCCAGCACGTAGAGCGCCAGGAGCAGCAGACCGGCGAGCGGTGCGGCGCCGCGCCAAAGGAAGGGCCAGACGGGAATGTCGCGCCGGATGAGCTGGTGCCGCGCGATCACGGCTGCGGACTGCATCGCCACCTCCCCGCGGGTGCACTCCAAGGCGCACTCCGGCGCAGGCTATTCTACACGCGACCTAACATCGGCCAAGCCGTGGGCGGGGCGGGGAGCGGTCGCGCGCGTGGTTTGCGCCTGCGCGCGCTGCGTGCGTAGAATTCCGTCCCCCTGCGGGTGTAGTTCAATGGTAGAACTGCAGCTTCCCAAGCTGCTAACGTGGGTTCGATTCCCATCACCCGCTCCACCTCTCACGCGGCGGGTCGCTCCTCTCCAGCTGCCGTCGCGCCGCACGGCCGGCGCAAGGATGTGACGATGTCGATGCACGCGATGGTCGCCACCGGGCCGGCGCGCCCCCTACAGTGGCAGGAGCTCCCGCTGTCGCAACCGGGCGCCGGAGAGGTCCGCCTGCGGGTGGAGGCCTGCGGGGTCTGCCACAGCGATGCGCTCCTCCTGGGCGGGCGCTACCCGGGCCTGACGTATCCGCGCATCCCCGGGCATGAGGTGATCGGCGTAATCGAGGCCCTCGGAGCGGGCGTGGCGGGCTGGGAGGTCGGCGCCCGGGTTGGAGTCGGCTGGAACAGCGGTTGCTGCGGCTATTGCTCGCGTTGCCGCCATGGCGAGCGCTTTGCCTGCGAGAACATCCACGCGCCGACCGGCATTCTGCGCGATGGCGGCTATGCCACCCACATGCTGGCGCGGGCGTCCGCGCTGGCGCGCGTACCCGCTGAGCTCGACCCGGTCGAGGCCGCACCGCTGCTGTGCGCCGGCCTTACGACCTTCAATGCCCTGCGTCACTGCGGCGCAGGTCCCGGCGAGCTCGTGGCCATCCACGGCGTCGGCGGCCTCGGGCACCTCGGCATCCAGTTCGCGGCGCGCATGGGATTGCGCACGGTCGCGATCAACCGCGGCACCGACAAGGAGCCGCTCGCGCGCCAGCTGGGCGCGGAGGACTACATCGACAGCTCGGCTACGGATCCGGCGGCCGCACTGCGCGCGCTCGGCGGTGCCAAGGCCATCCTCGCGACGGTTACCGACGCGCAGGCGATGCAGGCGGTGGCGGGCGGGCTGGGACCGAACGGTACCCTGCTCGTGATCGGGGGCGTGGGAGCTCTGACGGTGGACTCGCTTGACCTGCTGGCCAAGCGCGCCGCCGTGCGCGGCTGGTACTCGGGCACCGCCGTCGACTCGGAGGACACGCTGCGCTTCAGTCTCGAGCACGCGGTCGCCTCCCGCAACGAGATCTATCCGCTCGAGGAGGCGCAGGCCGCCTTCGAGCGCATGATGAGCGGCCGGGCGCGTTTCCGCGTGGTGTTACGGGTCGGCGCGGCGCGCGCCGGCGGTTGAGGCCCGGCGGCCGGGAAGCTGCGAGCCGCGTCAAGCCGCCGTGACGGTTCGGTGACATTCCCAGGGCCGCGGCCGTTAAGCTTCGAAGATGCACCAGATCGGGGTCGTCGGGCTCTCGTATCGTCACGTCGGCGTCGAGGAGGTGGCACGCTTTGCGGTACCGCGGGCCGAGATCGGCGCGCGGCTGGCGCAGTTGCGCGCGCGCCTCGGGGCTGCCGAGATCCTCTACCTCGGGACCTGCAATCGCGTCGAGGTGGTGTTCGCCACGGAGGACGGCGCCGCCGCGCCCGATGCGCGCGCCGCGGTGTTCGAGGCGCTGCGCGGCCGCGGCGCGCAGGACGGCGAGGCTTCGCGGCTCTTGCGCGCCTGGACCGGCGAGGCGGCCGTCGAGCACCTGTTCCTGCTCGCCTGCGGGCTGGATTCGGCCCAGACCGGCGAACAGGAAATCGCGGCCCAGCTGCGCGGCGCCTGGGAGGATGCGCGCGCCGGCGGCAGCAGTGGCCCGCTGCTGGACCGGCTGCTCGGTGAGGCGCTCGGCATGGCGCGGCGGGTGCAGCGCCTGTCGGGAGGCGTGCGCGCTCCCTCCCTCGGCGACCTCGCAAGTGAGCAGGTGTTGCGCCACCTCGGCGCGGGCGGTGGGCAGGTGGCGCTCGTCGGAATCTCGCCGATGACGCGCCGCTGCGCGCTGAGGCTGCACCAGGCCCGCGTGCCGCTCTTCATCGTCAATCGCAGCCGCGCCGGCGCGGAGGAGCTCGCGGCGGCGGTGCAGGGCACCGCGCTCGCGCTGGAGGATTTTCGCCGCGATCCGCCGGCCTGCGCGGCCGTGGTGCTGGCGGCCGGAGGCGGTGAACCGCTGCTCGATGCGCTCGCGCTGGCACGATTGCGCGCCGTAGCCGCCCCGTTGCTCATCGATTTCGGGGTACCCCCGAACGTGGATCCGGAGGCGGCGCAGCGCGCCGGGCTCGCCCGCACCGGCATGAACGAGCTCATCGAGGCCGCCCAGCGGCGGCGGCTCGGGGAACTCATGCGTCTCGCCCCGGTGCGCGCCGCGATCGATGAGCGGCTCGCGCACCTGCGCGCCGAGCTCGCGACGCGCGCCTTCGGTCCGCGACTGGCGGACCTGCGCGACAGCTTCGAGCAGATCGCCGCGGCGGAGGTGGCGCGCGCGCTCGCTCACGAGCTCAGCACGCTCGATGGCGAGGAGCGCGGTCGCCTGGAGCGGCTCGCCTGCACCGTGGCGCGGCGGCTGGCGCACCTGCCGCTGGCCGGTCTGCGCGCCGCAGCCGTGCACGCCGATGCGGACGCCCTCGAGGCCTTCTTCAGCGCCGCCAAGGCCGCCGGGCGGGGCGAGACGGACAAAGTGCGATGAACGAGCCCGCCTACCCGCGCTCGCAGGCACTCTACGCGCGCGCCTGCCAGGTGATCCCGGGCGGGGTCAGCTCGCCGGTGCGCGCGTTCCGCGCGGTCGGCGGCACGCCCCTCTTCATCGCGCGCGGCGCCGGCGCACGTGTGTTCGACGCGGACGGGCGCGCGTACCTGGACCTGGTGGGCTCGTGGGGGCCGCTCATCGCCGGACACGCGCACCCGCACGTCGTGGCGGCGGTCACCGAGGCGCTCGGACGCGGTACCACCTTCGGCGCGCCCTGCGAGGCGGAAGTGACGCTCGCCGAGCGCGTCACCGCTGCCTATCCGGGCCTTGAGCAGGTGCGGTTCGTCTCTTCCGGCACCGAGGCGGTGATGAGCGCGATCCGCGTGGCGCGCGCCTTCACCGGGCGCGACCTGATCGTGAAGTTCGCCGGCTGCTATCACGGTCATGCCGATCACCTGCTGGTGGCCGCGGGCTCCGGTCTCGCGACTTTCGGCCGGCCGTCCTCCGCCGGTGTGCCGCCGGCCTTCACCGCCTGCACCCGTGTCCTGCCCCTCGATGAGGAGGCGGCGGCCGAGGCGCTGTTCGCGCGCGAAGGTGGCCAGATCGCCGCGGTCATCATCGAGCCGGTGCCGGCGAATCACGGGCTGCTGCCGCAGCGGCGCGAATTTCTGGCGCGGCTGCGCGAGCTCACCGCGGCGAGCGGCGCGCTGCTCATCTTCGATGAGGTGATCTCGGGCTTCCGCCTGGCGCGCGGCGGCGCGGCGCAGCGCCTGGGCATCACCCCGGACCTGGCCACCTTCGGCAAGGTGATCGGCGGCGGGATGCCGGTCGGCGCATTCGGCGGCGCGCGGCGCATGATGGCGCGGCTCGCCCCCGAGGGGGACACCTACCAGGCGGGCACGCTCTCGGGTAACCCGGTGGCCATGACCGCGGGGCTAGCCACGCTCGACGTGCTCGAGCGCGAGGAGGGCTGGCAGCGGCTCGAGGCGCTGGGGGCGGAACTGGAGCAACAGGTGCAGCCGGTGCTGGCGACGGCGCCATTTCCCATCCACTGGGTCCGCTGCGGCTCGCTCTTCTGGCTCTCGCTGCACGAGGCGGCGGCCCCGCGGACCGCGGCAACGCTCGGTGCGGGCGGGCCGGAGCGCTACGCGCGCCTCTTCCACGCGCTGCTGGCGCGCGGGGTGTACCTGCCGCCTTCGGCCTATGAGGCCTGCTTCCTGTCGCTCGCACACAGCCGCACGGATTTCGAGCTGTTCACGCACGCGCTGCGCGCGGCGCTCACGGAGCTGACGTGAAGGCGACGCGTGTCTTCCAGCTGACCACCCTCGCCCTGGTGCTGGTTTCGGTGGTGCAGGTGGGGTGGTGGCTCCTGGATCAGCACACCTACACCCTCGAGAAGGTGCGCGCCGAGCGCCGCGCCTACGCCGACGAGGCGCGCGCTGCGCAGGCGCTGCTCGAGGCCGGGGTCCCCGCGGCGCGCGTGCAGTCCATGCTGCCGCAGCTGGCGCTGCAGGGCGGGCGCGCGCAGCTCGCCCCTCAGGTCGACGCCCGCCTGCGGGGCGAGGAGCGCAGCCGCTACCGTCAGTACGCCTGGGAAGGTTCCTTCTTTCTGCTGGCGCTCGGACTGTGCATCGCGGTGATCGCGCGCGCGCTGCGCGCCGAGGCGCGGGTGCGCGCCGAGCAGGACAGCTTCCTCGCGCTGGTCTCGCATCAGTTCAAGACCCCGCTCGCCAGCCTGCAGCTCTCGCTCGAGACCCTCGCGTTGCGCACCCCGCCGCCCGAGCAGGCGCGGGTGCTCACCGAGCGCATGCTCGCCGACCTCGCACGCATGGAGCTCATGGTGACGCAGATTCTCGAGAGCGCACGTTTGGAACGGGGCCGCGTCGAGTTCCGCACCGAGGCCCTGCCGCTTGCCCCGGCCGTGGCACGGGTGCTCGCGCAGCTCGAGGAGCGCGCGCAGCGTGCCCAGGTACGCATCAGCGCCGACGTACCGCCGGGTTTGTTCGTGGCCTGCGATCCGCTCGCCCTCGACGTCGTGCTGCGCAACGTGCTGGAGAATGCACTCGCGGCGCTCGCGCCGGTCGGCAGCGGCCAGGTGACCCTGCACGCGCGGGCGCTGGTCGGCGAGGTGGAGCTGGCCGTGAAGGACACGGGCGTCGGCTTCGCGCCAGCCGACCAGGGTCGACTGTTCGAGCGTTTCTCGCGGTTGCGGGCCGGCACGAAGGATGACTACTACGGCACGGGCCTGGGCCTCTTCATCGTGCGACGCCTGATGGAGCTCGCGCAGGGGCACGTCAGCGCCCACAGCGAGGGACCCGGGTGCGGCGCGCGCTTCGTGCTCACCTGGCCTGCGGCCGGCGCACCGGCGGCATGAGTACCCACACTCAGGTGCTCGTCGTGGAGGACGACCCCCATCTGGCGGCGGGCGTCATGGAGAACCTGCGCGCCGAGGGGTACGCGGTGGCGAGCGCCGCCGACGGGGAGCGGGCGCTCGAATGGCTCGCGGCGCACGGCTGCGAGCTCATCGTGCTCGATGTGATGCTGCCGGGCATCGACGGCTTCGGCGTCTGCCGGCGCCTGCGCGCCCAGGGCAATAACACCCCGGTGCTTTTCCTGACGGCGCGCGGCGACCCCGCCGACCGCGTGCGCGGCCTCGAGTCCGGTGGAGATGATTACCTCGCCAAGCCATTCCACCTGCAGGAGTTCCTGCTGCGCGTGCGCGCCATCGTGCGCCGCTGGGACTGGTACCGCAGCGCTTCCGCGACCGACGCGACCGCGATGCTGCGCTTCGGTGGCAACGAGGTCGACTTCCGCGCCTTCCGCGCGCGCAGCTGGAACGGCGAGGCGCACGAGCTCACCGAGAAGGAGGCGATGATCCTCAAGGTGCTGGCCGAGCAGGGCGGGCAGATCGTCTCGCGCGAGGACCTGCTGGAGAAGGTGTGGGGCTACGATGTCTTCCCCTCCACGCGCACGGTGGACAACTTCATCCTGCGGCTGCGCAAGCGCTTCGAGCGGGACCCCGCCAACCCCCGTCACTTCCTCACCGT
>JAFAPI010000159.1 GCA_019247195.1 Gammaproteobacteria bacterium
GACGGGCGTGCGCTTGGCACTGTGCTCATCGATGTAATAAGCGCCCAGACGCTCGGGCATGTTGAGGTCGACCTGGATCGTGCCGCATTGCCAGTCGCGGCCGATCGCATCCCGCAGAACGAACTCAAGCTTGGGGCCGTAGAAGGCGCCCTCGCCCCGGTTGAGGACGTAATCGATTCCCGCCGCAGCCGAGGCCGTCTTGAGGGCCTCCTCGGCCCGGTCCCAGCTGGCATCCGTCCCCACTCGCTTGGGGGGGCGGTCGGCGAACTTGATGCCCACCTCGTCAAAGCCAAAATCGCGGTAGATACCGAGGATCAGTCGAGTGAGCGCCACGGATTCCGCCGTGATCTGCTCCTCGGTGACGAAGGCATGCCCGTCATCCTGGGTAAAGGCACGCACCCGCATCAGACCGTGCAGTGCGCCGGAGGGCTCATACCGGTGCACCTTGCCGAACTCGGCGAGTCGTACCGGCAGCTCGCGATAGCTGCGCAGCCCATGCTTGAAGATCTGCACGTGACCGGGGCAGTTCATCGGCTTGATGGCATAAGTGCGTTCATCGGGCGTCTGAGTGAGGAACATGTTCTCGCCGAACTTCTCCAGGTGCCCCGATTGCGCCCAGAGCGAGGCATCCATGAGCTCCGGCGCGTTCACTTCCTGGTACCCGGCCGCGACCTGGCGCGCGCGCATGTAGCCGATCAGCTCCTGGAAGACCGTCCAGCCCTTGGGGTGCCAGAACACCGCGCCCGGGGCCTCCTCCTGCAGGTGAAAGAGCTCGAGCTCCTTGCCGATCCGGCGGTGATCGCGCTTCTCAGCCTCCTCCAGCCGGTGCAGATAGGCATCGAGCTGCTTCTTGTCGGCCCAGGCGGTGCCGTAGATCCGCTGCAGCATCTCGTTGCGGGAGTCACCGCGCCAGTACGCACCGGCCAGTTTGGTCAGCTTGAACGCCTTGAGCTTACCGGTGCTCGGTACGTGCGGTCCGCGGCACAGGTCGACCCAGTCGCCCTGCCCGTACAGGCTGATTTCCTCTTTGGCGGGGATCGCCGCGATGATCTCCGCTTTGTAGTGCTCGCCCTGGTCGCGGAAGTACTTCACCGCCGCATCGCGCGGGAGCACGCGGCGGCTGACCTTCTGGTCCGCCTGCGCCAGCTCCATCATCCGCGCCTCGATGCGCACCAGGTCCTCGGGCGTGAAGGGCCGCGAGTAGGCGAAGTCGTAGTAGAAGCCATCCTCGATCACCGGCCCGATGGTGACCTGCGCCTCGGGGAAGAGCTGTTTCACGGCCTGGGCGAGCAGATGCGCGGTGGAGTGGCGGATGATCTCGAGGCCGGCCGGATCCTTGTCGGTAATGATCGCGAGCGCAGTGTCGCGCTCGAGCAGGTACGAGGTATCGACGAGCTTGCCGCCGTCGATGCGTGCACCGAGCGCCGCCTTGCGCAGGCCCGGCCCGATGCTGCCCGCCACCTCATCGACCGTCACCGGCTGATCAAAGCGGCGCTGACTGCCATCAGGCAAGGTTATGACCGGCATGGCTCCTCGGCTGTACCGTGTGGAAATTGCGCGCCTGCGCGGCGACCCGGCCCAGGGGCCGCACCCCGGCTGTCCGCAGCCACGCGCTCCGCCGCAGGTGAAGGCTCACAGATGCATCTGGGGTGCGGGCCGAGAGCGGTTCTGGTAGGCGCGAGTGGGATCGAACCACCGACCACCACCATGTCAAGGTGATGCTCTACCACTGAGCTACGCGCCTAGCGTCAGAACCGCCGCGGGGCGCGCACGATACAGGACTCCGCACGCGCGGTGCAAGCTAAAGCAAGGATTTCCAAGTACTTACGTCTGCGTGGACGGGGTGGGAAATCCAAGTTCGAGCTGCTTGAGCCGCTCGATTTCGTCGCGCAGACGGGCGGCCTCCTCGAACTCGAGGTTGCGCGCCTTGCGCAGCATCTCGCCCTGCAGGCGCTTGATCTGTCGTACCAGCGTCTCGGGCTTGAGGTCATCGCCCTTTGCGCCCTTGCCGCGCCCGCCCGGCACCTCGGGGCGCGCCCCCTCCATGATGTCCATGACGGCCTTCTGGATGCCGCGCGGGGTGATGCCATGCGCGGCATTGAAGGCCATCTGCTTCTCGCGGCGGCGGTTGGTCTCATCGATGGCGCGTCGCATCGAGCCGGTGATCTGGTCGGCGTAGAGGATCGCGCGCCCATTGATGTGGCGCGCGGCGCGGCCGATGGTCTGGATGAGCGAATTGTCTGAGCGCAGGAAGCCCTCCTTGTCTGCATCCAGGATGGCCACCAGCGAAACCTCGGGCATGTCCAGGCCCTCGCGCAGCAGGTTGATCCCCACCAATACGTCGAATTTACCGAGGCGGAGGTCGCGGATGATCTCGGTGCGTTCGACGGTCTCGATGTCGGCGTGCAGGTAGCGCACGCGCACGTCGTGCTCACTCAGGTACTCGGTCAGATCTTCCGCCATGCGCTTGGTGAGGGTGGTGATCAGCACCCGCTCGTCGCGCGCCGCAGCCGTGCGGATCTCCGACAGCACGTCATCCACCTGGCTTGCCACCGGGCGCACCTCGACCTCGGGGTCCACCAGGCCGGTGGGGCGCACCAGCTGCTCCACCACCTGCCCGGAGTGCTTCCCTTCGTAAGGGCCGGGGGTGGCAGAGACGAAGATCATCTGCGGTGCGAGCTGCTCCCACTCCTCGAATTTCAGCGGCCGGTTATCGAGCGCCGAAGGCAGGCGGAACCCGTACTCCACCAGCACCTCTTTGCGCGAGCGATCGCCACGGTACATCGCGCCCAGCTGCGGAATCGTCTGGTGGCTCTCATCGACGATCAGCAGCGCATTGTTCGGCAGGTAATCGAACAGGCACGGCGGGGGCTCGCCGGGCGCACGCCCGGAGAGGTAGCGCGAGTAGTTCTCGATGCCCGCGCAGTAACCCACTTCCTTGATCATCTCCATATCGAAACGCGTGCGCTGCTCGAGACGCTGGGCCTCGACCAAGCGCCCGCTGCTGCGCAGCTCGGCGAGCCGCACTCGCAGGTCCTCGCGGATCTGGTCGACCGCCCCTACCAGGCGGTCGCGTGGGGTCACGTAGTGCGTGCCGGGATAGACCGTGAAGCGCGGCACCTTGCGGCTGATGGCGCCGGTGAGGGGATCAAAGAGCGTGATGGAGTCGATGACATCGTCGAACAGCTCCACCCGTACCGCCTCCCGTTCGGCCTCGGCGGGAAAGATGTCGATGACGTCCCCGCGTACCCGGTAGGTACCCTGGGTCAGGTCGAGCTCGTTGCGCGTGTACTGCATCTCGGCGAGCCGCCGCAGCAGCGCGCGCTGCTCGAGGCGGTCGCCCCGTTTCAGATGCAGCACCATGGACAGATACGCCTCCGGATCGCCGAGGCCGTAGATCGAGGAGACGGTGGCGACGATGATCGAGTCGGAGCGCTCGAGCAGTGCCTTGGTGGCGGACAGACGCATCTGTTCGATGTGCTCGTTGACCGAGGAGTCTTTCTCGATATAGGTGTCCGAGGAGGGTACGTACGCCTCGGGCTGGTAGTAGTCGTAGTAGGAAACGAAATACTCCACCGCGTTGTTCGGGAAGAACTCGCGGAACTCGCCGTACAGCTGCGCGGCCAGGGTCTTGTTGTGCGCGAGCACCATGGTGGGTCGCTGCACCCGCTCGATGACCGCCGCGACCGCCATGGTCTTCCCCGAGCCGGTGACGCCGAGCAGGGTTTGGTGCGCCAAGCCCTGGTCAAGACCTTCGACCAGCCGCTCGATCGCCTGGGGCTGATCCCCGGCGGGTGCGAAATCGGCCACCAGCTTGAAGGGCGGCGATTCGCTGCGAGCGGTGCGGGCTTTGACTGCGGTGGGGCTCATGGCTGGGGCTGGGGTGATCCTTTAATATAGCGACGCCCCCGGGGATTTCACCGCCCATAAGGAAAATTACGTGACCGTGCCCGTCTCGCGCCGCGTTCAGCGCGTCAAGCCCTCGCCGACCCTCGCCGTGACGGCTCGCGCCGCGCGCCTCAAGGCGCAGGGCAAGGATGTCATCGGACTGGGGGCGGGCGAGCCGGACTTCGACACGCCGGCGCCCATCGCCGAAGCGGGTATGGAAGCCATCCGCCGCGGCGCCACCCGTTATACCCACGTCGAAGGGATCGATGAGCTGAAGGATGCGATCGCCGCCAAGTTCGAGCGCGACAACGGCTTGCGCTACGAGCGCTCGCAGATCCTGGTGTCCTCGGGTGCCAAGCAGACCCTCTACAACCTGTGCATGGCCGTACTGGACCCGGGCGATGAGGCCATCATCCCCGCCCCGTACTGGGTCTCGTATCCGGACATGGTGCTTCTCGCCGACGGCTTGCCGGTGATGCCGCTCGCGGGCATGGCCCAGGGCTACAAGATCACCCCGCGCCAGCTTGCCGCGGCGATCACGCCGAAGACGCGTCTGTTTCTCCTCAACAGCCCCTGCAATCCAACCGGCGCCGTTTATACGCGCGCGGAGCTGCGCGGACTCGGTGAGGTGCTGCTCGAGCACCCGCGCATCCTCATCGGCACCGATGACATGTACGAGAAGATCTACTGGGGGGCGGAGCCCTTTACCAGCCTGCTGACCGCGGTGCCGGAGCTCTACCCGCGCACGGTCACCATCAACGGCGTTTCGAAGGCCTACGCGATGACGGGCTGGCGCATCGGCTACTGCGGGGGGCCGAGGGAGCTGATCGCGGCGATGAGCACCATCCAGGGGCAGTCCACCTCCAACGCCTGCAGCATTTCCCAGCGGGCAGCGCTCGCGGCGCTGAGCGGCGAGCAGCGCTGCGTCGCCCAGATGAATGCCGCGTTCAAGGAGCGGCGCGACTTCGTGGTGCGTGCCCTGAACGCCCTGCCGGGCATCAGCTGTCTGCCGGGCGATGGCACCTTCTACGCCTTCGCCGAAGTCTCCCGGGCCATGGCCGCTCTCCATTGCCGCGACGACAACGAGTTCGCGGAGCTGCTGCTCAACGAGGCCGGCGTTGCGGTCGTGCCCGGATCCGGCTTCGGCGCCCCGAACCACATGCGCCTGTCCTTCGCCTGCAGCCTGGAGACGCTGGAGAAGGCGTTGCAGCGCATTGCCCGCATCCTGCTGGAGCGTGTCGCCGCCTGATTCACCGCGCGATGGGCTGGTCGCTCCTCGCTGATCTGCTGGTCACTCTGCACTTCGCGTTCGTCGCGTTCGTCGTCACGGGCGGCCTGCTCGCCTGGCGTTATCCGCGTCTCATCGCGCTGCATCTGCCCGCGCTCGCCTGGGGGGTTTGGGTCGAGGTCTCCTCGCGCGTCTGCCCACTGACGCCGCTCGAGAATCAGCTACGTCAGCGCGGCGGTGAGGCCGGCTACTCGGGCGGGTTTCTCGCGCACTATCTGCACGGCCTGCTCTATCCGGCCGGACTCGTGCCTCACGTCCAATGGGTACTGGCCGTGCTGCTGATTGCCCTTAACGCCTTCGCTTATGGCGCGCTATGGCGTCGCTCGGTCTCCAAGCGGTACCGCGACCCACGCGTTTCTTGACTGCCCGGCACCGGTATCTGAGAATCCGCGCCCTTCAAGGCACCTGCCGTTTCCCCGGTAGCTCAGCGGTAGAGCGTCGGACTGTTAATCCGTTGGTCGTTGGTTCGAGTCCAACCCGGGGAGCCACCAAAACAGTCAGTTACCGCAGATACCTCAGTCTCCGCAGAGTTGATTGCTTCCCGAATGTCCCCAACTGAGTGAGCCCCCGCAGACTCCGCACCTTGGCGGCTGAGTCGTGGTACTTGCGGCGCATGGCGTGGGTGTAGACCGCGACCGCACTTGGCCGGGAGCCCCCCGCCACGATACCGCGCGCCTTAAGTACTCTTCTCCAAGTCCTCCGGCAACAAGCTATAGAGCGCCGCAGCGTATGCGGCTCCGTGCATCACGAGTCTGTTGCGCGCCACCGCCTCGAACTTCGCGCCGACCTTTTCAGCGACACGGCGACTGGAGGCGTTCGTCGGGATGCAGGCGATCTCGAGTCTACTGAGGCCCAAAGTGCCAAATGCATATCGGGAAACAAGCCGCACTGCTGCAGACGCGATCCCCTGCCGGGTCCGTGACGTGCGGACCCAGTAGCCCACATTAGCCAGACGGTTGGGCCTGGCGATGTGACTGATGGCGATACCACCGAGAAAAGCAGCGTCGGTCACGGCAAGTATCGCGAATTGATAGTGGCTATTACCCGCCCATGCTTGGCCCGCGAGCTTGATGAAACCCGCGGTCTCCTCGCGAGAATAGCCGGCGTGGCACCAGGGCAGCCACGGGCTTATCTCCGGAATCGATTCGATGACCGCTGCGTACATCGCATCGCAGTCGTCGAGACGATGCGGCCGGAGCAAGATCGTCCCGTCGCTCAACAAAGCTGACGGCGTCATGTCGCACATTGTAAGAGGTAGCCGCGCAGCGAACGCCTGGAAAGACCTGCGCTTGTGCCGTGGCCGCTGCCGTACCCGGGGAGCCAGCTATCGGGATCAGTGCTGCACTCGGTCGCAGCTGCCCCGAAAAATCATACACGTAAGCTCCGCAATCTCGCGGCGTATCCCGTGCCGGGGGGATCGCGCAGCAGTCAGCGTTATACGGCGGGGTATTCGTCAAAGGCGTAGGGAGCCCGGGGCCCACCGCACGCTAGCGTTGCCGGACGCACTCCACCTGCCAAACGAACATGCAGACCGTGTGGAAATAGAGCGGTCGATCGGTACGCGGGTCGCTCATTTCCTGCTCGACGTACTCGTCGATCGGACAATCGCAGACGCAGCAACTGGCCCCGGTTGCCGCCCTCACTCGCGTGTCTGAATACGCAGCTCCACGAGGCAACTGTCCGCGCGCAATGCGTTCGCGCGCGTGCGCATGTAACTCATCGGTCGTTCTTGGGCAGGGATTCGGACGCACCTCATGACCCCCGTTCGTGGGTGCACTCCAACTGCCAAGCTGCGTGACAAGCGAGGTGAAAGTGGAGCGTGCCTCTCTTATCGACCGGGACCTCATAAAGAACCTGAGTCCGTGACACGGCCTCGCCGCAGACAGAGCACCGTTGTCCTTCGCCATAGCCGGCATACAAGTGCGCCGGAGCTAGCACGGGCAATTCGCCCGCTTTGATCTTGTCCTTGATGGCTGACCTGAGTTTGCCGCTATTTGGATGTTCCGGACCGTACGGCATACAACTAGCATAAGCCAAAGCCTGACTACGGGAACTCAGGGTAATTACCCAGTTCCCGTTAAGTCAAATGTTGGATGAGTTGGTCTGCGTCGGACGGTTGATCTTCCATGGCGGCTGACAGCGGGAAGGGTATAGATCCATAAAAATCCCCATGTCTACAGGGACGGATCCCCGCTTGCGCCATGCTGGGTGGCGAGGTTTTTGAGGAGCTCAAACGTCACGTGGCCGCCTATGCGGCGAGTCAAGGCGTTGGCGCGGAGCTTTCCCTGCACATGCCCTCCTCCAGGTGGGGAAGTCCGCGGCTGATTCTGCGGGTGTTTCGCCCTGCGACGCCCCAGCGGCCCCGCGAAGACTTGAGCGGTAGCACCTACAGCGCCAACGCGCGCGATCTCAAAGCAAGACTCGAGGCTGACATCCGCAGAGTCGCGGGGCGCGAACTTAACGGTTGATAGATCACCGCGATGTTACCTGCGCCTCGCTTTCGGCTGGGCCAAGTCTTATCGTGCGTCCCGTCTGCAGACTTTGTTCCGCCGCCAGCGCGAGGCGCTGCGCCGCGATTCCGTCCGCGAAGCCAGGAGAGACTGGCCGATCGTTTTGCAGCGCGTCGATGAAGGCATCGATTTCAGCGGCGTACGCTTGTTGATAGCGCCGGACGAAAAAGTCGACGACCCCGTCCTTCGCGGCCGTGTGCTGGGCGTCCCAGATCTCTAGCGAGGTCGCGTGTTGGTTGTGGGCCTGCAACATGCCCTGCGACCCGAAGGCCTCGATTCGCTGATCGTAGCCGTAGACGCAGCGCCTGCTGTTATTGATTTGTATCAATGCCCCGGTAGCAGTGCGCAAAGAAAGGACGCACGTATCGATGTCGCGCAGCTCAGCGAATACCGGGCCGACGAGATTGGCGCCCAGAGCGTGCACCGCCACGATCTCCCCTCCGAGCCACCGGGCCATGTCGAAATCATGAATGGTCATGTCGCGAAACAACCCCCCTGAGCCCTGAAGATACTCCGCGGTGGGAGGCGCAGGATCGCGACTGGTGATGACGGCGAGCTCCAGCGTGCCGATCGCTCCGGCGTGCAACCGCGCATGCAGGGCGCTGAAAGAGGCATCAAAACGTCGATTGAAACCGACCATCACCACCGGGTCGTACGGCTCGAGCTCGCGCCAGCAGGCAAGCGCGGGCTCGAGATTGAGATCGAGCGGCTTTTCACAGAAAACCGCCTTGCCCGCTTTGACGGCGGAGCTGACGAGCTGGAGGTGCGTGGCAGTGGGACTCGCGATGAGGACCGCATCCACCGCGCGGTCCGCGAGCACATCCTCGAGCGATGCCGCGGCTGCGACGCCGAGCTCGCGGGCGGTTTTACCGGCCACCTGCGGGTCGACGTCGAACACGTAGACCAGATGGGCGCGCGGGTGCCGCGCGAGTATTTGCGCATGCAACCGTCCGATGCGCCCACACCCGATTACCGCCAGACCGCTCATCGGTGTCTCCGATCGTCGAATTCAATCCCTGCTGGCCGGGACGCCGCTGCGTCAGCTCGGTGGCACGAGGAATTCGTAGCCCGGCGCCTGGGTCACCTGCCAGCGACGGACCGGGCCTGCCATCACGTTGAGGTAGTAAAGGTCGAAACCGTGCGGCGCGGCCACCGGATGGTAACCGCGTGGGATGAGGACCAGGTCGCGGTCCTCGACCGCGAGGGTCTCATCGAGCGAACGGTCGTCCGTATAGACGCGCTGGAAGGCAAAGCCGCCCGGTCGCGAGAAACGATAATAGTAAATTTCCTCGAGCTGGGTCTCGTCTCTTGCGGCGGAGTCGTGCTTATGCGGCGGATAGCTCGACCAGTGGCCTCCGGGAGTGAGCACTTCGACCACCAACAAACTCTCGCCAGGCTCGTGCTGGGACAGAATGTTGCGTACGTAGCGCGTGTTGGTACCCGTCCCCCTGACTTCTTCGCGCATCTGCTCGGGCCGGATCAGGCGCGGACTGAACCGCCCCTGGGCCGGTGCCGAACACACGGCGAGTTCACAGGCGCTCTGCGCCTGGACCGTGGCGCGCGCACGTGCGGGCACGTACACGGCGAAGGGAGGACCGTCGAACGGACTGGACCGCCCGCCAATGCCGGCGAAGCTCTGGTCGCCCACGTGGACCGAAGCCACGCCGGAGAGCAGCACCAGGCACAGCTCGGTTTCAGCGGCGTCGCGGACGAGTTGCTGTCCGGAGCACAAGTCCAGCACCTCGAAGCCGACGTAGTGCCAGCCCGCCCGCGCAGGAGTGAGATGGTGCACCCGGCCTCCGGCAGCGACCGATGGGGGCTTGACCAACAATGAAGAGCTCATCGCAGCTCCTCGGCTATCAGTCTGCGCAGGGTGGCGTATCCGCGCGTGGCATAGGTCAGCGGATCCGCGCGCTCCGGATCTTGTTCGGCCTCGAGCACGATCCAACCGGAATAGCCGTGCAATGCCCGGAACACCGACGCGAAATCGATGCAGCCGTCCCCCGGCACCGTGAATACCCCCGCCAGGACCGCCTGCAGGAAGCTCCAATCGCCGGCCGCGGCCTGCTCGCACACCTCGGCCCGCACATCCTTCGCATGCAGATGGCGGATTCTGCTGGCGTGGGAACGCGCGATCCGCAGCGGATCGGCGCCCGCAAAACGGGCATGCCCGGTATCCAGCAGCAGACCCACCTCAGGGCCGCTGGCCTCCATGAGTGCATCGATGTCTGACTCGCTTTGCACTACAGTTCCCATGTGATGGTGATAGGCGAGCTGCACGCCTTCTTGTGCAGTCATGCGCGCAAGCTCGCTGAGCCGCTGCCCGAATCCCCGCCAGCCCCCCGCGCCCAGGCGTGGACGTCGCGCCAGCGGCTCGGACCGTGCTGAATGAATGGCGCCGCTTACTTCGGCACAGATAAGCAGCGAGCTGCCGAGCGCCTTCAGCAGATCCAGATGCGCACGCAGATGGCGCAGCTCAGCGTTGGCGTCTCGCTCCCGCAGCCGCGCCGAATACCATCCGGAGATGCATTTAAGGCCGTAGCGGCTCAGTACGGCGCTCAGCTCTGCAGCCTCGCGCGGAAACTTGTGCCCGAGCTCCATGCCCTCGAAACCGATGTCGTGCGCCTGAGAGAGACAGGTCTCGAGCGAGATGTCTGCGCCGAGCTCGCGCAGGTCGTCGTTTGACCAGAGGATCGGGTTCGCGCCGATGTGAATCCCCATGTCACCCGGCCTTCGGCCCAGTGTCGCGCGCCGCCAGGTAGCGCTCCCGGGCCGCGCGGACCCCGGGTCGGGCAGATACCGCCGGCACTGGCACGTCCCACCAGTGCCCGCCCGCCGCCGTACTCGAGCGCGGGTCGGTTTCGATCACGAGGACCATGGTGCGGTCCGCCTGACGCGCGTGCGCCAACGCGGAATCGAGCCCGGCACACCCCTGCACTTTGAGGGCGAGCGCGCCGAGGCTGCGTGCGTGGGCTACCAGATCCACGCGCCCGCCTCCAGGCTGTGCGCCCAACAGGTTGTTGAAGCTGGCGTTTCCCGTTGAGGCTTGCAGGCGCTCGATGCAGCCGAATCCGCCGTTATCGAGCAGCACGACGATAAGCTTGGCGCCCATGCGCACCGACGTCTCGATTTCCGAGTTCAGCATGAGATAGGAACCATCTCCCACCATGACAATCACCGTCTTGTCGGGATGCGCGAGCTTCACCCCGAGGCCACCGGCGATCTCGTATCCCATGCAGGAGAAACCGTATTCGAGGTGATAGCCCGAGTCGGGCTCCACGCGCCAGTGCTTGTGCAGTTCCCCGGGGAGCCCGCCGGCGGCGCCGACCACGATGTCCGCACCTTGCAGCGAGCGCTGCACCACACCAATGACCTGCGCGTCGCTCGGCCGCGCCCTGCCCTCGTCCCCCGTCAGCGAGGCGCTGGCCTTGCGCCAGTTGTCCTGCTCCGCGCCGGCCCGCAGGCTCCAGCTCTCGGGCGCGCGCCACTCCTGGAGTGCATCGCTCAGCTGCTGCAGGCCTTCACGCGCGTCCGCAACGAGCGGGATTGCGCGGTACTTGCCCGCATCCCACGGCTGCACGTTGAGGCCGATGATGCGCAGGCGCGGGGCACGAAACAGTGTGGCTGAGCCCGTAGTGAAGTCCTGCAGGCGGGTGCCGATGGCGAGGATAACGTCCGCTTCGGCAGCCATGTTGTTGGCCGCAGCGGTGCCGGTAACACCGATACCCCCTAGATTCAGGGGGTGGTCTCCGGGCAGGGCCGACTTGCCGGCCTGGGTCTCGGCGCTCGGCACGCGGTGCCGCTCGCAGAACTCGCGCAGAGTCGGGCCCGCCTCGGAATAAAGGACCCCCCCGCCGCATATGATGAGCGGACGCCGGCCGGCTGCCAGGGTCGCCGCGGCCTCGCGCAACTCATCCCGTGGCGGTGGCGCACGCCTGAGAGTCCACACTTGGTCCTCGAACAGCATCGCGGGCCAATCAAATGCCTCGGCCTGGACGTCCTGACAGAGGCACAGCGTCGCCGGACCACATGTCGCCGGGTCGGTCAGCACCTGCAACGCTCTCTGCAGCGCCGGCACGAGTTGCTCCGGACGAGTGATGCGATCGAAGTACCGGGAAACGGGGCGCAGCGTGTCATTCGCGGTGATCAGGCCGTCGTTGAAGTCTTCGAGCTGCTGCAGGACCGGATCAGGCGCACGGTTGGCGAACACGTCCCCCGGCAGCAGCAGTACCGGCAGCCGATTCACGTGGGCGACTGCCGCCGCGGTGACCAGGTTGGTCGCCCCCGGGCCGATGGAAGTCGTGCAGGCCATCATGCGGCGCCTGTTGCAGGCCTTGGCGAAGGCGACTGCCGCGTGCGCCATCGCCTGCTCGTTGTGCGCGCGATAGGTCGGCAGCGATGGTTGCGCTTCGAACAATGCCTCCCCGAGGGCTGCGACGTTGCCATGTCCAAAGATCGCCCATACGCCGGCGAACAGCCGCTCGCGCCTGCCCTGCACGTCGGTCCACTGCGCGGCCAGCGACCTGACCAGCGCCTGCGCAACCGTCAGGCGCAGGCTCACACCCGCCCCCGGTCCAGGCATTCCGCTCGGGCCTGGCGCGCGTCAATCCACAGATCGATCAGTACCTGGCAGCGTTCGGTCATCTCTCGTATCGCACTCTCATCCCCGAGGTGCCCCGACCGCCATTCCGTGGCCGCGGCGTCGAACATCGTATGCCCGACAGCGAGGCCCCGCACGATGGCCTGCTCGGCAGCGAGCTGGAGCGCTTGATCCAGCCCGGGCAGGGGCGCGACTCGCGCACTGACCAGGATGCCGCGACAGAACGGGTCCCCCCTAGCGATCGCCTCGGCGCACGCGCGCCAGGCCGCCGCGCTCGGCTGCGGCTCGAGCTGCCACCAATCCGGCCGCACGCCGATCTCGTACAGCCGTGCGAGCACCTGCGCGGTGTTCTCGCCTGAACCGCCCGCCGCAACGACCGGGATCTCGAGCAGCAGCTCGCGATGCTGGGCGCGGCAGCTCGCCGCCAGACGCAGCAGCTCTCGCTCCTGGGCCAATCTGAGCGCGGCCGGCTCTCCCGGGTAGAACAGGCAGCGACACGCCGCGGCAACCTGGGCCGGCCACTCGTTGAGGCGCGATGCCAGGCTGGCCGCCCCGTGAAACTGCAGTGGGTGCGAGGCCGGGCGCTCGACGCGGCGGGCGAGCCACAGCGTGCCGCGGCGCGCATGCGACCAAGCCCCGCTTCCCGCAACAGGGGCCAGCAACACGCCGACGCCCTGCCGCGTGGCGGCGAGGCGCTCAGCAGCCTCGAGCAGGAGCATCGGCAGCTGCGCCGCTCGGTCGCGCACCGCTGCGTTATGGTCGCCGATCGCCTCAGAGGCTGGCTGATCGTCGACAGCGAACACAAACAGTTGCGCCGGACCCGGTTTGCGGGTGGTCACCCAGTGGAGGTGATTGAGCGCGTCATCCTCGCGCAATGCCCGGTGCTCGCTGCCGCGCATGAGATAGTGGTTCAGCTCCGGCAACGTCGGAAACTCCGCCGAGCACATGAGGCGCGACACGGCGATGGCACCGCAGGCATTGCCGAGGCGCGCGCTCTCCGCAAGCGACTCACCGCGCAGATAGCCGCGCAGGAATCCCGCCAGGAACGCGTCTCCGGCACCGAGGACGTTGTAAACCGAGACGTTCATGCCGCCCGCCACCAGTCCATCCTCAAGGCGGGCGGGAATGCGGTCGGGAAACACGACGCAGCCGCGGGGGCCGCGCTTACAGACGATGATGCCTCGAGAGTGTTCGCGAATGCGCCCAATCGCCGTCAACAGCTCCTCGGCACCCCCGGCGATGCGCAGTTCTTCCTCCGTGCCCACGATCAGGTCGCAGTGCGGCAACACTGACTGAAGGGCGGCCGTGGCGCTCGCTGAGGGGGCGTAGCGATTCTCACCGCCGGCGTGGCCGCCGATGCCCCAGAGGGTGGGACGATAATCGATGTCGATAATGACTCGCTGACCTGCTTTTCGTGCGATATCGATGGCCTTGCGTTGCGCCCGCGCGGCGTCGGCGATGGAGAAGTGCGTGCCGGTTACGAGGATGGCGCGCGAGGAGGCCACGAATGCCTCGTCGATGTCGGCCGGGGCCAGGGCGCTGTCGGCACAATTCTCGCGATAGAAGATGAGGGGGAATCGCTCCTGGTCCTGAACACTGAGCAGCACGAGTGAGGTCAGGCGCTGTGGGTCGGTATGCATGCCGCGCGTATCGACCGCTTCGCGGCGCAGCTGCTCCAGAACGAAGCGTCCCATCGGCTCGTTGCCGACGCGGCTGATGAGCGCCGATTTGAGCCCGAGGCGCGCAGCTCCAATGGCGATATTGGCCGGACACCCGCCGACTGCCTTGAGAAAGCTCGACACGTCCTCCAGCCGCGCGCCTATCTGCTGGCCGTACAGGTCCACGCTCACGCGCCCGATGGTGATGAGATCCAGCTGCGGATTCATGCGATCCCTGGCACCACCGAGTCCGGCCCGGATTTCAGGAGAATCGAGTGCGTTTCCACAGCGTGACCCCCCCGGCCAGGAGCAGCCCGAGCGATGCAGCACCAAGGATCGTCAGCCAGCCGGCATTGACAACGATTGCCTGGGCACGCGCGTGCCATCCTAACCAGGCGAATATCGCAATTGCAGCGGCGACGATGAGTAGCTCCCACCAGCGCCAGGGGCCGCGGGCGGCTGCGGATTCGCATCCGGCGAGCGAGGCGGCGACGCGCTCCCGATCGAGGCCATAGCGCAGACACTCCCGCTCCACCGCGGCCTGCCATTCCCGCTGCTCTTCTGGCGCCGCGGCCGCGAGGCTGATAGCGGCTGCGCCGCCGATCATGATCAGCGAGCCGACCACCACCAGGGTCTGCGCGGCAGGCGTCATGTTGGCGAGCTCACCGAATACCAGCACGCCCCAAGCGAGGCCCCACAGTTGGTTCGTGTTGGAGAGGGGGATGGCCCGGCTGATGCCGATGTACTTGGCCGCGTATTGCTGGAACAAGTCTCCAAGCACCCAGCAGAAACCACCGAGGAAGAGCCAGAACATGGCCGGCTCTGCTTGCCGCAGCGAGATAAGTACCCTGGCCGTGCCCCCGCCGAAACACGCCGCGAGGATGAACACCGTGGCGAGCTCGCCCACGGTAAAGACGGTCACGAACGAGAGCGGATTCATGCCACTGAGGTAGGCCTTGCGGTAGGGGATATACATCGTGCCCCAGAGAAGTGCGGCACCCAGCGCCGCGATGACGCCCGGTGCGGCACTGCGTCGCAGGGTATGGGCCTCACCGACTGCGGTGACGTAGGCGAGTACGCAGGCACCGATCACGATTGCGGCGGCGCCCATCAGGACCTTAAGCCGACCCCGGCTCGCACCGCCCCGCAGCTCGTTGAACAGCAGCCAGCCCCAGAACACCCCCACCAGGCTATTCACGTTCCACAACGGAAACGCGATCGACAGCCCCACGTCACGGATGGCGAACACGGTGAGCGTGTTGGCGACCGCCCACAGCATGCCGGCAACGATCGCCCAGATGACCAGATGTGGCTTCTCGCGCAGGTCCTCCCAGACATAGCGGGTGCCCTTAAGCGCGACCGGCACCGTCCAGCGCGCCACGAACACGCCCATCACCATCCCCAGCGACACGATGAATGGTGAGAAGCCGATGGCCACCAGTTTGGTGGGCGCCTCCGCCGAACCGAGCCACGCGCCAGCGACGAGGCCACAGAGCACGCCCACCCCGTGGAGAGTGTAGCCGCCCGCCTGCTCGGCGCCCGTGCTCATGCAAGTACGACGAGCAGCAGAATACCGATCGCCAGCACTGCAAGCGGTATCCAGAGATGGGCATCCGTTAGCGTGGCTCTGATAAGCGCGATCTTCATGCGGCGTACTCTGGATGCAAGGAAGAGATGGGTATCAGGACCAGCAGTCGAGCCATCATATCAAGGGACATTGCGCGCCTCGGCTCGCGCGAGCGCTCGCGGTCGGCGGAGCGGTGCCCGTGCGATCGCCGCTTGGCTCACGACAAACATTGTGTTCTGGCAGCCGCCCAACGGGCTACTCAAGCACCGCAGCGACACGGCGAACCTTCGGTTGCTGAGTGTTCGCAGGTGGGGCCGTGCGTGCCAACCCGTCGCGCAGATGCGGAACGTCGCAAGCCGGATCAAGGTGCTGCTCCCGCGACTCTTTGCAACGAGCGTTCTCCCGCGAGCAGCCAGAGCAAACACAAGGTGCAGACGGCGCAGGTGATCCACTCCCAAAGTGCAAAACTCAAGATCACGGATATTCCCCGCGCGCGCCAATCGAGGCTCACCCAGGGGAAGCCGGCGCGACTCGCATAAGATTGTGTGATCACTGCGCAGACCACCGGCACGAACGGCAGGGCGGCCGCCCCTAGCGGCACGAGCCAGTCCACCGGGCGATCTGCTGAACCGGCTACATCCCGGCGCACCATAAAGGTCATCCAGCTGACCCCCGCGCACAGCAGGATGAAGGCGACCAGCGCGAGCAGCTCATGCAGCCGGCTCACCCCCATAAAGGGGGACGGCAGCAGCGCGCACAACGCCATGCAGCCGTACCCGGTGGAGAGAAGGAGCGCGCCAGCACCGAGCGGGGACCTGCGGCGTCGCAGCAAGCTCCATAGTGCGCACACTGCGCAGACGACCAGCCCGCCGCGACCCCAGGCATGGCCACGCGGATTGCGGTCCGGGTAAAGCAAGCTCGAGATCGTCATGTAGCGCCAGTCATACTCGCCGGGGTACAGCCGGACGGCGAGCATCAGGCCAATCCAGAAGGCGAGCAGCCCTGCCCCCATGAGGCGCCCGCCGGGGCCCCCGCCCCTTGTCCTAGTCCGGTCGGTCGAGTACACCAAGTCCACCCTCCTCGCCCGTGGGGGCCGCAAAGCCACATCCTGCGCTAAGCTTCCTACAATCACTCGCTGATACCGGCTCGATCCCGGAGTGCCCGATGCCCCAGTCCGTGCAGTTTTCAGCCGAGTGTCCACGTTGCGGCAGCGAACGTCAGCAGCCCGCCCTGGACACAGCGGAGCTGCTGGCGTTGCTCGACACCGGCGCTGACGTCGAGGCTTATTGCAGCAGTTGCGACGTCACTTGGAATATCTCCACCGAAGAACGCGCAGATCTGGCTCGGACTTTAGTGTCATCGTCATAGGACCGCGGCCCCCTTCCCGAGGAAGGCGCTGCCAAACGATGGCGTCCGGGACCGACGGTGCTGAGCGCCGGCACTCGGTACCGTGCTGTCGCGCTCGCGTTGCGCGAGCGGCTGCTGGAGGATGTCCATGTCCAAGTTTCCGATCTCGATCATGAGCTCCATGCTGGTCGCCGTCCTGGCCGGCTGCGCTGGCAACCGAACGGTCGGCGAGCGCGTCGATGACGCGACGATAACTGCCAAGATCAAGAGCTCGCTCGCCATCGACCCCACGACCAAAGCCCGCCAGATCGCGGTGGACACCCACGAGGGGGTCGTGCAGCTCACTGGATTCGTCGATTCCGCAGATGAGCGGCAGGTCGCCTCGCGCATCGCGCGTAATACCAAAGGCGTCCGCCGCGTGCAGGACAACCTTGAGGTGAAGACCGCGGACCGGTCGTTCGGAGAGGCGGTCAGTGACGAGGTGCTCAAGACACGCGTAAAGGCTGCGTTGGTCGCAGACCCGGCTACCAAGGCGCGTGAGATAACGGTCAAGGTCAACAATGGCAACGTCCAGCTGGGTGGGTTCGTGGACTCTTCTTCTATGAAGTCTGAGGCGACCCGCGTTGCGCAGAGTGTCAACGGCGTCCGCAGCGTAGACAACGGCCTCGAAGTCCGGCCCTAAGCGACCTCTCCCACACCCGTGCTGCCCTGAGCCCTGCCGCGCTCAGTGCAGCGGGCAAGGGGCTGCTGCGGACTGAAGCCGCGCGCCCAGCTTCGTGAGCGTGCAGACGCCCTCATTACGATCCGCGCAGCCCGGAATGTGCAGCGCAATGCTGCCCGCGGGATGCGCGAGGTCCAGCGGCTGCAGTGTGCGCAGCTGCTCCGGGGTCTGATAAAGAAACACCGTGCGGACCAACTTCGCGCCGCCAGCCGCGCGCCAGACCTCGAAGGCCACCGTACCGCCCGGTGGGGTAGAGTCCGGCTGGCCGGGCAAGCCCCAGCGCATTCCGAGAAGACCCGCGAGATTCGAAATATTGCTGTCGTGGCCCATCAGGACCGTGACTCGCTGCGGACTGCGCAGGGACTTGAGAATGCGTCGCGCCAGCAGGGAAGCATTTCTTGCGGCGAGATAAGGATCCTTGCGCATTACCTCTGAATACACCTCGTGGGCGGGCATCAGCACGCGCAGCCTATCCACGCTTGCCGCGCCACCCCAGCCCACCTGCGGCTCGGGTAGACCTTCCTCATACTCAAGCAGGAAGACTTCCACGGCCGTGGCCACGAGCGGCAGGGGCCCGCTCAAGCGCAATTCCCGACTACCGGCCGACAGCGTGTTGTGTGCTTGCAGCAACCCTGGGTTTTCCAGCAACCCCGCCGCAGCGTGCAAGGCGCGCTCATATCGGGGGCCGAGCCCATCGAGATTGCCGTGCACCCGATTGAGCACTGAACGCTCGGCGGCCGCGACGTCCAGCGTGCACAGGCCGGCCTCCACCGGGCGGAAAAGCGGATCCGGTGCATCCAGCGGGGCATACTGGGCGCGCAACCCGCAGCCGGGGAACATCCCCTCCAGCAGTGCCTGCCCGCTCGCACGTGTGCGCTGATCTGCATTGTCCGCCCATACCGAGACAACGTCGGCGCGCGGACAACCGGACGGCAGCAGACCGTAGGCCGCGTACCGTGCGTGAAAATACCCGCCCAGGAGTTTTTCGCCCCTCTCACCATGGGGCGTCAGTTCGCCGGCTCCCACCGGCCACGAGGGCCAGGGGCGTTCCGTCAACCTCCTCTCCTCCGCAGGTGTCAGGGTCGGAGCTCGGACGCCGTGACGACTGAGCATGACCACGCGTTCCAGCTTCTGCCGCGGCGGGGATACCGCTGCGCTGGTCGCAGAAGGGGATGCGGCGGCCAGGCTGCCTTGCAGGCAAAGCCCAGCCAGCAGCACAAGGCCGGACCTCCGGTGCGTTAAGTGGCGAGTCACGCTGGATGTGCCGGGAAGCGGGGCTTCAGCATACACGCCGGACGGCCTCGCACGCTCACGCTTCGGTGCAGGCCGCGCAAAAGAACGTGCCGGTGTCATTCGACTGCAACATCGGGGACATAACTTCACGCCGCTCGCAGCGCAGCCGCGCTGCGCCTCCCAAACAAAGCGGGTGGAGTTGCAATGTCGCGAGTACTCAGATTCTCGATAGGGATCCTTTTGTCCTGGGTCGGCGCTGTGATGCTCGCTATCCCAGTACAAGCGGCGGTCGAGGCCGTGGACACCTCCTCCGATGAACGGCCACCCGGCCGGCCAGCAGACGCGTTGCAGGAAGTCACCGTGCTCGGTCAGCGGACGACGCCCGAGTTGGCGCGTGCGGCGCAGGAGGAAGCGCTTAACCTGATCAATCTGACGACCGTCGACGAGATGCAACGACTGCCGGATGTGAATACCGGCGAGGCGATTCGGCGCGTGCCAGGCATTTCTCTGGAGACTGACACCGGCGAGGGGCGCTATATCAACATCCGCGGCCTCGATGCCGATCTCAACAGCACCACCTTCGGCGGCCTGCGCCTGCCCCCCACTAACAACAGCTCCCCCTCCGGAGCCGGCCGCGCAGTCGCATTTGACTCGATCCCCATCGGCTTCGTGGGGGCCATCAAGGTCACCAAGTCCAACCTGCCGGAGCAGGATGCCGAAGCCCTTGGTGGCACGATTGACATCACGCCCCGCACGGCGCCCCCCAACGGCAAGCCCTTTCTGGATCTGCGTGTCGGCACGGGCATGGAATTGCTGCGGCACACCTGGATCACCGACCTCGCCGGCACCGCCGGACTGCGTTTCGGCGGCAGCGGCGGCTATCAGCCGTTCAGCGTCCTCTTCACGGCTTCGACCTACGACGATAGACGCGGCATCGACGATGCCGAGGCGGGGTTCGTCGACAACCAGGCCGGCGGCATCCCGGACAAGGCCATGGCAGGTTTCGAGCAACGCTTCTATAAATACCACCGCGAGCGGCATGGTTACGGCGTCGATCTCGGCTTCGAGCCCGACGATAACAGCCGCTACTTCGTGCGTTACTACGACGCGGGCTACTCAGAGACGGTCATCCGTAACCGGCTGCTGTGGAACCTGAGCGGCGCTGCAACCGTAAACCCCGCGAACCCCAACGGACTGCTGGATATCGGCACCTTCACCAAGGCGCTGCGCGATGAGAAGGAGTTCCTGGACTCGAAGGTCGCCGAGATCGGCGGCAGCAACCGCTTCGGCGATAACCTGCTCGACTACCACGTCGGCTATACCAAGGGCACCTACTACAAACCCTACGATTACAACTCGGGTTTCGATAACCCCGCGCAGGCCAACGTCGCGTACGACAACACGACCCTGCCGAACTGGCCGGTCTTTACCGTCCTGCCCGGGACGGCGGGTAACGGCACGGTTGCGGTAAACCCGACCGACCCCGCCGGCTACGTGCTGACCGGCCTGCGCACCCAGTCGCAGCATTCGGATGATCATGAGTGGGGCATCGGCGCCAACCTGGCCATTCCGGTGCACTTCACCGACACGCCGGAGGAACAGTTCAAGCTCGGCGTGAACGCGCGCCTGCGCACCAGGACCGGCGATCAGACCTCGCTCAGTGTCACGAATGTCCCGGCTTTGCCGCTGTCAGGCGCGATTTTCGGCCCCGACGTGATCTTCTATAAGGGGCACTACAACAACGGACCCCAGATCGACGGGTTGGTGCTGCGTGACCTCTACGCCGCGGCGCTGGCGGCCGGGAACGTCAGTCCCGACCCGGTAGGGGACACTCTCTACTCAGTGCGCGACAAGGAAGACGTGTACGCCGCCTATGGCCAGTATCGGTTCGGGTTTGGCCGCCTCGGACTCGTGGCGGGCCTGCGTATCGAGCGCACCCAGGCGACCTATGCGGGCTTCGCGTCCGACACCTCTGGTTCCCTCCAGAGCGCGGGGTGTCCCATCCTCGCGCCGGGCCCGCCCCCGGTTCACGTCTGTCCGGTCTCGAGCGACCGCAAGTACACCAATTACTTCCCGAGTGTACAGGCGCGCTACGAGATCGACTCGAACTTGATCGCGCGGGCTGCCCTGTCCTCTACGATTGCCCGTCCGGGCTTCCAGCAGGTCACCGCCGCCACGATCGTCGACAACGGCGGAAACATCACCACCGGCAATCCCAACCTTAAGCCCACCACGGCGACAGGGCTGGACCTCGCCCTCGAGAAGTACCTGCCACACGCGGGCATCCTCTCCGCCGGCGTGTTCGCCAAGGATATCCGCAACTACATCGTACAGAATGTGAGCCAGCAGGTCGGGCGCCAGCAGTCCGAAGGTAACCTCGGTCTGGTGCACGTCATCAGTTTCGCCAACGCTGGCACTTCGCACCTGTACGGGTTCGAGACCAACTACGTCGACCACTTCACCTCGCTGCCGGGCCTGTGGAGCGGGCTCGGGGTGTCAGCCAACTGGACCTGGGTGGACTCGCGCTACCAGGTCCCGGTGGCGGATCCGGTGACGCAGCTGACGACGGGATCGCGCGACTCCATGTTGCCTTCGACCTCGCGCAATACAGCGAACGCGGAACTCCTTTACGACCGCGGCGGTCTGGACGTCACGCTGGGTGCCTATTACACGAGCAAGAACATCTTTGGCCTCGGCAACACTGCCGCGCTCGATGTGTGGACGCAGGAGCGATTGAGCGTGGACTTGGGAAGCCAATACCACCTGAACGACGCCTTCCAGCTGTACCTCAACATCAAGAATCTCACGAACACGCCGCTCAAGTTCACCGAAGGTCCCGGGGAGAATCGGATCATCCAGCGCGAGTTCTACGGCCTCACGCTGCAGGCCGGCTTCATGTACCGCCTCTAGCCGCGCGCGCAGCCTCGCGTCCGGCTCGGTCCCTGCCGCGCGCGCAACCGCACCGCGCGGGCTGCATCCTTGATGCGCGGCGTGCCAGAATTGCCCCGTCTTGAAACCGCTGGCCGCCGCGTGGACTCATGGAATACGTTCCCTTCGGGCGCACTGACCTCAAGGTATCGCGCCTCTGCCTCGGCACCATGTCGATGGGCAGCTCAGCCTGGAAGGGCTGGGTACTCGATGAGCCGGCCGCCGTCCCGCTGTTGCGGCAAGCGCTCGATGTCGGGATCAGCTTTTTCGACATGGCCGACTGGTATTCGACGGGCCGCAACGAAGAGGTGGTCGGTCGCAACCTGCTCAAGATGTGCGCCCGCGACCGCCTCGTGTTCGCCACCAAGGTCTTCTATCCCATGAGCGCTGACCCGCGGGATCGCGGGCTCTCTCGCCAGCATATTGCCGCCTCGATAGACCGTTCCTTGGCGAGGCTCGGCACTGACTACATAGACCTCTATGTGATCCACGCCTTCGACACTGAAACTCCAATTGAGGAAACCATGGAGGCGCTGCACCGCACGGTGCAGGCGGGCAAGGTTCGCTACCTGGGCGCCTCTACCATGTACACGTGGCAATTTGCCAAGATGAATCATCTGGCGGAGCGGCACGGCTGGACGCCGTTTGCGAACATGCAGTGTCAGTACAACCTCCTCTACCGCGAAGAGGAGCGCGAGATGTTTCCGTATTGCCTGGACGCGGGCATCGCCCTGACGACCTTCAGTCCGCTGGCGCGGGGGTTCCTCGCGCGCCACGGCGCCACGCAGCGCACCGAGCACGATCGCTATCAGGACTACTACGGGGATGAGATCGACCAGGAGATCGCGCGGCGGGTGCGCGAGGTTGCGGTGCGCCGCGGGGTGACTCCGGCGCACATCGCCCTCGCCTGGGTCGCCGGCAGTTCCTACCCCAACGTGCCCATCGTGGGTGCCATGAAGCCGTGGCACCTGGAGGTCGCCTACCAGGCGCTCGCTTTGCGCCTGGACGAATCGGAACGGGCGTATCTCGAGGCGCCTTACCGGCCGCGCGACGTGATCAACGATCAGAACGAGCTGCGCCGACCGCGCGCGCTGCACCCGGGCTGAGGCGGCGCACGCCTAGGCGGCGAGCCAGGACGCGTCCTGCCGCACCTCGATGAGCGTCGGGCGGTCCGCACCCAGCGCCTCGCGGATCGAACCGGCCAGGTGCTCATGGCTGGCGGCACGCACCCCATGACAGCCGAGGCCCTCGGCCACCTTGACGAAATCAGGGCTCCGCGGCTCGACGCCGATGCGCGGAATCTGCCGCTTGTCCATCTGGTCGACGATCTCCTTCAGGGCGTCGTTGTTCCAGACGACGACCGGTAGCGCAAGCCCCTCTTCCACGGCGGTCGCGAGCTCGTTGATCGTGAACATCAGGCCGCCATCGCCCGCGACGGCGACCACGGCCCGACTGCCGGCTCCGATCTTGGCGCCGACCGCCATGGGGAGGGCCGCACCCAGCGCGCAGTAGGTTCCGGAGTAGTACCAGCAGCGCTCCACCTCCATCGGCATGGCGAAGCAGCCGGTGTAGACGAGCTGGGACGCGTCCCCCATGACGATGGCATCAGCGGGCAGCGCAGCGCGTAGCGTGCGCCAGACACGGGAGTGGAGTTTTTCCAGGTCGCTCATCTGCGCCGCGTTACGCGCGCGGATCTCGCGCACGCGAGCGACCCCCTGCTCCCGCCCCCGGCCGTGGGTGCGCCTGCCTAGCGCGGCGGCCAGGGCAGGCAGCGCCGCGCCGGCGTCGGCCTGGATGGGCACGGCCGCCGCATAAATGGAGGTGAGCTCAGCGAGGTCGATGTCGATGCGAACGATCTCACCCGCTATCTCGAGCTTCGGCAGAAAGTGATCACCCATCCCGACTTCGGAGCCGACCAGCAGGACCACATCCGCCTCGGCGAGCGCTTGCTGACTCGCGGCCTGCAGCACGGAGCAGCCGAGCGACAGGGGGTGTGAGTCCGGCAGAATTCCTTTGCCAGCATTAGTGGCGAGCACCGGCGCACCGAGGCCTTCCGCCAGGGCGGTGAGCGCCGCGCGCGTACCAACCGCACCGCCACCGACGAAAATCAGCGGCCGCTGCGCGCGCGCCAGCCGATCAGCGGCCGCCTCGATTGAGGCCGGATCGGGCATCGGCCTCGACGGCAGTGATCGGGCACTCCAGTCCGCTTCGACGGGAAGCGGCAGGACGTCCCGCGGTAACGACAGGTGCACCGGTCGCGGGCGCCCCGCGCGAAACAGCGCGTAGGCACGCGCCAGCAGTTCCGGCAACTCTTCCGGGTAACGCACCATGGCACTGAACCCGGTGAAGCCTGCGGTGACGGCAGCCTGGTCATTGAGCTCGTGGATTGCACCCCAGCCTTTGCCGTGTGTGAGCGTGGAGGTTCCGCCGGACAGCACCAGCATGGGTTGTGAGTCACAATAGGCCTGCGCAATGCCGGTGGCGGCATTGGTGACGCCCGGCCCGGCGATGATCGTGCACACCCCTGGCTTACCGGTCGCGCGCGTATAGCCGTCGGCCATCAGACTTGCGCCCTGCTCGTTCCGACACTGCACGTGGCGGATGCCAGCCCGGCCGATGCCGCGATACAGCTCGACGGTCATCGTGCCGGCCATGCCGAACACGGTGTCGACGCCGTACGCCGCGAGGAGCTGCATCACGGCCTCCCCACAACTTCTGGTGGTCATCTTGCCTTCTTCAGCGTGGACGCTGGCTGCTCTGATCCGACGCGCACCGCGCGCCGGCGGCGTCCGCCGCGGCGTTCAAAACCGGTAGCCGAGCTTGACCCCGATGACCCGCGGCCGGGTGATCTCCTCCTGCAGCGCGAATTGCGCGGTCGACGTATAGATGCTCTTGATCACATTGGTCAGGTTCTGTCCATAGAGATCGACGCTCCACGCATCCCTCGCCACCCCGAGAGCAGCGTCATATTGAGTGTTGCCGGGGGTCTCGAAGCGCAGCTGGTTGGTGTTGATCACACCACTCACGGACAGTGCGGGATTCGCGCCGGACTGTGTGTAGGAGTGCGCCGTGTGCACCGCCCCGGCCTGCGCATAGAGGTTGTAGTTGTTCATCAGCCACTGGTAGCGCAAGCGCAGATTGAACTGAAAGGGCGGCGAGTTCGCGCTGGGGCTGCCCGGGTTGCCGTAAGGGTTGACGATGTTCGTCAGCGGTTGGCCGTATTCGGCCGCCGTGGCGGGATTGGCCAGCAGCATAGGATTGTTGGCGATGAGGAACGGCGAGTTGGTCTGGGTACTGCTGTTCCAGGAAGCCGCCCCCTGCGCGGTCAGTCCCTCGGTGAGAACCGCGATGACCGAGGTCTCCACCCCGCGGATCCGGTAGTCCGGCCCGTTGGCGTTAAAGCCCACGTTGCCCAGCAAGCCGGGCTGAAAGAAGGAGACCTGCACGTTCTTCCAATCCTCCTGGTAGACGGCACCATTGAACTGCACGCGGCGGTTTAAGAGCTCTGTCTTCCAGCCGAGCTCGTTATTGGTCAACGAGTCGGAGGCGTAGGGCAGCGGCGAGCAATAGGTCTTTGTGCCGGCGGCGTCGGGGATGTAGCACCCAGAGCTGCGGTTGAAGGCTCCCGGCCGGAAGCCCTGCGACCAGGTGTAGTAAACGAACACGTCGGGGGTGATGTGCCAAGTGAGATTGGCACGGCTCTTGAAGCCCTTATACGTGGTGTGCAGGTTCTCGTTGTCAATGTTGGTGGCGACGTTCAGGCACGGCGCCGGACCTGCTTCGTAGCAACCCGGGCCGTCGAAGCTACCCACGACCGCACCCTTCTCCACGTTATCGAAGTGGTAATAGCGCGTGCCGGCGGTCACCGTGAGGACCTTGGGTACCAGGTCGAAATCCCAAGAGGTGAACAGAGCCTTTTGTCGGTACCCGCGCTTCACGTCGTTGAAGAAGGCCGTATTGTCGCCGCGGGTGCTCGGATCGTTGACGCTCGCGCCCGCCGGGGGTCCGATGTTGGTCAGACACCCGAACGGGACGCTCGCCGTGCACGGCGGCAGCGTCTTGTAGTTCCAGTTCAGCTGGTCGTAGATGCGCAGGTCCTCCCAGAAGGCGCCCGCGATGCCGCGCAACCGCCACTCATCGGGGGTGCTGAGACGCAGCTCGTGGCTCTGGTGAGTGTTGCGCTCGACTTCGGTCCAGGTCGTAGCCGGGGAATAGCAATAGGCGGCGAGACCATGCTGCGGCTCGGCGCCGTGGCGACACTGGTAGTAATCCGCGTACAGACCGCGCGCGTAATTGGTGTAGTCCTGGACCGTGTCGAAATTGCGCACCAGGTACGACCCCGCATATACCAGCCGCAGGCTCCCCACCCTGCCGTCGATGGTCAGCGCGGTATTCTCGAAGCGATCCTTGTTATAGGAAGGATTGAACAGGGTGACCGACTGCTTCGGCAGCGGTGCGCCGTCGGAGCTGAAGGGCATCTGGTAGAAGACCCCACGCGCGTCGATGTCCTGATAGCTCTGAACCAGCAGCGCTTCCCACGCATCGTTGACGGCCCAGCGACCCGACAGCCGCACCCCCTGATAGGTGACCGGGTTGATCGCGTTGTTAACCAGCCCCGCATTGTTGATGACCGGCGAACCGGGCGGGACCTGGCACGGCGGCCCGCCAAGCGGGGGCGAATTCGGACCGCAACCGCTGGGGAAATTGGCATAGTGGATGCCGTTGTCGCTCGGCTCGCGGGTGAAGGTGGCCGGCACATTGTTGATGTAGCCGCCGCGGCGATCGTTGTACACCACGCCACGCAGCGCGACCCGGTCGGGCAACACGGGCAGGTTCAGGACCGCCGTGATGTCGCTGTTCGGATCGCCACCCGCGGTGGTGCTGTAGCCACCGGTGACCGCGCCCTCCACGACGTTGAGTTTCGGCTTGTTGGTGATATAGCGGATCACCCCGGCCTGTGCGCCGGCACCGAACAGTGTCCCCTGGGGCCCCTCGAGCACTTCGACCCGCTCCAGATCCGCGGCATACACGTCAAGATTGCGGCCGGGCAGCTGGCCGGACTGATCATCGAGGTAGATGGCCACGTTGGGGAAGCCGCTGATCGAGCCGCCGGACTGTGTCGCCACGCTGCCCGAACTGAGGCCGCGCATGAAGACCTGATCCTGTCCGGGCCCGGCGGAAGGCGCCGACACGTTAGGCAGGTAGCGGACCAGGTCATCGAAGTTGGTGACCTTCAGTTCCTTGAGCGTGTCGGCTGTGAATGCCTGGATGGCAATCGGCACGTCCTGCGCGTTCTCGCTGCGCCGCTGAGCGGTGACGACCACTTCCTGGATGCCGACCGTCGGCGCTTCATTCGCGGTGTCCGCGACTGCCCCATAGGCGAGTCCACCGGCCTGAGTACCGAGGATCGCGGCCACTGCACGCGCGCATTGGTGATTGATCTTCATTGGCGGATCCTCCCCTTGACCCGTGTCCGCCGCATGCGCAGCCGCAGCAGCATCTGCGTTGGGTTGCACCGCGCTCGTTCGGAGTTTCTAAAGTTCGCGGGAACGTCGCCGCAACGACGGACCGCATGCATTGCAACGCCCCATGCCGCGCTGCATACTCGGTAAGCATTAGCATCCCGAAGATTTTTGGTCAATTACCTCAGGCGATTCGCGGCACCCGAGAGGGTGCGCGCTGAGGACGCCGCGGCCACACGCCCCCGCCGCGCCGACTGCAGGAAAGACCGGCAGCGTTCCCGAACGAGGTGAAGCCGATTGAGCAGCCGCGCGCTCGCGGGCGCACAGGATGAGGCCGCATCGCTGCTGCAGCGCTGGTACGTGCTCATCGTCATGTGCCTGGTATACGCGCTCAACATCGCTGCGCGCTATGTCGTCACCACGGTCTTTGAACCCATCCGCCTGGAGTTGAAGCTGACCGACCTCGGGGCCGGCTTCCTGACCGGCGTGCCACTCGCCCTCTTCTATGTCTCCTGCGGCATCCCCATCGCCTGGCTGGCGGACCGCTCGAACCGCCGCAACATCCTCGGCGCCTCGCTGCTGCTCTGGTCCGGATTCACGGTGCTGTGCGGTCTGTCCCGGACCTACCTGCAACTGCTCAGCAGCCGCATCGGGGTCGGTATCGGGGAGGCCGGTGGTACCCCGACCGCGACCTCTATCGTCTCGGATTGCTTTCCGGCCGAACGCCGTCCGATGGCCCTCAGCATCTACGCGCTGGGAGCTCCGCTCGGCGCTTGGCTCGGCGCGGATCTGGCCGGCGCCGTGGCCGAGGCGTACGGGTGGCGCGGCGCCTTCTACGCTCTCGGGCTCCCGGGGATCCTCGTCGGGCTGCTGGTCTATCTCACCATTCGAGAGCCAAGGCGCGGGCGGCTCGATGCCGTGACGGGCGATGACAAAGCCTCCTTCTCCGAGTCGCTCGGCTTTCTTTGGCGGCAGCGGGCCGCCTTCCACGTCATCATGGGCAGCGGCGTATGTAGCCTCTGGGGTTGGGGACTGGTCTGGTGGACCCCGACCTTCCTGTTGCGCAGCTACGGGTTGAACGTCGCCCAAGCCGGCGCACTCACCGGGCAGATACACTTGGTCGGCGGGATGATGGCCACGGCGGGCGCGGCCTGGCTCATGTCACGGCCGTTCATGGCTGATCCGCGCCGGGTCCTGTGGGTGCTGTTCTGGGTCGTCGGTTGCGCCACCATCCCCTCGATCGTCGCCTACTGGACCCACTCGCTCTGGCTCGCACGGCTCATGTTCTGGGCGTACATACCGGCCATTTATTTCTTCATTGGTCCGTGCATGGCGCTGGTGCTGAATCTGGCACCAAGCCATATGCGCTCGAGTTTCACGGCCTGGTCGGTGCTGGTGGGCAACCTGTTCAACCTCATCGTCGCGGTGCAGGTGGTGGGATTCCTCAGTGATTGGTTCGGCGGCACGCATGGAGCCGATGCGCATTCGCTGCGTTGGGCGTTGCTCGTCCTGGCCCCGACGGGCTTTTGGGCCAGTTGGCACTTCTTCATGGCCGCCCGCACGGTGGTGCCGGAGATGGCACGTGCGGTGAGCTACGCGCGCCCCTGAAAGGAAGAACGATGTCACCACGGATCCTGCTGCTCCCGTGCCTGCTCGGCGCGCTCGCCGCGACCTCGGCCACGGCCGAGCCGAGGGTTCTCAACGACGATGCGCACTTCGCCGAGGGACCGGTGTGGTACCACGGCAAGCTGTACTACGTCGAATACGACCGCAATGCCGTCATGACCTGGGATGGCGCCAAGAACCGCGTTTTCTGGCAGCAGCCGGGCTGCGGGCCGTCCGCGGTGATCGCCACCCCGCGGGGAGAGTTCCTCGTGACCTGCTACGACCATGGAACGATCGGCCATATTTCGGCCGACGGTAAGGATCTGCCCCCCTACACCCACGACCGTGACGGTCACCCCTTTGTGGGCCCCAACGACTTCGCGCCCGATCATCGTGGCGGCATGTACTTCACCTGCTCGGGGACCGCGCCCGGGCCGGTGATCGACGGCAAGATCTTCTACCTCGCGCCGGACGGCACCATCACTCAGCAGGCCGACAAGGTGCACAGCGCGAACGGCATCGTGGTATCGAACGACGGTCACATCCTCTATGCGATCGAGACCGAGGAGCATCGGCTACTGCAGTTCGACATCCAGGCAGACGGAACGCTTGCCGACCGGCGGGTGTTTCTGAACCTGGACACTCTGACCGGCAATGTCGGACCCATCTACCCCGATGGTGTGAAGATCGATTCGCACGGTTTACTCTACATTGGCCAAAATCCGCGTGATGTGCACGCGCCGCTCGCGGGCACCATCTTCGTGGTGGACGATACGGGGACGCTGCGCCGGACGCTCAAGCTTCCCTCCCCCGGTGTTCCCAATCTTGCCTTGAGCCCCGATGAGCGCACCGTGTACGTGATGGCGCTCGATCAGCTCGATCGCTCGCCCTACCGCGGCAAGGTCTACGCCATCGAGAACCGCTGAGCGGACCAGTCCGGCTCAGCCGGCGAGCCAGCCGCCATCGATGACCAGATTGGAACCGGTGATGAAACTCGCCTTATCGCTGGCCAGAAACACGGCCGCGTTGGCGACATCCTGGGGCCGCCCGAAGCGCGGCCACGGCGTGCGCCGCCGCTGATACTCGAGGCGCGCGGGGTCCTTGGCCAGGCCACCGGCGCCGGTGACGATCTTGCCCGGCGAGATGCAGTTGCAGACGATGAGTTGCGCAGCGTAATCGACCGCGATCTGACGTGTGATGTAGATCGCACCGGCCTTGCTGACCCCATAGGGCAGATCCCCTGGTGAGGTGACGATTCCCTGCTGCGAGCCGAGGTTGATGAGTCGCCCGCGCACTTCCTCCCGCGGTTCCTGGGTGATCATCTGCTGCACCGCCCGCTTACAGCCGTTGAAGATGCCGGTGAGATTGACGCGCAGGACGTCCTCCCACTGCGTCCCCTCGGTCTCCAGGAGGGCAGTACCCGAGTAGGTGGCGGCGTTGTTCACCATGATGTCGAGGCGCCCATGGCGGGCAACCGCACTGCCGATGAGGGCGTCCACGTCCTGCCAGCGGCCCACGTCAGTGCGCTCGAAGGAGGCCACGCCGCCTGCGGTGCGAATGAGCGCCAGGGTCGTCTCACCGCCTTCGAGCGGTCGCTCGGTGATGTCGGCGATGACGACGTTGGCGCCCTCCGCGGCGAAACTGACGGCGATGGCGCGCCCGATGCCCGAGCTGCCACCGGTGACGACAGCGGTCTTGCCCGCGAGTAGACTGGCCATGACCCCGATCCCGCGCCTGCGATACGGACTCGAAGTATAGAGACCCCGGCGCCTGAGCACCTCGTACCAGCCCTATGTCCGGCGCTCCGCAACCCGACCTCGCGCTCGCCGCTGAGTTGTTCGCCACTCTGGACCGCAGCTCGCGTCGTGGACGTGGAATCGTGCGTGACAGCTACGGCCCCGGGGAACAGGCGGCACACGACCTGATACGGGGGGCCGCGCAGGCGATCGGGCTCGAGATCGCCGTGGATCCGATCGGAAACCTGCGCATGACCCTGCCGGGCCGCGACCGCGCCGGTGCTGCAGTGTTCATGGGTTCGCACCTCGACAGCGTCCCGCAGGGTGGTAACTACGATGGCGCCGCGGGGGTCGTCGCCGGCCTGGCGATCGCCTCGGGTCTGCAGCAGGCAGGAGTGCGGCTCGACGTGGACCTCACCATCATGGCGATCCGCGCGGAGGAGTCCGCATGGTTTGACGTTGCGTACCTGGGCAGCGCGGGAGCCTTTGGCCTGCTTGACCCTGGTTGTCTCGCCATCACCCGCTCTGACAATGGCCAGAGCCTCGAGCACACACTGCGCGAGCAGGGGTTTGACCCGACTCCCATCCGCGAACGACGTGCGCTGCTGGACCCGGCCGCGATCAGAGCGTACCTCGAGCTGCACATCGAGCAAGGGCCGACCCTGGTGGCACGGGAGCTGCCGGTCGCGGTGGTGAGCGGCATCCGCGGCTGCACGCGCTTTCGCAACGCCCGCTGCCTGG
Source organism: Gammaproteobacteria bacterium (assembly GCA_019247195.1). GTDB lineage: Bacteria > Pseudomonadota > Gammaproteobacteria > Steroidobacterales > Steroidobacteraceae > 13-2-20CM-66-19. Next base: position 31,285 of record JAFAPI010000159.1, read on the forward strand.
GGGCCTACGCGCATTCCGGCGCCGTCGACCGACCCTACCGCCGCGATGCGGTTGCCGCCACCGTGGCGTTGCTGCATCACATGGAGAGCGTCTGGCTGCAGCAGTGCGGATCCGGCGCAGACCTGGTGCTCACCACGGGCGAACTTTACACCGACCCTGCGCTGCACGGCCCGAGCAAGATCGCCGGCGAGACGCATTTCGTGCTCGACATCCGCGCTTTGTCGCCGGCGACCCTGGACGAGGTCGCCGCCAGCGCGCGCGAGGCCGCGGCGCGCATCGGTGATGCGTACCGGGTGACATTCGAACTCGGGGCCACCAGCGACTCACCGCCGGCGGTCATGGACCGGCGCTTGCGCGCGCGCCTCCTCGGCCTGCTGGCCCAGCCGTACGAGATGGCGAGCGGCGCCGGCCACGACGCGGCCGTGTTCGCCAAGATGGGCATACCCTGCGGCATGATATTCGTGCGCAACCAGCACGGCAGTCACAACCCCGACGAAGCGATGGCGCTCGAGGATTTCGCGCTCGGCGCTGACGCGCTCCTGCAGCTGCTGCTGGATTTTCCGCTGTAAGGAGGGAGGTGAGCCATGAAGACTTTGCTGGTGACGGGTGCGACCGGATTCGTGATGAGCGTGCTCGCGCGGCACTGGCTCGAAGTCGAAGCCGAGGCACGCCTGGTGATTCTGGACTCGTATCCGCTGGATGAGGCTGCGCAGCAGTATTTCGCCCCGTTTGCGCGCCGCATCCGGGTCGTAATCGCCGATATCACGCGCCCGGACACCTGGCGTGACGCGCTCGCGGATCAAGGCGTC
>JAFAPI010000048.1 GCA_019247195.1 Gammaproteobacteria bacterium
CGGCACACCTCCATCAGCTTGATGGTGCGCTCCTCGACGCCCTTGGCGCAGTCGATGACCATCAGCGCCGAATCGACCGCCGTCAGGGTGCGGTAGGTGTCCTCGGAGAAATCCTCGTGGCCGGGCGTATCGAGCAGGTTGACGATGCAATCCGCATACGGGAACTGCATCACCGAGGAGGTGACCGAGATGCCGCGCTGCTGCTCGAGCCGCATCCAGTCCGAGGTGGCGTGGCGCGCCGCCTTGCGCCCCTTGACCGTGCCCGCCAGCTGGATCGCGCCGCCGAACAACAGCAGCTTCTCGGTCAGCGTGGTCTTGCCCGCATCCGGATGCGAGATGATCGCAAAGGTGCGTCGCCGATCGATTGCGGCGGCCAGCTCCGGCATCGGCGCTCCGCGCTTAGGGTGGCGGCGCGCTGCCGCGCAGCGCCAGGCGCAGCACCGCGGCGTCCTCGCGGCCTCCCGGTGCCTGGTAATAGCCGCGTCGCATCCCGACCTGCTCGAAGCCGAGCGCGAGGTACAGGCGGATCGCGTTGGTGTTGGAGGGTCGTACCTCGAGGAAGGCCTCGGCCATGCCGGCGGTGCGCGCCCGCTCGAGCAGACCGAGCAGCAGTCGCCGGCCCCCGCCGCGACAGCGGCAGCCCTCGGCCACGCACAAGTTGAGCACGTGCGCCTCGCCGGCGCCGATGCTCATGACGCCGTAGCCGATGACCTGACGCTCGGCGCACAGCACCCGGCACACGTAGCCGACTCGCAGGCAGTCGCGGAAGATGCCCTCGCTCCAGGGAAACTGGTAGGAAGCGCGCTCGATCGCGACCACCTCCGCCACATCGCTGGCGCGCATGCCGCGTATCAGCGCCGCGGTGGCGTCGAGCAGCTCAGGCGCGGTGGCCATCGGCCGGGACACCTTGGAGGAGTTGCTGATAAACATTGCGGGCGAACTTCAGGTCTTCCCACGCCTTGCGCTTGTCGCCGGGCGTGCGCAGCAGGTAGGCGGGATGATACGTCACCACCAGGGGCGTATCACCGAAACGGTGCACGCGGCCGCGCAGGCGCGCGAGCGGTGCATCGGTGGCGAGCAGGTTCTGCGCGGCGATGCGCCCCACCGCGAGCATGATCTTGGGCTGCAGCAGCGCGATCTGCCGCACGAGGAAGGGCAGACAGGCGCTGACCTCCTCCGGCTTCGGGTCGCGGTTATGCGGTGGGCGGCTCTTGAGCACGTTGGCGATGTACACATTGCTCCCGCGGTCGAGTCCGATCGCGCGGAGCATCGCATCGAGTAGTTGTCCGGCGGCGCCGACAAAAGGTTCCCCGCGCCGGTCTTCCTCCGCCCCGGGTGCCTCGCCGATGACCAGCCAGTCCGTGCGCAGCGGCCCGACCCCGAACACCCCGTTGGTGCGCGTGGTGTGCAGCGCACAGCGCCGGCACTCGCGCACCTCGCGTCGCAGCGTCTCCCACTCCCCGCCAGAGGGGTCCGGCTGCGCCGGCGCCGCGGGCGCGGGAGCCGTCGCGCCGCCCGCGACGCGCGGCTGCCACAGCTCGATGCCGAGCGCCGCCAGGTACTCGCGCTGCCGGGCCGCGTGCATCGTCAGCTCCGCGCCACCGGGCGCCACAGCCGCCGCACCCGGCGCCCGGCCCACAGCGCCGGCGCCGACAGGGCGTAGGTGCCGAACACCGACAGGAGCATGGTCGGCGGATCGATGGCGATGAGCACGAACGTGAGCGGCACGAGCAGCAGGTAAACGAAGCGCACCCGCTTGTCGAGGTCGAACTGCTTGAAGCTCGGGTAGCCGAAGCGGCTCACCATGAGCGCACCGGCGATGGCGGTGACCGCGAAGGCGACCACGAGGCCGGTGAGCCCCGGCTCGTGCCAGTCGGCGAAGAACCACACGAACGCGGCGACGATGGCGGCCGCCGAGGGGCTCGGCAGGCCTTCGAAGTAGCGCTTGTCGGCGCTCGGCGCGCGCGCATTGAAGCGCGCCAGACGCAGCGCCGCCGCGACCGCATAGAAAAAGCATGCCAGCCAGCCGAAGCGTCCCCAGGAATGACCGTACTCAGTGATGCGCACCACCCCCCACTGGTAGGAGACGATCGCCGGCGCGACTCCGAAGGCCACCATGTCGGCGAGGCTGTCGTACTCCTTGCCGAAGGCGCTCTCGGTGTGCGTGAGGCGGTCGGTGAACACGTCGAGGGTGTCGAACACCATCGCGATGAACACCGCGAGTCCGGCGTGGGCGAAGTGCTTGTCTATCGCCGCCACCACCGCGTAGAAACCCGAGAACAGACAGCCGGTGGTGAGCAGGTTGGGCAGGAGATAGATGCCCTTGCGGCGGGGTCGCAGCGGATCAGATAGCTCCTGGCTCACGCCGGCCATCTTATCGGGGGCTCCTGTTAAGATGCCAGCTTTGCCCGGCGCGCGCACCGCGATGCGACTCTCCCAGTACCCGATCAACACGCTGAAGGAAACGCCGGCGGAGGCGGAGATCCTCAGTCATCAGCTGATGCTGCGCGCCGGCCTCATCCGCCGTCTGGCGGCCGGCCTCTACAGCTGGCTGCCGTTCGGCCTGCGGGTGCTGCACAAGGTCGAGCACATCATCCGCGAGGAGATGGATCGCGCCGGCGCGCTCGAACTGGTGATGCCGGTGGTGCAGCCGGCGGAGCTGTGGCAGGAATCGCAGCGCTGGCGTGAGTATGGCCCGGAGCTGCTGCGCCTCAAGGACCGGCACGAGCGCGATTTCGTGCTGGGACCCACGCACGAGGAAGTCATCACCGACATCGCCCGACGGGAGCTGAAGAGCTACCGCCAGCTGCCGGTTAACTTCTACCAGATCCAGACCAAGTTCCGCGATGAGGTGCGGCCGCGCTTCGGGGTGATGCGCGCGCGGGAATTCATCATGAAGGACGCCTATTCCTTTCACCTGGACGAGGCTTCACTCGGCGCAACCTATCGCGTGATGGCCGAGACCTACACGCGCATCTTCACGCGCATGGGCCTCTCCTTCCGCGCGGTGCGCGCCGACTCGGGCGCCATCGGCGGGGACGTGTCGCAGGAATTTCACGTGCTGGCGGCCTCGGGGGAGGACGCGATCGTGTTCTCCGACGCCGATGACTACGCGGCGAATCTCGAGGCCGCGGCGACCTTGCCGGAGAGCGCCCCGCCGGCCGCGCCGCGCGAGCCACTGCGGCGCGTGTCCACCCCCGGCGCGCGCACCATCGCCGATGTCGCCGCGTTGCTCGGGGTGGCGCCGACGCGCTGCCTGAAGACCCTGCTGGTCGCGGGCGAGCGGGACGCGGTGATCGCGCTGGTGCTGCGCGGCGATCATGAGCTTAACGCCGTCAAGGCGCAGAAACTGCCCGGCGTGGCGAGCCCGCTGCGCATGGCGAGCGCCGCACAGGTGCAGGCTGTGAGCGGCACGGAGCCCGGCTACGTCGGCGTGCAGGACCTGCGCTGCCCCGTGTACGCCGATTACGCCGCGCTTGCGCTGGCGGATTTCGTGTGCGGCGCAAACGAGAAGGACCTGCACCTGAGCGGCGTCAACTGGGGGCGGGACGTGCCGCCCCCCACCGCCGCCGATCTGCGCAAGGTGGTGGCCGGTGACCCGAGCCCGAGTGGACGCGGGCGCCTGCAGCTCGCACGCGGCATCGAGGTCGGCCACATCTTCCAGCTGGGACGCAAGTACAGCGAGCCGATGAACGCCCGTGTGCTGGATGAGGCGGGCCGCGACGTGCCGCTGCTCATGGGCTGCTATGGCATCGGGGTGACGCGCGTGGTCGCCGCCGCGATCGAGCAGAATCACGATGAGCGCGGCATCATCTGGCCGGCGCCGATCGCGCCCTTCCAAGTGATCCTCGTACCGCTCAACCTGGCGAAGTCCGCGCGCGTTCGCGAGGTCAGCGAGCGGCTGTACACCGAGCTGCTGGCGGCCGGAATCGAGGTGCTGTGCGATGACCGCGACGTCCGTCCTGGAGTCAAGTTCGCCGACGCCGAACTCCTCGGCATACCACATCGCGTGGTGGTGGCAGAGCGCGGCCTCGAGGGCGGGCAGCTCGAATACCGCCAGCGCCGCGAGACGACGAGTCGCGAGTTTCCCCTTGCCGAGGCACTCGGCTTCATCCGTACGCGGCTGCAGACCTAGCCGCGCGCCGCGCATCCTGGCGGCGGCGGCGATCGCCGTGCTGGCCAGCGTCGCCGTGCGCGCCGACGGACAGCGCGACCCGGAGCTCAAGGAGGTCGTGCAGCGCGCGATCGCCCAGGCGCAATGCTTCACCGACCAATACGATTCGGCCGTCTGGTACACGCTGATGGAGCCGCGCCTGCGCAGCATCGTGCGGGAGAAAGAGGAGCGGCTCGACATCCTCAAGCAGGTGTACTGCGAGACGCACCGCCCCGGCGAAGCGCGCCTGCCGCCCGGGCTGGTCATGGCGCTGATTGATGTGGAGAGTCGCTTCGACCGCTGGGCGGTGTCGCGGGCCGGGGCGGTCGGACTCATGCAGGTCATGCCGTTCTGGCCCGAGCGACTGGGACTGCACCGTTACGAGCTGGTGCGCGTGGCGCCCAACATCCGCATGGGGTGCGCCATCCTGCGCTTCTACCTGGTGTATGAGCGCAACGATGTGCGCCGCGCGCTGGCGCGCTACAACGGCAGTATCGGCCGCCGCGACTACCCGGATCTGGTGATCGGGCGCTGGAGCCGCTGGGCCGGGGCCGACGATCTCGGCTTTGCGCCGCGCAGCACCCGCGGTTGAGCTAGGAGGCGGCGGCGCGCCGGGCGCGCGCCTGCGCCGGCACGATCATGCGCGCTACGCCCTCGCGGCGCGAGTCCGCGGCGGCCTCGTAGGTGCCATCGGCGTGGCGCACCACCCCGTGCAGGCCGGAGTTCTCCGCGTGCCCGGGCTTGAGCTCGATGCCGCGCTCGCGCAGGCCGGTCACGACCGCCGGCGCAAAGCGCCCGGTCTCGCCGGTGAAATTGTCACCGCGCGCGATCAGGTTGGGCAGCTCGATCGCCTGCTTCAGCGACAGATGCCAGGCGAGCAGCGCGACGAGCGTCTTGGCGTTGTAGTCGAGGATCGCCGAGCCGCCCGGCGAGCCGAGCGCGGCCACGAAGTTGCCGCCGTGGTCGAGCACGATGACCGGGGCCATCGAGGAGCGCGGCCGCTTGCCGCCACGTACGGCGTTGGCGACGGGTGCGCCACCAGAGCTTGGCACGAAGGAGAAATCCGTCAGCTGGTTATTGAGCACGAAGCCGCCCACGGTGCGGCCCGAGCCGAACACTGACTCGACCGTGGTGGTCATCGAAACCACGTCGCCGTCGGCATCGACCACGACGAAGTGGCTCGTGCCGGCCGCCTCGTTGGTGGCGTCGCGCCCGCGCGAGACGGGGATGTCTCCCGGGGCGGGCGCCGCGCCGGCGTGCGTACCGATCAGCTGCGCCCGCTTCTTGAGGTAGCGCGGGTCGAGCAGACGTTCCACCGGGACGTGCACGAATCTCGGATCCGCCACGTAGCGGTCGCGATCCGCGTACATGAGGCGGCTCGCCTGCGCGAACAGGAACCAGGCCTGTGGATCGTTAGGTCCGCGCGTGGCGATGTCAGTGTGCTCGAGGATCGCCAGCATCTGCAGCAGCGATACGCCGCTCGAGGGCGGTGGCGGCACACATACGCTGAAGCCGCGGTACGGCCGGCACAGCGGCTCGCTCCAGCGACTGCGAAAGCCGGACAGGTCCTTCAGCGTCATCGACCCGGGCAGCGGGGGCTGGTGGGTGGCCCCGACGATCGCCGCGGCGATGGGGCCCTGATACAGCGCGCGTGGTCCCTCGGCCGCCAGGCGCTCCAGCGTGTGGGCGTACTCGGTGTTGACGAACACGTCGCCCTCGGTGAGCGTCTCGCCGTCGGGCCGTGAGAAGAGCGTGCGGATCTCATTGGTGGGCGGAAACGGCGAACCCTCGCCGAGGAACATCGCCAGCCGTGCCGACACCGCAAAGCCACGGGTGGCGGCGCGGATGGCGGGCTCGAACAGGCTCTTCCACGGCAGCGCGCCGAGCTTGGCGTGCGCGGTGTGCAGCATCGCTATCGCGCCCGGCACGCCGGTGGAGCGGCCGCTGCGCACCGCCTCGACGAGCGAGAGCGGGCGGCCGTGCTCATCGAGGAACATGTCCGGCCGCGCCCCCTCCGGCGCCGTCTCGCGGCCGTCGATGGTGAGGACCTTGCCGCTGCCCGCGTCGTAGTAGACCAGGAAGGCGCCGCCGCCCACCCCGGAGCTCTGCGGCTCGACGAGGCCCAGCATCGCCTGCACGGCTACCGCGGCATCGAGCGCTTTGCCGCCCTGCCCCAGGATCTCGATCCCCGCATCCACCGCGAGCGGATTGGCGGCGGCAACCCACGCCTGGCGCGAGCGGCGCGGCACGCGGTGCAGCGGCACCACCGGCGCGGTCGGCGGCGCCACAGCGGGGGCAGGCTCTGCCTCGGCTGAGGGCGGGGGTGGTCCGGCCGCGGGAACGGGGGGCGTCTCAGCCGGAGCCGCCGGCTGCGGCGGCGGACCCTCCTCGGGCGGCGGCTGCGCCGCCGCGGCGCCGAGCAGCAGCACCGCGGCGAGCACGCCGAGGCTGCCGGCGCGCATGCGCGGCTTACGCCGTGAAAAAACCCTGCGGCTCATCTTGTTCCTCGGCCTTCATCTCCAGCACCTCGACCGCATTCACCTTGGCGCCCGAGGGTCCGACCCACAGCCAGCCGATGAAGGATTCGACCGCCTGCGCGCTGCCGCATGCCAACACTTCCACGCGGCCGTCGGTGAGGTTGCGCGCGTAGCCGCTGATGCCGAGTTCGCGCGCGCGGCGCGCCGCACTGGCGCGGTAGAACACGCCCTGCACCCGCCCGCCCACGAGACACTTCTTGCAGACCATCCGCGTTGTTTTTAGCCGCGCCGCCTGCATGCATAGTACCGGCTTCGCGCGCGACGCGCGCAGATGATGGCACCCGCCTTTTGTGGCAACCTGCCAGGCGCGTGTCGGAGATGTTGGAGCGCCATGACCGAGATTCTGGTCCTCTATTACTCACGCAGCGGCGCGACGGCTGAGCTCGCGCGCCAAGCCTGCCGGGGCGTGGAGTCCGTCAGCGGCGCCAGCGCCAAGCTGCGCACCGTGCCCGCGGTCGGCGCCGCCAACGAGCTGGCCCCGGCGCAGGTGCCAGCCGCGGGTGCTCCCTACGCGACGCTCGAGGAGTTGCGCGAGTGTGCCGGGCTGCTGCTCGGCAGTCCGACCCGCTTCGGCAACATGGCGGCGCCGCTCAAGCATTTTCTCGACGGCACTGGCGCGCTGTGGATCAGCGGCGCGCTGGCAGGCAAGCCCGCCGGCGTATTCACTTCCACGCAGACCCTGCACGGTGGCCAGGAGAGCACGCTCCTCTCGATGATGCTGCCGCTGCTGCACCACGGGATGTATCTGGTCGGTCTCCCCTACAGCGAGCGGGCACTGCATGAGACACGCCGCGGCGGTACCCCTTATGGAGCCTCGCACGTAAGTGGCGCCGCGGGTACGGTGGAGCTGGATGCAGATGAGCGGCAGCTGGCGCAGGCGCTAGGGCGACGCGTCGCCGTGCTCGCCGTGCAGCTGCGTGCGTCGCGCTGAAGCACCCAGTACCTCGCGGATGAAGGGGACGGTCAGGCGCCGCTGCGCCGCCAGGCCCGCCACATCGAGCGTGTCGAGCAGCTCATAGAGCGTGCGCATGTCGCGCGGGAAGCGCCGCTGCAGCCAGTGCACGGTCTCCTCCGGCAACTCGAGGCCACGCAGCTCGGCGCGCCGCCTGAGCGCCAGCTGCTGGCCGGGCTCATCGAGCAACCGCAGCGTCAGCACGGCGCCCGCCGCACAGCGGGAGCGGAGGTCGGGCAGCGCCCAGGTTAAACGCCCCGGCGCCTCAGCCGCCGCCAGCACGAGCCGCGCGCCGTTCTCCTCGCACTCGCGCAGCAGCGCGAACAGGCCGCGCTCCCAGGCGCCGTCCCCGCTTACCGCCTCGACATCGTCGAGGCACAGGCAATCGAGGCTGCTGAGTCCCTCGAGTACCCCGGGACCGAGCGCGGCCGCCTCGCGCAGCGGCAGGTAACTCCGCCGCGCCGCCTCGTGCCCACCGGCACAGATGGCCTGCAGCAGGTGGGTCTTGCCCGCGCCCGGCGGGCCGCAGAACCAGCTGAGGGTGGCGCCTGCTCCGGCGGCCAGCTGCTGGGCGTGGCGCAGTGCCTCGGTGTTCGGCCCGGGCACGAAGCTCGCGAACACGGCACGGTCGGGAAGGCGCAGGCCCAGCGGGAGCTGACGCACCGTCAACGCACGCCTTCCGGCTGGGCCCAGGCGCGACGCGCGAAGGTCTGCACGTAGTGGGCCCCGGACAGCACGGTGGTCGCGAAGGCAATGAGCGCGGCCGCGGCAACCACCCCGCGCGCTGGCACGCCCGATGCGGCGGCGAGCAATACCAATACGACGTACAGCAGCTGCGCTGCGGTGTTCACCTTGCTGGGCAGCGTCGGTCGCCCGTGCAGCGGTCCGAACCACAAGCGGTAGGTGGCCGCACCCAGGCCGATCATCACATCGCGCGCCACCACCGCGGCGGTCAGCCACCAGGGCACGAGGCCGAGCCAGGTGCAGGCCACGAAGACGACGACGAGGAGCAGCTTGTCAGCGAGGGGGTCGAGGAAGCGTCCGAAGTCCGAGGTCCAGCCGCAACGCTTGGCGAGGTAGCCATCGAGCCCGTCCGACACCGCCGCCGCCACGAAGAGGCCGAGCGCGGCCAGATCCTGGCCCCGTTCGAGCGCGATGACGATCGGCCAGATGAGTGCGATGCGCAGCAGGCAGATGAGATTGGGCAGGTGACGCATCGAGCCCGACCTCAGGGCTGGTAGTGGTAGAGGATCGCGCCTCCGGGCGTATTGCTTGCCGTCAGGTGGGCTTGTCCGGCGAGCGCCTGCTGCAGCCCCTCGGCGCCGCCGCGCACGGTGACATCAAAGCTCGCCGTCGCGGCCTGCGCCGCCACGAGACTCACCCGCTTCACGCCCGGCGTGGACTGCAGCACTCGCGTCACACCCGCGTAGTCCACGAGCGAACGAACACCGTCCACATCGATACGCGTGTCCGTCTCGGCCGCCTGCGCGGTGCTCGCCTGCGCCGGCACCAGCAGATCGACGGTGTGATCGATCCCGGCGGCGAGCGGTCCGCCCCACGGGCCGCTCGTGCCGCGGCCGTCATACAGCGTCCACTGCAGCGTCTCGCCCTCGCCGCGGCCGACCAGCAGCTCGTCGCCCCCGAAGCGCTGGGCGGATTGCAGCAGCGCGTCGGCCTCGAGCGGCCTGCCGTTCGCGTCCGCGAGCGCGAGCGGGATGAGGCTCACGGGCAGTCCGCGCTCCTGCGCCGCACGCTCAAGTTCCGTACGTGCGGCGTCGGCCGCAGCACGGGACCGCGGCGGATCGAGCGCGATCAGGGTGAAAGGGCGTGCACTGTCCCACAGGGTGCGCCCGGTCGCGCTCACCGCCTGCTCCACCGCCCGCGCATCGAAGATCACCTGGGATTCCCCGCGCGGTCCGGTCGTGTAACCCTGCACGTAGTTCGGTGCGTCCGCGACGATGCGCGCCAGGGCGGGATCCTCGGCGGCCTCGCGCCGCCCGGTCGCGCGCACCAGCGCCTCACGCATGGCGGCCTGCAGCGCAGCGCCCGAACGCTCCGCCACGTCCACCTCATACACGCGCACCGTTCGCGCCGCCCAGGCAGCGCCGGCCACCACGAGCAGTACGGTCATGAGAGCGAGTCGGGGGAAGGACGGCACCGGGCGCATCTGTTTGTATTGAACACGCAACAGCGCGAAGCGACGGGTACAATATCATACGCGCGCGGCGCTTCCGCCCGCAGCGCCGCTGACGGACCATGACTGAATCGCGCGTCATCACCTATCGTGACGCCGGCGTCGACATCGACGCGGGCGATGAGCTCGTTGAGCGTATCAAGCCGCTCGTACTGCGCGCCCAGCGTCCCGAGGTGCTCGCCGGCATCGGCGGTTTTGGCGCGCTCGTGGAGCTGCCGGCCGGTTACCGACGCCCGGTCCTGGTGGCGGGCACCGACGGCGTCGGCACGAAGCTGCGGCTGGCGATCGACACCGGTCGCCACGATACGATCGGCATCGATCTGGTGGCGATGTGCGCCAACGACGTGGTCGTGCAGGGCGCCGAGCCGCTGTTCTTCCTCGACTACTACGCCACCGGCAAGCTGCGCGTCGACGTGGCCGAGGCCGTGATCCGCGGCATCGCGGAAGGCTGCTCGCAGGCGGGTGCTGCGCTGGTCGGCGGCGAGACCG
>JAFAPI010000245.1 GCA_019247195.1 Gammaproteobacteria bacterium
CTCAGCGCCTCGACCGCGCGCGCCTCGATCGCCAGCGCGCGTCGCGCCGAGGCGAGCAGCTGCTGCTCGGCGTCGGCGCTGGCGGAGTTGGTAGCACTGGCCGGGAGCGTGTCCATGACCGGTGCATTATAGGCGCGGACCTGAGCGGCCCATGTAATATCGCGCCCATGAACCCTGAAGAGCTGGCGCAGCTGATTCGCGCGGGCCTGCCCGGCGCACGTGTCGAGGTCCGCTCCGAAGACAACACCCATTTCAGCGCGCGTGTCGTGGCGCGCGAGTTCGCCGGCCAGCGCAGCCTCGCCCGGCACCAGCTCATCTATCGCGCCCTCGGCGAGCGCATGGGCCGCGAGATCCACGCACTCTCGATCGAAGCGCTCACCCCCGACGAGGCCACGGCCGCGCGGCATGGATAAGCTGCAGATCCAGGGTGGCGTGGCGCTCGAGGGCGAGGTACGCATCTCGGGCGCCAAGAACGCGACGCTGCCGATTCTCGCCGGTGCACTGCTCGCGCGTGACCCGGTCGTGGTGGCCAACGTGCCGCACCTGAAGGACGTCACGACCACCGTCGAGCTGCTCGGTCGCATGGGCGCGACCGTGACCATCGATGAGCGCATGCGCATCGAGGTGGACGGCTCGAGCGTGCGCGAGTGCTTCGCGCCCTACGAGCTGGTGAAGACCATGCGCGCCTCGATCCTGGTGCTCGGCCCGCTGGTCGCCCGCTATGGACGCGCCGACGTGTCGCTGCCAGGGGGCTGCGCCATCGGCGCACGCCCGGTCAACATCCATGTCGCGGGGCTGCAGGCGATGGGCGCCGACATCACCATCGAGGGCGGTTACATCCGCGCCCGCGCCGAGCGTCTGCGGGGGGCGCGCCTGGTGCTGGACACCGTCACGGTAACCGGTACCGAGAACCTGATGATGGCCGCCACCCTCGCCCAGGGCGAAACCGTCATCGAGAACGCGGCGCGCGAACCGGAGGTGGTGGACCTCGCCAATTTTCTCACCGCGATGGGGGCCAGGATCCACGGCGCGGGCAGCGACAAGATCACGGTCATCGGCGTCAAGGAGCTGCGCGGCACCAGCTACGAGGTGCTGCCCGACCGCATCGAGAGCGGCACCTACCTCGTGGCCGGTGCAATCAGCCGTGGTCACGTGCGCATCAAGAATGCCCGGCCTGACCATCTCGACGCGGTGGTGGGCAAGCTGCGCGAGGCGGGCGCCACGGTCGGCATCGGCGACAGCTGGATCGAGGTCGACATGCGCGGCCGACGCCCGCAGGCGGTCGACGTGCGCACCGCGCCATACCCCGCGTTCCCCACCGACATGCAGGCGCAGTTCGCGGCGCTCAACACCGTGGCCGCGGGGGTCGGCACGATCACCGAGACGATCTTCGAGAACCGCTTCATGCACATGCTGGAGATGCGCCGGCTCGGCGCCGAGATCCGGCTCGAGGGCAACACCGCCATCATCCATGGGGTCGAGAAACTCACCGCGGCCCCCGTGATGGCGACCGACCTGCGCGCCTCGGCGAGCCTGGTGCTGGCGGGCCTGGTGGCCGAGGGACGCACCGACGTCGAGCGCATCTACCACATCGACCGCGGCTACGAGGCGATCGAGGAGAAACTGGCACAGCTCGGTGCGCAGATTCGCCGCGTACCCCACTGAGGGGTCAGGAGCTCACATGCAGATCGGCATGATCGGACTGGGGCGCATGGGGGCCAACATGGTGCGTCGCCTGCTCAAGGGTGGCCACGAGTGCGTCGCCTACGATCCGCGCGCGGCGGCGGTACAGGAGCTCGCCCAGCAGGGCGCCCGGGCCGCGCACTCCGTGGCCGAGCTCGTCGCGCAGCTCGCGGCGCCGCGCGCGGTGTGGATCATGGTGCCGGCGGCCCTGGTGGACGGGGTGATCGGCGAGCTGACCCCGCTGCTTGGCGCGGAGGATGTGCTGATCGATGGGGGTAACTCGAACTATCACGATGATATCCGCCGCGCCGCGAGCCTCGAGCCGCGCGGCATCCATTACGTGGACGTCGGCACCAGCGGCGGGGTGCTTGGCTTCGAGCAGGGCTACTGTCTGATGATCGGAGGCGCTCCGGCCGCGGTCGCGCGTATCGAGCCGGCGCTCGCCACCCTCGCCCCCGGCGGGCGCATGCCCCAGGCCCGCGCCGGCGCAGCGGCGAGCGCCGCGGCCGCCACGCAGGGCTACCTGCACTGCGGCGCTGCCGGGGCGGGCCACTTCGTGAAGATGGTTCATAACGGTATCGAGTACGGCCTGATGGCCGCCTACGCCGAAGGACTCAACCTGCTGGCGCACGCTGACGCCGGGCTGCGCACCTCGGGCACGGCGGATGCGGAGACGGCGCCGCTGGCCGAGCCGCGCTACTTCCAGTACCAGCTCAACGTGGCCGCGATCGCCGAGGTATGGCGGCACGGCAGCATCATCGCCTCGCGCCTGCTCGATCTCACCGCGGCGGCGCTGGCCCGCGATCCGCACCTCGCGGGTTTCGCCGGTCGCGTCGCCGACTCCGGGGAGGGGCGTTGGACGGTGGAGGCGGCGATCGAGGTGGGGGTGCCGGCGCCGGTGCTCAGCGCGGCGCTCTATGCGCGCTTTGACTCACGCGGCGCCGGCCAGTTCGCCAACCAGCTGCTGTCGGCCATGCGCCTGGGCTTCGGCGGCCACCTCGAGCAGGCAGCTGAGGGACACCATGGAACGCCGTGACTGCGATGCGATGGTGCTCTTCGGGGTCACTGGCGATCTGGCCTACCGCAAGATCATGCCGGCGCTCTACCAGCTCGCGCGCCGCAACGTCCTCACGGTCCCCGTCGTGGGGGTCGCGCGCCAAGGCTGGAACCTGCAGCAGCTCACCGCGCGGGTCGCGGAGAGCCTCAAGACCTTCGTGCCCAATGCCGACCCCGCGGTGGTGCAGCGCCTGATTGCCCTGCTGCGCTACGTCGACGGGGACTACAACGATCGTGCCACCTTCCAGGCGCTGCGCAGTGCGCTCGGCGAGGCGCAGCGACCGCTGCATTACCTCGCGGTCCCCCCGAGCATGTTCGCGGTGGTGGTGCAGCACCTGAGCGAGACCGGCAACACGCAGGGAGCGCGGGTGGTGGTGGAAAAGCCCTTCGGGCACGATCTCGCCTCGGCGCGTGCGCTCAACGAGTGTCTGCACCGGCACTTTCCCGAGGCGAGCATCTTTCGCATCGATCACTACCTGGGCAAGGAAGCGGTGCAGAACCTGCTCTATTTCCGCTTCGCCAACTCCTTCCTAGAGCCGGTATGGAACCGCAACTTCGTGTCCAGCGTGCAGGTCACCATGGCCGAGAGCATCGGCATCGCCGGGCGCGGCCGCTTCTACGAGGAGACCGGCGCGATCCGCGACGTGATCCAGAACCACCTGCTGCAGATCGTCGCGCTCCTCACCCTCGAGCCGCCGACGCTCGCCGAGGGTGAGGCACTGCGCGATGAGAAGGTGAAGGTGCTGCGCGCCACACGGCCCTTGGACCCCCGGGAATTGCTGCGGGGGCAGTACCGCGGTTATCGCGACGAGGAGGGCGTCGCCGCTGACTCGACGGTCGAGACCTACGCGGCGCTCGCGCTGCACATCGACTCGTGGCGCTGGAGCGGAGTGCCCTTTTATCTACGGGCGGGCAAGCGCCTGCCGGTGACCGCCACCGAGGTGGTGGTGGAGCTGCGCCGGCCCCCCGCGGACGTGTTCGGCAGCCACGGACCGGAGCTGCCGAACTACCTGCGCTTCCGGCTTGGGCCGGACGTCGCGATCGCACTCGGCGCGCATACCAAGCGACCCGGTCCGGTGATGGCAGGGCGTGACGTGGAACTCTTCGTCGCGCAGCAGCAGGGCGAGGACATGGATGCGTACGAGGTGCTGATCAGCGCCGCCCTCATCGGCGACACCGCGCACTTCGCCCGCGAGGATGAGGTCGAGGCTGCCTGGCGTATCGTCGACCCGGTCCTGCGCGGTGCGGCCCCACCCGGAGAGTACCAGCAGGGCACCTGGGGACCGGCGAACGCAGAGGATCTCATCAAGGGACCGTGCGGTTGGCACAACCCCGGCGCGCACGCCCCGGACTGGACCCGCTCGTGCGCACGCTGAGCGGAAACAACATGCGCAGCCTGTGCGTACTCGGCGTGCTCGCGCTCCTGGCCTCACCCTCACTCGCCGCCCCCCCGGCCGATACCGTCGCCCGGGTCCTGGCGCGCACGCCGCTCATCGACGGTCACAACGACCTGGCGTGGGAGCTGCGCACCCGGTATCACTCCGATCTCGATCGTATCGACCTCTCGCGTCCGACCGCCGGGTTGCCAGTTCCCGCCGGTAGCGTGCCGCTCATGACGGACATCCCCCGCCTGCGCGCCGGCGGGGTCGGGGGCCAGTTTTGGTCGGTATGGATCCCCGTGGAGGTAAAAGGTCCGGCGGCGGTGCAGATGACGCTCGAGCAGATCGATCTGGTGCGGCGCCTATGCGCGCGCTATCCGGAGCTGTCGTTGGCGTTGACCGCGGCCGACGTGCGTCGCCTGCACGCCGCGCACAGGATCGCCTGCCTCATCGGCGTCGAGGGGGGGCATCAGATCAACAATTCCCTCCCCGTGCTGCGCTCCTATTACGAGCTCGGCGCCCGTTACATGACCCTCACCCATGTGACGAACACCGATTGGGCCGATTCCTCCAATGAGGCGCCGGCGCACCACGGGCTGACGGACTTCGGACGCGAGGTGGTGCGGGAGATGAACCGCCTCGGCATGCTCGTCGACCTGTCGCACGTCTCGCCGGACACCATGCGCGCGGCGCTGGAGACCAGCGCCGCGCCGGTGATCTTCTCCCACTCCTCGGCGCGGGCCCTGGTCGATCACCCGCGCAACGTGCCCGACGATGTGCTGCACCTGTTGGCGCGCAACGGCGGCGTGGTCATGATCAACTTTGAGCCCGACTACGTCTCCGAGGCCCATCGCCGCTGGAGCGCCGAGCACGAAGCCGAGAAGACCCGCCTCAGTAGCCCGCCGTACTCCGGCCTCTACCTTGGGCAGCCGGAGCGCATCCAGAAGGCGCTCACGGAGTGGGAGCAGGCGCATCCGGCCCCGCCGGTGCGCCTGGGCGAGGTGGCCGACCACATCGAGCACGTGCGC
>JAFAPI010000174.1 GCA_019247195.1 Gammaproteobacteria bacterium
AGGAAGGGGAAGCCGTCGGCGAAGGCGATCGGGCCCGAGCGCGCACCGGTCCACTGCGGATCGGTGACGCGCGGGGAGCCGGGCGCGACGCGCACCAGGCGCACCGGCGCGCCCACCGCGCGGCTCACCCACTCGTGCGCCGCCGCCCCCTGCTCGATCGCGAGGCACTCGTTGCCCCACACCGTGACGGTCAGCGTCGCCCCCGCTGCCGTGCGCGACAGCTCGAGATCCGGCAGGCCCTCGCAGGAGAGGCGCAGGGTGTGGGGCCCGAGGGCCGGCACGATGCGCGCCATCTGCGGGTAGGTGCGCTGGCTCAGGAACACGTCCTGCTCGTTGACGAGCATCCACTCGCGGTCGCCCTCGAAGCCGGAAGGGCCCGCCGCGCACTCGGTGAGCGCCAGCCCGCGCCCGGACTTCAGCGGGTAGCGATACAGCGCCGCGACCTTTCCCGCACTCACCATGCCGACGTTCCCGCCTCCGCTGCGCCTCGTGCGCCCCGCCGGAGTCTGCCATATGCTCCGCCGACTCACCCGCGGGAGAGCCGACCATGCCGCGCACGCTCCGCCTGCTGCCCCTGCTGCTGCTCCTGCCCGCGCTCGCACTCGCGGCCGGCGCCCGCACCCAGAAGCCCGCGCTGCACGGCGCACACTGGATGGCGGTCACCGGCAAGCCGCTCGCCGCCACCGCGGGGGCGATGATCTTCGAGCGCGGCGGCAACGCGGTCGATGCCGCCTGCGCGATGATCGCCGCCACCTCCACCATGTGGGACACGCTCTCCTGGGGCGGCGAGACGCAGGCCCTCATCTACAACCCCCACACCGGCAAGGTGACCGGCATCAACGGGCTCGGCGTCGCCCCGAGCGGCGCGACGCCCGAGTTCTTCCACGCCCGCGGCCTGCAGTACCCGCCGGAGTTCGGGCCGCTCGCCGCGGTCACGCCGGGCACCCCGGGCGGGCTCATGACCATGCTCGCCGAGTACGGCACGATGAGCCTCGCACAGGTGCTCGCGCCGGCGATCGAGATGGCGGACGGCTATCCGATGGAGGCGGAGCTGATCGACACCATCATGAAGAACCGCGCGCACCTGAAGGAGTGGCCGGACTCCGCGCGCGTGCTGCTGGTGCACCCCGGCACCGCGCACGAGGCGCCCTACCCGGGGGAGATCTTCCGCCAGCCGGACCTCGCCGCGACCCTGCGCAAGCTGGTCGCGGCCGAGCAGGCGGCGACGGCGGCGGGCAAGGACCGCCGCGCGGCCATCTATGCCGCCTACGACCGCTTCTACCGCGGCGACATCGCGCGCGAGCTGGTCGCGAGCGTGCGCGAGCTCGGCGGGCTCTTCACCCTCGAGGACCTCGATCGCTGGCGGGTGAAGATCGAGGAGCCGGTGCACACGAGCTACCGCGGCGTCGAGGTCTACAAGCTCACCACCTGGGTGCAGGGGCCGGTGATGCTGCAGGCGCTCAACCTGCTGGAGAACTTCGACCTGAAGTCGATGGGCTACAACAGCGTGCGCTACATCCAGACGCTCTACCAGGCGATGAACCTCGCCTACGCCGACCGCGACTTCTACTACGGCGACCCGGCGTTCGCGCCGGCGCCGCCGATCGAGGGCCTGCTGTCGAAGGACTACGCGCGCGAGCGTGCGAAGCTCATCCGCTTCGACCGCAACGACCCGGACATCCGCCCGGGCGATCCCTACCCCTACCAGCACGGGGAGAACCCCTACCTGCCGCTGCTCAAGGCCTGGCACAGCCGCATGCCCGCCGCCACCCCGACCGCGCTCGCCGAGTTCGACCGCACCTTCCGCCTCGGCACCACGAGCGTCGAGGCGGCGGATGAGGAGGGCTGGGCGGTGTCGGTTACGCCCTCGGGCGGGTGGGTGCCGGCGGTGATCGCCGGCCACACCGGCATCGGGCTGTCGCAGCGCATGCAGAGCTTCGTGCTCGATGCGCGCGAGAATCCCTACAACGTGCTCGTGCCCGGCAAGCGCCCGCGCGCGACGCTCACCCCGACCCTCGCCCTGAAGGACGGCAAGCCCTGGCTGGTCTTCTCGGTGCAGGGCGGGGACACGCAGGACCAGAACCTGCTGCAGTTCTTCCTCGACGTGCTCGAGTTCGGCATGACGGTGCAGCAGGCGAGCGAGGCCGCCAACATCACCAGCTACCAGATGCGCGACTCGTTCGCGCAGCACGAGTCCTTCCCGGGGCGGCTGACGGTGAACACCGTGACCCCGCAGGCGGTGCGCGCGCAGCTGCGCCGGATGGGCTACCGGCTCGAGTTCGAGGAGCGCAGCTCAGGTCCGATCAACGCGATCCTCATCGACGCGCCGCACCACTCGCTCTGGGGCGGCTCCAGCAACCACGGGGAGGACTACGGCATCGGCTGGTGAGGCCTCGCCGGGCGAGGCGCCGAGCCGGCGCGCCAGCGCGCGCGCATCCTCGGGGGCGCGCAGCTTGTCGTCGGTGTTGTCGAAGTAGCAGTACACATCGCGCGCCGCCAGCGCGCGCGGCGCCTCGCCCGAGGCGCGCACCGCATCGGCCGGCTCCGCCCCGGCGCGCCACGCCTGGATGCGCTCCGCCCAGCGCATGAGCGCGGTGCGGCCGTAGCCACTGCGGTAGAGCTCGCGCGCGCCGTGCAGGCGCAGGTAGAGGAAGTCCGCCGTCACGTCCTCGAGCCGCGGCCAGCGCTGCGGCGTGTCCGACACCACCAGCGCGATCCCGAAGCGGCGCAGCAGCGCGATGAAGGCCGGGTCGCGGAAGCTCTCGTGGCGGATCTCGATCGCATGGCGCAGCGGCCGGCGCGCATCGATGCGCAGCACCGAGCGGCCGTACATGCGCGCATCGCGCGCGCGCGCCTGGCGCAGCGCCGCCTCCGTGTCGTAGGGCAGGAGGGCGAAGAACTCCTCGAAGAGCGCCGGGCGGAAGGTGAAGTTGCGCGGGAACTGCCACAGCACCGGGCCGAGCTTCTCGCGCAGGTGGAAGAGGCCCGAGGCGAGGAAGTTGGCGAGCGGGCGGCGCACCTCGTTGAGGCGCTTCATGTGGGTGATGAAGCGCGGGCCCTTCACCGCGAACTCGAACCCTGCGGGCGTCGCGGCATACCAGCGCGCCCAGCTGGCCGGGTGCTGCAGGGAGTAGAACGAGCCGTTGATCTCGATGCTGGAAAACACCCGCGCCGCGTAGGCGAGCTCGTGCCGCTGCGCCAGCGCCTCGGGGTAGAAGACCCCGCGCCAGGGCGCATAGCGCCAACCCGAGATGCCGATGCGGACGCGGCCGTGCATAGCGTGATTGGCTGCATTTTCCTACAGGCCGTTGCGCCGCGGCGAACTGTCCTCCTGTGGCGGTCTAGCTAAGAATCCGCAACGAGGTGCACCCGACCGGAGACAGCTTGGCCGTACGTGAGCTCCCGCACGAGCAGCAGCGGCAGGCCTGCATCAACCACTGCACGCGCTGTCACGCGGTGCAGGTGTGCGCGGATCTGTGCCGCGCCTCGGCCGACACCCTGCTGCGCGCCTCCACCCTGCAGCGCATCGTGTGCCGCGCCTGCGCCGAGGTGTGCGCCAAGTGCGCCGCCGCCTGCGAGGCGCTGGTGAACGATGCACAGCTGAAGGAGTGCACGGCGGTGTGCCTGAGCTGCTTCGACGCCTGTGCGGCGATCGCGAGCGCGGTCTGAGGCCATGGCCGTCGTCAGCCGTCTCGCCCGTTACCTGAAGATGCGCGACTTCGGCGCCACGCCCGAGCCGAGCGGGGCGAAGGCGGCGCGCGCCCGCCGCGGCGACTACTTCGTCGTGCACCTGCACCACGCGAGCCACCGCCACTTCGACTTCCGGCTCCAGGTCGGCGACACGCTGCGCAGCTGGGCGATCCCCAAGGGCCCCTCGCTCGATCCGGCCACCAAGCGCCTCGCGGTCGAGGTCGAGGACCACCCGCTCGACTACGGCCGCTTCGAGGGCACGATCCCTGAGGGGCAGTACGGCGCCGGTCGGGTGTGGATCTGGGACAAGGGCCGCTGGACCCCCGAGGGCGACCCGGAGGCGGCGCTCAAGGCCGGGCGCCTCTCCTTCATCCTGAAGGGGGAGCGGCTCTCGGGCCGCTGGTCGCTGGTGCGCACGCGCATGAGCGGCCGGCAGCCGCAGTGGCTCCTCCTCAAGTCGCGCGATGAGGCGGCGGTCGCGGGCGATGAGGCCGACGACACGCCGCTGTCGAAGTGGCGCAGCGCCCGGG
>JAFAPI010000002.1 GCA_019247195.1 Gammaproteobacteria bacterium
ATATCCGCCTAGTGCACGCGGCGGTGCGCCAATGTCGGGCCGGGATTGAGTTGAAATGACAGCGTTGACATTCCAGCCTCGACCGGCGTACCTTTGTTCCGTTGCTCCCCCGCACCGGGGTCCGAAGCCAGAATCCGGAAAACAGCGGGTTTACCTGAGGGAGTGAACAGATGTCCAGGCGCCCACAAGAAGGCGTGCTAGAAGCGCCATCGCGCAAAGCCGGCCCTATATGACAGCGCTGTCCGTTTCAACCCGTTTTGGCTGCGGCCCACGCCGAGAGCCCGGGTTCGGTGGGGCGCTCGCGCCTGCACACCATGGAGTCCATGCGCCGCCGGGCGCCGTTTTGCCCACGTTCTGATTTGCGGAGAGGGGAGAGCAGAGAATGTCGCACAAGACAGAAAAGCGCGCGCGACGGGCCGCCCGGGCCGCCCGCGCCGCCACCGCGCCGATCATCTTTTGCTGCGCGACCGCAGCGGCGCAGCAGGCGCCCGGCGCCGCACCCGTGGCTCTGACGACCGACCAGTTGCAGGAGGTCGTGGTCACCGGCTATCGCGCCTCGGTACAGACGGCGCTGGACCAGAAGCGCAACGCGATCCAGCCCATCGAATCGATCGTCGCGGAAGACATCGGCAAGATGCCCGATCAGAACGTCGCCGAATCGATGCAGCGTCTACCGGGGGTCACGATCAACCGCTCCGGCGGCAAGGGCACCCAGGTGCTGATCGATGGTCTGCAGAACAATCTCGTCACCCTCAACGGCGAGGTGCTGTTGACCGGCCGGGAGATCTACTCCGGGGGCGAGGCCTCCGGCGGAGCCGGCAACATCCAGTATTCATCGCTCGAGGGGATCCCGAGCGAAGAGATCGGTGGCATCGACGTCATCAAGAATCCCACCGCCCAGAATCGCGAAGGGGGCCTGGGCGGAATCGTCGACCTCAAGACCCGTTCCCCTCTTGCACAGCACGACGGACTCAATCTCGACGGCAGCCTGCGTGGCACCAAGGCCCAAAACCAGGACGGTGGGGTCACCCCCGTCGCCAATCTGGTCGCCGGCTTCAAGTTCAGCGACAACTTTGCCGTCACGGCCAGCGCGTCGTACGACGATGAGAAGACCCATACCAAAGAGTTCCAGGACCAGAACCGCAGTCAGTGGCTGGTGACGAACACGGCCACCGTAGGCTCCTATGTCGGCGCCCCCGGCCCGGCCACCAACAGCCCCCTGCCAGGCGGCCAGACCTACATCGATCCGCAGCTGGCCTATTTCAGCGACATCTTTGACCAGATCAAAACCAAGGGCGCGACCATCGGTGCGGAGCTGAAGTGGAACGACACCGTCAGCAGCACATTCAATTGGTTCTACATCCGCGAGGACGAGACCAGTTTCACCTACTCGAACAAGGTGTGGTTCTCAGGCGGAAGCGGCGAGACCAACCAGCCCGGCGCACCGGCGTCATTCCCCGGCATCGACCCCTCGCAGCCTTATTCGATCGACTCGAACGGCGTCATCCAGTCAGCCACCATGATGGCCAACGGTGCCGAGACCGCCACGCTCTATGAGCAAAACTCCACCAAGGCCAACAACTTCCAGTTGAGCACGAAGTTCGCCGGAGACTGGCTCAGTGGCGACGTCGGGGCCTTCTACGCCAAGGCGACCGGCGACCAGGAAGATGCCCAGGCCGACATCGAGCACGGCTTTTACGGCGCCTTCAAGGGACCTGCCTCGATCCAGCCGACCGCGCCGGGCTGCAACAATGGCGCCAACAACTGCGGGCCGAGCGCGGTCCCGCCGACGAGCGGCAACCACGGCTACGCTTTCATCTACAACAACGGCGGCACCTCCGGGCTGCCGACGGTGAGCTACCCCAACAATTTCGGCTATACGGACGTGCTCTCCAACCCGGCGTACACGCTCTTCAAGTCCAATTGGGCCTGGGCCAATACCGTCGACGAGAAGGACTGGGCGCTCAAGGGAAACCTGACCTTTCACACCTCCCAGTCGCTGACCCTGACGGCGGGGGCACGCTATGAGCAGCGCGAGGTCGACTATGTCCACGGCCGGTATCTCGAGAACGGCGTCAGCCCGTACGGAGTCAACGGCGTAGGGGCCGGCACGCCGGCGGGCAACTGCTGCATCGGCCCGGGCAGTGGGACCTGGCTCTATTATCAGGACCCCGGCTACGCCACCATCCCCTACTCGACACCGCAGACCAATCCGGGCCTGCTGATGACGGTGAACAATTTCGGCTCCGGACCCATCGCGGTGAAGAACCCGTACACGGGTGGCATGACGAACCCGGCGACTTACCTCAATACGCTCTGGGGTCAGGCGGGGGTGACGAACAACAGCGAGACCTTCTTCAAGGATCCGCTCAACTCGTATGACGTCACCAACAAGACGAGTTCGGTCTTTTTCATGGGTGATGCCGGCGATGAGCGCTATCACGCCAACTTCGGCGTGCGCGTGGTCCACAATCAGCTGAACGTGGCGGGTGGGCAGACCAACCCCAACGGCTCCACCTACGTCGGCACCGCTTCCTGGAACGGCGTGGACGCCAACGACGTGCCGTTCGAGAGGGGTCGCTCGTACACGGACGTACTGCCGACCTTCAACTTCGTGCTGAATGTCACGGACCAGCAGAAGCTGCGTTTCGCGGCGGCGCGCGTGGTCTCACCGCAGAACCTGAACGATCTGGGGCGGGGGCTGTCGTACAACTTCACCCGTGCCGCCCCGAGCGAGTGCCCGGGTGGCGGCGTGTGCTTCAAGTTCGCCCAGGGCACGGCCGGCAATGCAGCGCTCGATCCGTTCCGGGCCTCGCAGTTCTACGTCTCGTGGGAGGACTACTTTGCGAAGAGCGGCCTGCTGGCCGTCACGGGCTTTTACAAGCAGGTGGACAACTTCGTCACCACCGGCAACATCTCAGCCTGCGTGCCCGACGGCACCACCGCCGGCTGTTCGGTGGGCAACATCCAGACGCAGGTAAATGGTGGTTCGGGGAAGATCTACGGCGCCGAGCTCGCAGCGCAGTATTCGTGGGAGAGTGGCTTTGGCGTGCAGGCGAACTACACTCGCTCGAACTCCGACACCACCCAGAATACCTCCATCGAGAACAACCTGCCGATTCCGGGGGTGCCGAAGAACTCGTTCAATGTTGTCGGATATTTCGAGCGTGCCGGTTTCTCGGCGCGACTGGCGTACGCCTGGCGTGACGTGGCTCTCAACTCGAACTTCGTCGGCTCCTTCTTCACTTTCCAGGACCTGAACGGCAATCCGAAGACCTACGCCATCTACCAGGCGCCCTACGGGGAGCTCGATGGCCAGCTGGAATACGACTTCGGCGACCATGTCGGCGTGCTGCTGTCGGCGGTCAATATCACCAACGAGAAGCAGCACACCTACCTGCAGTGGAAGGACGAGCCCTTTACCTATGATGACAACGGGCGGCGCTTGTTCTTCGGTGTGAAGGCGCGGTTCTAAGCGCCCGGTGTCGGCGCGGGCGCGGACGCGCCGGCGGGCCCGACGATGCCGGCGTGTGAGTGCCGGCGTGTGGAGGTAGGCTACGCCGCTGGACGTGGGCGAATGGGGCTCACCAGGTGGCGAGAGCGGGGCCATTGATGTCGGAGCATCAGCAAGCCGAGCCGTCAGCCGCGGGGGGCGCGATCGCAGCGCGCCCGCAGGGCATCCGTAGCATCGCGATCGTCGGTGGTGGCACGGCCGGCTGGCTCGCCGCCAGCATGCTCGCGCGGGCGCTGCCGGGCACCCATATCGCGATTACCGTGGTGGAATCGGCCGAGATCGGCACCGTCGGGGTCGGTGAGGCCACCATTCCACCCATCATCGACATGCTGCGCTTTCTGCGCATCGATGAGCATGACTTCATGCAGCACACCAACGCCACCTACAAGCTGGGCATCAAGTTCTCGGACTGGAGGCAGGCGGGCCATTCCTACTGGCACCCGTTTGGCACCTTCGGCGCGCCGGTAAACCGGCGACCGTTTTTCCATTGCTGGCACCGGGCGCGCGCGGCGGGCCTTGGGCCGCGCTTCAACGACTTCAGCCTGTGCGCGACACTCGGCGACGCGGGCAAATTCCGCCTGCCGGACGCGCAGGCGGAGGCTCCGGCGTCCGGGCTGCGGTATGCGTTGCATTTCGACGCGACGTTGGTAGCAAAGTATCTGCGGCGCTACGCCGAGCGTCTGGGTGTCGCGCGGCTGGAGCGTACCGTTGCAGGCATTACGCGCCGCGACGATGGCGGCATCGACGCGCTGCGCTTTACGGACAATTCACTCCTGCAGGCGGACCTTTTCATCGATTGCAGCGGTTTTCGCGGAGTGCTCATCGAGCAGGCGCTGGGGACCGGCTACATCGACTGGACGTCGCTTCTGCCGTGCGACCGCGCGGTGGCTTTCCCAAGTCCGCTACGGGGAGCCCGGCCACCCTACACGCACTCCCTCGCGCGCCGCGCCGGATGGCAGTGGCGTATCCCCCTGCAGCATCGCGTGGGCAACGGCTACGTGTATTCGAGCGCGCACTGCAGCGAGACCGAGGCCCTCGAGGATCTCATCGGCGTGGTGGGCACGAAACCGCAGGGCGATCCCCGGTTCCTCCGCTTCGTGACCGGCAGGCGCAAACTGCTGTGGAATCGTAACTGTGTGGCCCTTGGGCTGGCGTCTGGATTTCTCGAGCCGCTGGAGTCCACCAGCATTCACCTCGTGACGAGTGGCCTGTATCACCTGCTGGAGCACTTCCCCGACAGGCACTTCGACCAGACCAACATCGATACCTACAACGCCCGGGTGATCGAAGAGGTCGAGACCGTGCGCGACTTCATCGTGCTGCACTACTGCCTGGCGCAACGCGAGGACGGGCCGTTCTGGAGCTACTGCCGCTCGATGCCCATTCCCGACAGCCTGCGCGAGCGCATCGAGCTCTACCGTGCCACCGGGCGGGTGCGAGTGCGGGCCGGCGACCTGTTCACCGACCTGAGCTGGTTTTACATCTTCGAGGGACTGGGCGTGCAACCGGCGAGCTACGATCCGCTGCTGGATGTCATTGGCGACGCGCAACTGCGCGACATTCTCGCCTCGCTCGCCGCCGCGACGGCCTCGGCCGCCAGACCGGCCAAGCCGCACGACAGCTACTTCGCAGCGGAAGCTGCGGGCGGACGCGGCGTGGCTCTCGCCCCGTGAGGTACCGGCGGCGTGAATCCGCGCGCGTGTGCGCCTGCGCTGCCGGTACTGTCGGCTCTGTCGGTTTGTTGACCGACCCTGCCCGCCGGCGCATGCTTTCCGGCAAAACGAGCCAGCGCGCTGCGAGCGGACTCCGACCGCGATGAAGGATCCCCGGCCTCCCTCGATCACCATCCAACAAGTCGCCGACCTGGCCCAGGTCTCATCGAAGACCGTTTCGCGCGTGCTCAACGAGGAGCCAGCGGTTCGCGAAGACACGCGCAACAGGATCCTCAAGGCCATCGAGCAGCTCGACTACCGGCCGAACCTCAATGCGCGTGGACTGGCCGGGGACCGCTCGTTTCTGATCGGGCTGTTCTGCGACAAGCCCGGCGACTATCTGAGCGAATTCCAGGCCGGGGCGGTGCAGCGCTGCCGCGAGTCCGGTTTTCACCTGATGGTCGAGCCGTGGGACGGTACCAGCCCGGAGGTAGGCCGGCAGGTAAACGCCCTGCTGCGCCAGTTGCGCCTGGAGGGCGTCATCCTCCTGCCACCGCTGAGTGACCATCCGCTCATCCTGAGCAAGCTGGACGAGGCTGCCATCCCGACGGTGCGCATTGCACCCAAGCGCGAACCGAGCGATTCGCCGTCGGTGGGAATCGACGATCGTGCCGCGGCGCGTCGGCTGACGGCGCATCTTCTCGACCTCGGACATCGGGCCATTGGCTTCATCCGCGGTCGCCCCGAGCACGGGGCTACCGAGCAGCGCTACCTCGGGTTCTGCGACGAGCTGCGCGCACGCGGAGTTGCGGTCAAGTCGCAATGGGTGCAGACGGGAAATTTCGTCTTCGCGGACGGGCTCGCGTGCGCCGAGCGCATGCTGCGCGGTAGCAGCCGGCCGACCGCCGTTTTCGCCAGCAACGACGACATGGCCGCGGCGGTCATCTTCGCCGCGCGCCAGGCCGGCCTCGAGTTACCGCAGCAACTCTCAGTCGTGGGATTCGATGACGCGCCGGTGGCGACCATGGTGTGGCCGCAATTGACCACGATCCGCCAACCCGTCAGAGAGATGGCCCGTACCGCCACGGAACTCATCATCCGGCATTCGCCCCACCGGCGGGGCTGGCCCCAGCCGATCCCGCGCCAGCAACTCAACTTCGAGCTCATCCTGCGCAACTCCACGGCGCCCCCTCACCCCTGACCGGCGAGGGGCGACCCTCGCCCGGGCGCGCCACACCGCAGGGGAGGTCGGACCCGCCGGGCCGATGTGCGGGAGGAGGGTCAGGGTAGCTGTCTAGGGTGGGTCCAACTCGGTGTCGAGCCGCAGGACGGTCCGGTAGAGCACCTCCACCCCGTTCGCACAGTCATTCCAGGACGTGTACTCCCGGGGAGCATGGCTGATGCCGTCGCGGCTCGGGACGAAGATCATGCCCATCGGTGCAAGCCGGGATATCTCGCCCGCATCGTGGATCGCCCCGCTCGGCAGATCCATCGTCGCCAGACCGGCGGAGCCTGCCGCGTCGTGGATGGCGCGTTGCAGGCGCGGGTCGCCGAGGGCGGGCGCGACCTGGTCAGTGAGCGCGCATTGGGTGCCGACGCCTTCTTCCTTGTCGATGACGCCGATGCGCTCCTGGATTTGAGACCACATCCGCTCGACCTTCTCGGCCGCCAGATCGCGCAGCTCCACGGTGAACTCCGTCTTTCCGGGGATGACATTGGCGGCACCCGGCTCGGCTTTTATATAGCCCACCGTGCCGACCTGCCGCCCGGTCTCGCTGCGGACCACGTCCCGCACCGCCAGCAAGTCCCTCGCCGCAGCCGCGAGCGCGTCTCTGCGTCGATTCATGGGCGTGGTGCCGGCGTGATTGGCCACGCCGGTTGCCACGCAGCGCCAGCGCTTGAGGGCGACGATCCCCTGCACGACGCCGATGGGAATCCGGCTCTCGAACAGGTTTGGCCCCTGCTCGATGTGTAGCTCCACGATTGCCGCGACGGCGCCGCGCGGGATGCGCGCCTCGGTCAGACGAGCGGGGTCCTGGCCATATCGTTTGAGCCAGTCAGCCACGGTCGAGCCATCCTCATCCCTGCGATCCAGAATCTCAGGTCCCAGGACCCCGGCCGCGACCCCGGAGCCGAGGACGCTGATCCCGAAATGCGATCCTTCTTCGTTGGTCCAGACGACCGCTTCCAGCGGATGCCGGGTCACCACGTGGGCGTCGTTCAGCGCGCGCATCACCTCGATGGCGCCCAGACTGCCGAGAGGTCCGTCGAAGTTTCCGCCCTGCGGCACCGAATCGATGTGCGAGCCGAACAGGAGGACCGGCAGCTTTGCCGACCCCGGCCGCCCTCCGAAGATATTCCCCGCTGCATCGATGCGAACCGCAAGCCCGGCCTCGCGCATGAGGTTGAGGACGTACTCGCGCGCTTCCAGTTCGGTTCTTGAGAAACCGAGCCGGGTGACTCCGCCCTCCGGGTTGCGACCGAAATCGCTCAGCCTCTCCAGGCCGGCCTGCAGCCGCTGTGGGCTGATATGCCGGCCGGGAGCCTGCCCGGCTGCGGCGGCGGCGCTGAGGGCCAGCGCAGCGATGCACAAGGCGGCGGCAAGGAAGCAGCGCTCGGGTGTCATGATTGCCTCTGGTCGCGGCGAGCCACGCCGGCATTAGACCTCGAAGCCCACACCAACCCAAGCCTCGCTGGCGTCACCGCCGCCGCCACTCGGGCAGGCGGGCACCTCGACGTGCGTGAACTGCGGCTCTGCTCCCGCACAATAAACTCAGAATGACGGCCGGGGTCACCAACTTCGCCAACATCCTCACATTTCAGCTCCGGCCCCGGTGACGCGGGTCACGGCAGTGCTTCGCGGACCGCCGTCTCATATTGGACAGGTCGGTCCCCATTTGAGATCGAGAGGTTCGTATGGCCCCGAAGCTGTTCCGCAAGCCTCAGCGTCCGAATCCCCTGGCGCGCAGGATCGCGTCTGCGGTGCTGACGGTCGTCGCTTTGAGTGCCGCCGCCTACGGCTATGTACAGCATGAGGCGCTCCGCAGCCTCGGCGCGCAGCTTGCCGAGACTACCGCCGAGGCCAATCAGGCGGATGTGGAGCTGGTAAGACTGCGCGGGCAGCTCAGCGCGGCTCAGGACCGCATCAACTCGCAAGGCAGCAAGCTCAGCGCCGCAGAGCAACAGGCGGCCGCCGAGCAGCAGGCGCTCACGGAGGCACAGGAGAAGGCGTCAGCCGAACAGCGGCAGCTGGCCGCAGCGCAGCAGCAGGCGCAACGCGAGCAACTGCAGCTCAGCGCGGCGCAACAACAGGTGGAAGAGCAGAAGCGCGCCCTGCGCGATGCGCGCGCGCAGCTGGCGGTCGAGTCGCGGCCCGACCTGCCGGTCCGTCTGTCATTCTTCGACGCCATGCGCGCCGGAGCCAAAGTGGCGGTACTGCAGAACCTCTCGAACGCGGAGCTGGATCTGACGCTCGACGTGCAGACGCCGGGTGCCGCCACCCATGTGCACAAACAGGTAGTGGTGGCCGCCCGTTCGATGCTGCGCATGGGTCCGGCACAGGGCTACAGCTTCTCGGCCGGTCAGGTGGTCACGCTGGGCAATGATAAGTTCCGCCGCGTGGTGCAGACGGTGAGCTGAGGGACGTGCTTACGCCGGGAGTCCGGCGCAGCGCCT
Organism: Gammaproteobacteria bacterium; assembly: GCA_019247195.1. Classification (GTDB taxonomy): domain Bacteria; phylum Pseudomonadota; class Gammaproteobacteria; order Steroidobacterales; family Steroidobacteraceae; genus 13-2-20CM-66-19. Next base: position 8,842 of record JAFAPI010000002.1, read on the forward strand.
GCGTCGCGCGCTATTCATCCTCGATGGTGTCCGTCAGCACGGCCTTGCGGCGGGCGATGAACTCGCGCATGGCCTCGTCCTGGGCGGGGTCGATGCCCGGGTCCTGGTAGTCCGCCAGCATCTTCTTCCACACGCGGTTGGCACGCTGCTCCGCGGTGAGACTTCCCTCGAGGGACCACTGCTCGTACGAGGAGTAGTCGGCGATCGTCGACTGATAGAACGCGGCCTCGAAGTTCGCCAGCGTGTGAGCGCAGCCGAGGAAATGACTGCCGGGCCCGACCTCGCGGATCGCATCCAGCGCCTGGCCGCGCGCGGAGAGGTCCATGCCCTGCGCGAGCATCTGCATCATGGCGCACTGGTCCGCGTCCATCACGAATTTCTCGTAGCTCGCCACCAGGCCGCCCTCGAGCCAGCCGGCGGCGTGCGTGACGAGATTGACCCCCGCGAGCAGCGTCGGCAGCAGCGTGTGGGCACTTTCGTAGGCCGCCTGGGCATCGGGGGTCTTGGCGGAGCAGAGCGAGCCGCCGCTGCGGCACGGAAGCTTGAGCCGCCGCGCCAGCTGTGCGGTGGCGAAGATCATCTGCGTGGCCTCCGGTGTGCCGAAGGTCGGAGCGCCGGTGCGCATGGAGATCGCGCCGACAAAGGAGCCGAGGATGACGGGCGCACCGGGGCGCACCAGCTGCGTAAGGGCCATGCCGGCGAGCGTCTCGGCCAGGATCTCCGCCAGGCAGCCGGCCGGAGTCACCGGCCCCATGGCCCCGGCCAGCACCGCGGGCACGATGATCGTGCCCTGGTTGTGGCTGGCGAATTCCCGCAGCGCCCCGAGCATGCGGCCGTCGTAGACCAGCGGGGAATTCGAGTTGATGTTGCCCAGCACGACCGGATGCGCATCGAGGTAGGCAGCACCGAACAGCGCCTGCGCCAGCGCCACCGCATCGGCCGCGTGTCCGCGCGTCTCGGGCGTCGCCTCGCAGCCCTGATCAGAGTAGCGGAAGAACGAGTACTGCACGTCCAGGTGGCGCTTGTTCGGCGGGATCTCCATCGGCTCGCACATGGAGCCGCCGGAGAAGTGGATCGCGGGCGCCATGTGGGCCAGCTTTATGAAGTTGACGAGATCCTCGAGTGTCCCGTACCGACGCCCGCCGTCGAGGTCCGACACGAACGGCGGGCCGCCGACCGGTGAGAAGACCGTGGCATTGCCCCCGAAGCGCACGTTGCGCGCTGGATTGCGGGCGTACAGCGTGAACTCGGCAGGGGCCGTGGCCAGCAGCCGCCGCGCCATGCCGCGCGGGATGTGCACTCGCTCACCCTGGACGTCGGCCCCCGCCTCGCGCCACAGCCGCAGCGACTCCGGGTCGCGGCGGAACTCGATGCCGATGTCCTCGAGGATCATCTCGGCGTTCGCCTCGATGATCTCGACCGCCTCCGTGCTCAACAGCTCCACCGGCGCCAGGTGGCGCACGATGTAGGGGTACTTGGCGGCCGGGGCCCGCGCGCGCGCACGCCGGCTGTCGCGGCTGCGGGACGTGGTGGTCGTGGCGCTGTCCGTCATGGGTCTCCCCGGGGGGCGGCAAAAGGATCTCGAGCGCACAGTGCCGTGACTGCGGCGGCGGCGCAAGGCGCTTCGAGCGTCCTAGCGGACGCGTGTCGCTTGCGGGGCGCCCGCGGTGTACACCGCGTGGCCGTCGAGATACGTCTCGAGCACGCGCGTCTCGTGCAGCTCGAAGGGATCCAGCACAAAGACATCGCGGTCGAGCACGATCAGGTCGGCGCGCTTGCCCGCCTCAAGACTGCCGGTCAGTCGCTCCTGCTTGAGCGCGAAGGCGGCGTTGATCGTGTAGGCATCCACCATCACCTGCAGCGGGACGCTCTGTTCAGGCAGGAGCGGTTGCTGGCCGCGGGCCTCGGCGCGCGTGATGGCATGCTCCATCGCCTCGAACGGGTTGTAGCTGCTGACCCCCCAGTCACTGCCGCCGACGATGAGGGCGCCGGCGTCGAGCAGTGAGCGGGCCGGGTACAGATGCCGCGAGCGCTCCGGCCCCAGGTAGGGGGTCGTCGCGCTGACGATGTAGGGATCGTTCTCGGCCCACAGGAGCTGGAAATTGGCGATGACGCCGAGCTCGTGGAAGCGGGGGAAGTCCTGCGGGTCGATGAGCTCCAGGTGCGCGATCTGGTGGCGGTTGTCGCGAACCCCGTTTTGCTGCCGCGCGTAGGCGAACGCATCGAGCGCCGAGCGCACGGCGCGATCACCGATGGCGTGGATGTGGACCGTGAGGTCGGCCGCGTCGGCGGCGGCGACGACCTCATTCAGGTGGGGCTGCGAGTAATAGGTGGGCCCGCGCTCGTCCGTCGGACGGCCGGACTCATCGAGATAGGGTTGCAGCAGCGCCGCGGTGCGCGAGGGGTTCTCGATGACCCCGTCGGCGAAGATCTTCACGGCGTCGGCGCGCAGCTGCTGCGGGTCGACCGCCCAGCGCCGGCGAAACTCTATCGCCTCGCCGATGAGCACCGCGGCCGGACGGTCGGTGTCCTTCAGGCCGAAGGTACCGCGCACGCGCATGCGCAGTCGGTGCGCATCGTAGAGGCGCTTGTAGAGCACCATGTCGTGCGCATCGACGTTGGCATCCTGGACCGAGGTGATGCCCACGGCCCGCATGCCGTCGAAAGCCTTGGCGAGTTGCGCGGTCTCATACGCGAGACCACGCGAGGGCCTGGCGGCCAGGACCTGGTCGCCCGCGGCATCGCGCAGCGTCCCGGTCGGGATGCCGTCGCGATCGCGCTCGATATGGCCGCCGACCGGATCGGGAGTGTTGGCGTCGATGTGCGCGGCCGCCAGGGCGGCAGAGTTGGCAAACAGCGTGTGGCCGGACGCATCCTCGAGCAGCAGCGGCCGGTCGGACAGCAGGTCATCGAGCTGCCGTCGGGTAAGGGTGAGCTGGGAGACGTTGACGCCCACGACTTCGACCCACGGCGACCGCGGAGTCGACTCGCGCGCGAGGCACCGCTTCACTTCGCTCCGCAAACCGGCGGGGTCGAGCATGCGGTCCTGCAGACTGCATTTGCCCAGGTCCTGCGCGCTCTCGGCCGGATGTACGTGGGCATCGATGAGGCCGGGCAGGACCACATGGCCGTGCAGGTCGCGTGTACGGGTCTTCGGCCCCACCCAGCGCTGCATCTCGGCGTCGCTCCCGGCCGCTACCACCGTGTCGCCGCGGATGGCCAGTGCCTCCACGACGCGTCGCTGCGGATCCTGCGTATGGATCCGACCGTGCAGCAGCACGACGTCCGCGGCGTCGCCCCGCGCGGTATCCGCATGGCTCACGGCCGGCGCAGCCAGTGACGCGGCGCAGAGGAACCAGCCCTGCAGGACGACGGACTTCATCGGAGGGATCGTAGGCGGTCGTGGCCGTGCCGCTCAATACGCGGCGATCATTGAGACCAGGGGGCGCCGACGTAAGCTCAAGCTTGACATTTAACGCCCTGCCGGGCATCCGGCGCCTTCCGGACTCGCACGACGCAGACGAGCCGTGGCTGGAGCCGTCGCCAGCGGGCTATGCTGTCGCGGGCCCAATAACACCTAACACGCGGGCCGGGCGGGGGTCTCATGCGACGGCTGGTGCCCGTGGTCTTTCTCATCGTGGTCCTGCTCGCGCCGTTGCCGCCGTTCTTCACCAACGGCGCCTGCACTGCGGAGTTCGAGCAGGCGAGCAGCACCTTCCAGCAGATGCGCGGGGAGATGCGGACCCTGAGTGCCGCGACCGACTATCTCACGGCCCACCACATGCCCTACGCCACGGTGACTCAGGAGCGCTGCGAGCAGGCCCCGCCGCGCGATGTCGAGTACTGCCCGGGCGGTCCGATCCTCGTCCTGTCGGTGCCGGTCCGCAACGTCGTGTGCCGCTACTACCGTGACGCGACGATCCGGCAGCAGTTTGGTTTCAACGGCCACCAGCAGCTGGTGCACCTCCAGACGGACATGAATCCGTTTCGCTTCAGGAAGCTGCCGTTCCTGGACATCGAGCTGGACTGGGGCAAGTAGCCCCAGCCGACACGGCAGCCCCTAGCCACCGCCCTTCAGATCGAAGCGATCCAGGTTCATCACCTTGCACCACGCGCGCACGAAGTCGTGCACGAACTGCTCGCGCGCATCCGCGCACGCATAGACTTCGGCGAGGGCGCGCAGCTGCGAGTGCGAGCCGAATACCAGGTCGACGCGGGTCGCGTGCCACTTCAGCTCGTGCGTCTCCCGGTCCCGTCCTTCGTACACGCCCTCCGGGCCGCTCGGCTCCCAGCGCGTGCCCATGTCGAGGAGGTTGACGAAGAAGTCCTGGCTGAGCGTGCTCGGCCGCCGGGTCAGCACCCCGTGCGGGGCATCGCCGCTGTTGACGCCCAGCACCCGCAGCCCACCGACGAGGACCGTCATCTCCGGCGCGGTCAGGGTGAGGAGCTGCGCCCGGTCCACGAGCAACTCCTCCGGCGTCAGTCGCTGCGCACCCCGGAGGTAGTTGCGGAATCCATCCGCACTCGGCTCGAGCGGGGCGAAAGAGGCCACATCCGTGTCGTCCTGGGAGGCATCCATTCGCCCTGGAGTGAAGGGCACCTCCACCGCCATTCCCCTGGCCCGCGCGGCCTGTTCGATGCCGGCGCTGCCGCCAAGGACGATGAGGTCGGCGAGGGAGATTTTCTTGCCTCCCGACTGCGAGGCGTTGAAGTCCTGCTGGATCGACCTGAGGCGCGCCAGTACTTTCGCAAGCTGCGCGGGGTCGTTGACGGCCCAGTCCTTCTGCGGTGCGAGCCGGATGCGCGCGCCGTTCGCGCCGCCTCGCTTGTCCGAGCCGCGGAAGGTCGACGCCGAGGCCCACGCCGTCGACACCAGCTCGCGGATGCTCAGGCCGCAGGCGAGTAGCTTCGCCTTCAGTGCTGCCGTCTCCGGCGCGCCGATGACGGCGTGGTCGAGTGGCGGGATGGGATCCTGCCAGCTGAGCCGCTCCTTAGGCACGAGCGGGCCCAGATAGCGCGCGATCGGACCCATGTCGCGGTGGGTCAGCTTGAACCAGGCCCGCGCGAAGGCGGCCGCGAACTCCTGCGGCTGAGCGAGAAAGCGGCGCGAGATCTTCTCGTAGGCGGGGTC
>JAFAPI010000008.1 GCA_019247195.1 Gammaproteobacteria bacterium
GACGCTCGGTGCCCAAATCGTGGGAAAACTGGTGCGCTTGGAGCCAGAGGGCGCCGGCGCCGAGCCGAGCGGGGCACGCGCCTGAGCCCCACTTTGACCGCACCGGACCCGCCTTCTAGACTCCTTTACTTATGAGTACAACCGCCACCGACGTCCTGCCCGAGAGCGAGGCCCCGCTGCTGCTCTTCACCGATGCGGCCGCCCGCAAGGTGGGCGAGCTGATCAAGGGCGAGGGCAACCCCAAGCTGATGCTGCGCGTCTTCGTGCAGGGCGGGGGCTGCTCGGGGTTGCAGTACGGGTTCGAGTTCGACGAGGCGCTGCAGGAGGGGGATACCTGCATCGAGAACCTCGGCGTGAAGCTGCTCGTCGACCCGATGAGCGTGCAGTACCTGGCCGGGGCGGAGATCGACTACCGCGAGGGCCTCGACGGGGCGCAGTTCGTCATCCGCAACCCCAACGCCACGACCACCTGTGGCTGCGGCTCCTCGTTCACCCCCTGAGCCCGTGGCCTCCAGCGCCACCGCCCGCTCCGCCAACGCCGACCGCTCTGCACCCAGGCCCGCTGCCCGTCCGCTGCCGGACGTGCTGGCGGCGGTGGACCTGGGTTCCAACAGCTTTCACCTCGTGGTGGCGCGCTACTCGCACGGCCAACTGGTCATCATCGACCGGATGCGCGAGATGGTGCGCCTCGCGGCCGGGGTCGCCGAGAACGGCCGCATCGACAAGGAGGTCGCGGACCGCGCGCTCGGCTGCCTGGAGCGCTTCGGGCAGCGACTGCGTGACATGCACGCCGACTCGGTGCGCGTGGTCGGCACCAACGCGCTGCGCCTCGCGCACCGCAAGCAGGCCTTCCTCGAGCGCGCCCGCGCCGCGCTCGGCCACCCGATCGAGATCATCGCCGGCATGGAGGAGGCGCGCCTCATCTACGCGGGGGTGGCGCACTCGATGCCGAGCACCCCCGGCAAGCGCCTGGTGGTGGATATCGGCGGCGGCAGCACCGAGCTCATCATCGGCGAGGGCCTGGCGCCGCTCGAGCTGGAGAGTCTGCAGATGGGCTGCGTCGCCCTGAGCGAGCGCTTCTTCCGCGACGGCAAGATCTCCGCCAAGCGCATGGAGCGGGCGCGCCTCGCCGCGCGCCTGGAGCTCGAGCCCGTGCAGGCGGCCTTCCGCCGCCGCGGCTGGGACCATGCCGCGGGCAGCTCGGGCACCGTGCGCGCCATCGGCGAGGCCATCCAGGTGCTCGATCCGCAGGCGCTCACCATCAGCGCGGCGGGCCTGCAGCGCGCCATCGACTACTGCGTGGATGCCGGGCACGTGCGCGAGCTCAATCTCGAGCCGATCACCGAGGACCGCCGCCCGGTGTTTCCCGGCGGCCTCGCCATCCTCGCCGAGGTGTTCATGCAGCTCGACGTGAAGGAGATGCAGATCGCCGAGGGGGCGATGCGCGAGGGCCTGCTGTACGACATGCTCGGCCGCTATAAGCGCGAGGACGCGCGCGAGCGCACCGTGCGCGCCATGCAGCAGCGCTACCACGTCGACACCGGTCAGGCCGAGCGCGTCGAGGCCACGGTGCGCGATTTCCTCGGCCAGGTGCGCGAGACCTGGAAGCTCGAGGAGCCGCTCGCGCATCTGGCGCTGAAGTGGGCGGCGCGGCTGCACGAGATCGGCCTCGACGTGTCGCACTCCGGCTACCACCGCCACGGCGCCTACCTGCTCGAGAACGCCGACATGCCCGGCTTCCCGCGCGAGGAGCAGCGTCTGCTCGCCCGCCTGGTCGGCGCGCACCGCCGCAAGCTCACCCTCGATCGCATCGAGGAGCTGGTGCCGCCCTGGGACCGTTGCGCGGTGCACCTGATCGTGCTGCTGCGACTGGCGGTGCTGCTGCACCGCGGCCGCAGCTCCACCGCCCTGCCACCGATCGAGCTCTCGGCCACGCCGCGCTCGCTCGAGGTGCGCTTTCCCGGGCGCTGGCTCAAGGACCACCCGCTCACCTCCGCCGACCTGCAGCAGGAAGTGGATTACCTGCGCGCGAGCGGCTTTCGCCTGCGCGTCTTCAGCCGCGGCCGCGGCTGACGTTCCGTCCGCGCGTCAGTGCGCCGGCGGGACTTTGCCGTCGTGGTGACCCTGACACCGGCCCCGTGACGTCCTCGTGGTCTCAGAGGGCCGGCGGGCCGGGCCCCGCCGCGTACGCCGCGAGGAGCTCCGACTGCGCGTTCACGGGCTGCGCCGCTCCGCGCGTCAGGCGCTCGTAGCTGCCGTCGGGCCGTAGCCGCCAGGCCTGGCAGTTGTCGGCGAGGTAGAGGTCGAGGTCGCGGCGGATGCGCTCGCGGTGACGGGCGCGCCGGATCGGGAAGGCCACCTCGACGCGGCGGAAGAAGTTGCGCTCCATCCAGTCCGCGCTCGCGCAGTAGAGCTCCGCCTCCCCGCCGTTCTCGAAGTAGAACACCCGCGAGTGCTCGAGGAAGCGCCCGACGATCGAGCGCACGGTGATGTTCTCGGACACGCCGGGGATGCCGGGGCGCAGCGCGCAGATGCCGCGCACGATGAGGTCCACCTTCACCCCGGCGCGCGAGGCGCGGTAGAGCGCCTCGATCGCCTGCGGGTCGACCAGTGCGTTCATCTTGGCGATGAGCCGCGCCGGGCGCCCGGCGCGGGCGTGCTCGGCCTCGCGCGCGAGCTTCGACAGCACCATCTCGTGCATGCCGAAGGGCGATTGCACCAGGCGGTTGAGCTTCGGGGTCTGGGTGAGGCTGGTGAGCTGCAGGAAGAGCTCGTGCACGTCCTGGCCGATCTCGTCGTCGCAGGTCAGCAGGCCATAGTCGGTGTAGACCCGCGCGGTGCGCGGGTGGTAGTTGCCCGTGCCGAGGTGGCAGTAGCGGCGGATGCCGTTTGACTCGCGGCGCACGACCAGGGCGAGCTTGGCGTGGGTCTTGTAGCCCACCACCCCGTACATGACGTGCGCGCCCGCCTCCTGCAGGCGGTTGGAGAGCTCGATGTTGGCCTCCTCGTCGAAGCGCGCCCGCAGCTCGACGATCACCGTCACGTCCTTGCCGGCGTTGGCGGCGGCGACCAGCGCATCGACGAGCGGGGAGCCCTTGCCGGCGCGGTACAGGGTCTGCTTGATGGCGAGCACCTGCGGGTCGGCGGCCGCCTGGCGCAGCAAGTCCATCACCGGTGCGAAGCTCTGGTAGGGGTGCTCGAGCAACACGTCCTTCTGGCGGATCACCGCGAAGATGTCGGCGGCGCCGGCCAGGCGCCGGGACATCCCCGGGGTGAAGATCGGGTACTTGAGGTCGGGGCGCTGCACGAGGTCGTACATGGCCGACAGGCGGTTGAGGTTCACCGGGCCGGCGACCGGGTAGGTGTCGAGGCCGTTGGAGGCGAACTGCGCCTGCAGGAACTTCACCATGTCCTCGGGGCAGTCGCTGGAGGTCTCGAGGCGCACCGCGGCGCCGTAGCGGCGGTGGGCGAGCTCACCCTCGAGCGCGCGCCGCAGGTCATCGATCTCCTCCTCGTCGACGAACAGGTCGCTGTTGCGCGTGACGCGGAACTGGTAGCAGCCGATGACGCGGATGCCGGGGAAGAGCTTGGCGACGAAGGCCTGCACGATGGTCGAGAGCAGCACGCAGCCGCGGCTCGCGCCCGCCCCGGGCAGCGGCACCACGCGCGGCAGCGAGCGCGGCGCCTGCACGATGGCGAGCTCGCTGTCGCGGTCGAAGGCGTCCTTGCCCTCCAGGCGCACGATGAAGTTGAGCGACTTGTTCTGGATGCGCGGGAAGGGCCGCGCCGGGTCGAGGCCGAGCGGGGACAGCACTGGCTCGACCTCGCGCTCGAAGTAGTCCTCGAGCCACTGCTGGGCCTGCGGACTCCACTCGGCGGCACCCAGGAGCGGCACGCCCTCGCTGGCGAGCTCGGGCAGCAGCAGCTCGTTCAGGCAGCGGTACTGCTCGTTCACCAGGCGGGTGGCGCGGTCGTGGATCGCGCTCAGGAGCTCGGGCACGGAGAGGCTGTCGGCGGCCGGGGGGCCGCCGCCGAGCTCCTGCAGCTGCTTCAGGCCCGCGACGCGGATCTCGAAGAACTCATCGAGGTTCGAGCAGGAGATGCACAGGAACTTCAGCCGCTCCAGCAGCGGCACCGACTCATCGAAGGCCTGGTCCAGTACCCGCTGGTTGAACTCGAGGAACGACAGTTCCCGGTTGATGTAGTGCTGGGGGGCCTTTAAGTCCGGCGCGTCCATCGGCTGACCATGCCTGCCCGGCGGGGAGGCTTTTCCGGCAATGTTAGCAGCGCGGCCTTAAGGAACCGTGACGGCGCGTCAGCGCGCGACCAGCATCGGTCCGGGGGTCGCTTCCAGGGTGGCGAGCAGCGGGGCGGTGCGGGCGAGGAAATCCTCGCGCCAGCGGGCCTCGATGGGGGCGGCGCCGGGGAGGACCACCGTCTGGGGGTTCTTGAACACCCCGTTGACCCGGTACTCGTAGTGCAGGTGGGGGCCGGTGGCGAGCCCGGTCATGCCGACGTAGGCGATGGTGACGCCCTGGGTCACGTGGGCGCCCTCGCGGATCCCGTGCGCGAAGCGGGACAGGTGCCCGTAGACGGTGACGATGCTCGCGCCGTGCTCGATCTCGACCACGTTGCCGTAGCCGCCCTTGCGCCCGGCGAAGCGCACGCGCCCGTCGCCCGCGGCGCGCACCGGCGTGCCCATCGGGGCGGCGTAGTCGACGCCCTTGTGGGCACGGATGAGGTTCAGGATCGGGTGGTGGCGCGCGGAGTTGAAGCGCGAGGAGACGCGGGTGAACTCGAGCGGCGCCCGCAGGAAAGCCTTGTGCAGGCTCTTGCCGTCCGGGGTGTAGTAGTGCGAGCCGCCCTCGGGGTCGGTGTAGCGCACCGCGCGGTAGTCGTGCCCCTGGTTGATGAACTCGGCCGCCTGGATGGGGCCGTCCTTGACGTATACCCCGTCGCGGTAGATCTCCGGGTAGGTGACGACGAAAGCATCCCCGGCGCGCACGTCGAGCACGAAGTCGATGTCCCAGGCGAAGATGTCGGCGAGCGCCACGGCTGTCTGGTCGTGCGCGCCGGCGGCGGCGACGGCCTCGAAGAGCGAGCGGTCGATGACTCCGCGGATGGTGCGGGTGCGCGTCTGCAGCGGGTTCTCGAGCACGTTCGCGGTGAGGCCGTGCTGCGCATCGCGCGACACCTGGAGGGTC
>JAFAPI010000102.1 GCA_019247195.1 Gammaproteobacteria bacterium
CCGTCAGCTTGCCCCACTGCTCCTTCACCTTGCCCTTGAGCTGGTGCCAGGCGCCGGACATACGATCGTTGTTCATGGTTCCCTCCTAATCGGTTAGAACGCGCGGTCACGGTACTCACGCCCCTCGCCACCGGCGAGAGCTGAAGGTCGGCATTCCGGGGCGGCCAACCTTACGCCGCCGCGTCGGAGCAGGCCGACAGCCCCGCAGGCACCTTGAAGGCGGGCGAGGCTGCGATGACAATCTGCGGCCCATGCGCACGGCCCACCGTTTGGTCCCGCCACGCGGCTGCCTGCTGCGGCCGCGGTGCGCGTGAAGGCGACGCAGACGCTCGCGCTCGCCGGCGTCGTGCTCGCGCTCGCGACCGCGCTCAGCGCCTTCGGGGCGCACGCGCTGCGGCCGCAGCTGCCTCCGGATCGCTACTGGCTGTGGGAGACCGCGGTGCGCTACCAGTACTGGCAGGGCCTCGGGCTCCTCGGCGTGGGCGTCACCCGCCGCACCCTCGAGGCGCCCGTGCTGCGCGCCGCCGCGGGGCTTGTGTTCGCGGGGCTGCTGCTCTTCAGCGGCAGCCTCTACGCGCTCGCGCTGCACGCGCCGCGCGTCCTCGGTGTCCTGACGCCGCTCGGCGGCGCCGCCTCGATCATCGGCTGGCTGGCCTTCGCCTGGGGGACCTGGCGCGGCCGCGACCTTCGGAGCCCTCTATGACCCTGCGCCTCTTCGCCGCCGCCGCCGCGGCGCTCCTCTTCAGCGGCTGCACCCCGCCCGCCCCGCGCGCGGCCGCCCCCGCCGCGCCGGTCGAGCCGGCCGGGCCGGCGGCGCAGATCGCGCCCTGGGGCCTGGACCTTACCGCGCGCGACACCTCGGTGAAGCCCGGCGATGACTTCTACCGCTACGCGGTCGGGCACTGGGTGGACACGCACCCGATCCCGTCCGACCGGGCGCACTGGGGCTCCTTCGATGAGCTCGAGGAGCGCGCCGAGCAGCAGGTGCTCGACATCGTGCAGGGCCTGCCGGCGGATGCCCCCGAGGGCAGCAACGCGCAGAAGGTCGGTGACTACTACCGCGCGTTCATCGATACCGCGCGCATCGAGCAGCTCGGGCTCGGGCCGGTGAGCGGGGCCCTCGCCTCGATCGACAAGGCCAGGAACTACCACGCCCTGGTGCGCCTCATGGGACGCCCGGACATGGCGCTGCGCGGCCCCGTGCGCATCGGCATCACGCTCGACCAGAAGGACCCGGATCACTACGCCGTCATCCTCACCCAGAGCGGGCTCGGCATGCCCGACCGCGACTACTACCTGAAGGACGAGCCGCTCTATCGCGAGCTGCGCGAGAAGTACCGCGCGCACGTGGCGCGCGTGCTCACCCTCGCCGGCGCGCCCCCCGCCGCCGCGCAGGCCCAGGCCACGGCGATCCTCGCCACCGAGACACACATCGCGCAGCTGCACTGGCCGGCGGCGCGACGCCGCGAGCGCGATCTCACCTACAACCCGCGCACGCGCGCCGAGCTCGAGCAGATGGTGCCCGGGTTCTACTGGGAGACCCTCTTCGCCACGCTGGGGGTCGATGCGCAGCCGCGCTTCATCGTGCGCGAGACGGACGCGGTGCAGCAGCTCGCCGCCTACTTCCTCACCGTGCCGGTGGACACCTGGAAGGCGTACTTCCGCTACCACTACCTGGTGAGCGTCGCGGCGGTGCTGCCGCGGGCCATCGACGAGGAGGTGTTCGACTTCTACGGCCGCACCCTGCACGGGCAGCCCGAGCAGCGCGCCCGCCCGCGCCGCGCCGTGCTCGCCCTCGACCAGGACCTCGGCGAGGCGGTCGGCGAGCTCTACGTGCAGCGCTACTTCCCGCCCTCCTCGCGCGAGCAGGTGCGGGCGCTGGTCGAGAACCTGCGCGCGGCCTACGCGCAGCACCTGCGGACTTTGCCGTGGATGACACCGGCGACGCGGCAGGTCGCGCTCGAGAAGCTGACGGCGTTTCGCCCCAAGCTCGGCTATCCCGACAAGTGGCGCGACTACTCCGCGCTCTCCATCGTCAAGGGCGACGCCTTCGGCAACGCCGTGCGGGCGCAAGTCTTCGAGTGGCGGCGCGAGGTGCTGCGCCTGCCCGGTCCCACCGACCGCGACGAGTGGGGCATGACCCCGCAGACCATCAACGCCTACTACAACCCGACCTTCAACGAGGTGGTGTTCCCGGCGGCGATCCTGCAGCCGCCGTTCTTCGATCCGCACGCGGACCCGGCGGTGAACTACGGCGCGATCGGCGCGGTCATCGGCCACGAGATGGGGCACGGGTTCGATGACCAGGGCGCGAAGTCGGACGCGCACGGGGTGCTGCGCACCTGGTGGGCGGCGGAGGACACCACCGCGTTCCATCGGCGCACCGACGAGCTCGCCCGCCAGTACGACGCCTTCACCGTGCTGCCCGGGCTCAACGTCAACGGCCACCTCACCCTCGGGGAGAACATCGGCGACCTGGGCGGGATCTCGGTCGCCTACGAGGCCTACCATCGCGCGCTCGGGGGGCGCCCGGCGCCGGCCCGGGACGGGCTGAGCGGCGATCAGCGCTTCTTCCTCGCCTTCGCGCAGATCTGGCGCAGCAACGACCGGCCGGAGGCGCTGCGCGCGCAGGTGCTCTCCAACCCGCACAGTCCGCCGCGGTTCCGGGTCAACGGCGTGGTACGCAACGTCGATGCCTGGTACGAGGCGTTCGCCGTGCAGCCGGGCGCGGCGCTCTACCTGCCGCCCGCGGAGCGCGTGCACATCTGGTGAGCGAGCCGCTGCCGGTCGAGGCGGCGCTGCCGGAGCTGCGCGCCGCGCTCGAGGCGCAGGGCGCGGCGGTGCTGCAGGCCCCACCCGGCGCCGGCAAGAGCACCCGCGTGCCGCTCGCGCTGCTCGGGGCGCCGTGGCTCGCGGGCGCGAAGCTACTGCTGCTCGAGCCGCGGCGCCTCGCCGCGCGCGCCGTGGCGATGCGCATGGCGGCGACCCTCGGCGAGCCGGTTGGCGCCACCGTCGGCTACCGGATGCGCCTCGACACGCGAGTCTCCACGCGCACCCGCATCGAAGTCGTGACCGAGGGCGTGCTCACGCGGCTGCTGCAGGCGGACCCGGCGCTCGAGGGTGTGGGCGGGGTGATCTTCGATGAGTTCCACGAGCGCAGCCTGCAGGCCGACCTGGGACTTGCGCTGACCCTCGACGCGCGCGCGAACCTGCGGCCGGATCTGCGCCTGCTCGTCATGTCGGCGACACTCGAGGGCGCGCCGCTCGCGCAGCGCCTCGGCGCCGCGCCGCTGCTCAGCGTGCCGGGGCAGCTCTACCCGGTCACCACGCACTGGAGCGGGCGCGGTCCGCCGCTCCTCGAGCCCGACGTGCGCGGCGACACCGCCGAGCGGCGGGTGCTCGCGCTCCTGGCCCGCGCGCTGCGCGAGACCGAGGGCGACGTGCTCGTGTTTCTGCCCGGGGCGCGCGAGATCCGCCGCCTCGAGGCGCACCTCGCCGCGCAGCCCCCCGAGGCCCCCGTCGCGGTCCACCCGCTCTTCGGGGAGCTCGGTGCGCCGGAACAGGAGGCGGCGCTCGCCCCCGCCGGGCCGGTGCGCAAGGTCGTGCTCGCCACCAACATCGCCGAGACCAGCCTTACCTTGCCGGGTGTGCGCGCGGTCGTCGACTCGGGTCTCGTGCGCCGCGCCCGCTTCGATCCCGCGAGCGGCATGGCGCGTCTCGAGCTGCAGCGCATCTCGCGCGCGGCCGCGGCGCAGCGCCAGGGGCGTGCCGGCCGCCTCGCGCCCGGGGCCTGCTACCGCGCGTGGAGCGAGGGCGCGCACGGCGCGCTCGCGCCCTTCACCCCGCCCGAGATCCTCGAGGCCGACCTCGCGCCGCTCGCCCTGGAGCTCGCCGCCTGGGGCAGCCGCGAGGCGGGCGCACTCACCTGGCTCGATCCGCCGCCTGTGCCGATGCTCGCCGCGGCGCGCGATCTGCTCGGCCGGCTCGGCGCGCTGCAGGACAACGGCCTCCTGAGCGCGCACGGTCGCGAGATGGCCGCGCTCGGCGTGCATCCGCGGCTCGCGCACCTGCTGCTGCGCGCCAGGGCGATCGGCGCGCCGGCGCTGGGCGCGGACCTCGCGGCGCTGCTCTCCGAGCGCGACCTGCTGCGCGGGGAGGCCGCGCAGGATGCGGACCTGCGCCGCCGTCTCGCCTGCCTCGCCGGGGCAGGCGAGGGGGCCGAGCGCGGCGCGCTCGAGCGCGCGCGCCGACTGGCCCGCGAGCTGCGCCGCGAGCTCGGTGCGCCGCAGGCGGGGCCGGTCGAGGACGCGGCGGGGCTGCTGCTGGCCTTTGCCTACCCCGATCGCATCGGCCGGCGCCGGCCGGGCGGGGAAGGCTACGTGCTCAGCAACGGGCGCGGGGCGCGCTTCACCGGCCCGCAGGCGCTCGCGCGCGCGGAGTTCATCGTCGCCGCGGATCTCGAGGATGCACCGCGCGATGCGCGCATCCGTCTCGCCGCGCCGCTGGATCGTGGCGCGCTCCTCGAGCAGTTCGCGGCGCGGCTCGTGCGCAGCGAGTCGGTGAGCTGGGATCCGCGCGAGCAGGCGGTGCGCGCGGTAAGGACCGTGCGTCTGGACGCGCTGGTGCTCGAGGAGCAGCCGTTGACTCCGGTACCGGCCGCGGCGGCGCAGGCGGCGCTGCTCGAGGGGATCCGCTCCCTCGGGCTCGCGGCACTGCCCTGGACGGCCGAGGCGCAGGAGCTGCGGGCGCGCGTCGCGTTCGTGCGCGCGGCGGCGCCGGGCGAGGACTGGCCGGCGCTCGATGACGCGACGCTGCTCGCCACGCTCGAGGAGTGGCTCGGCCCCTACCTGGCCGGGCTCACGCGGCGCGCACAGCTCGATGACCTGCCGCTCGCCGCCGCGCTCGCCGCGCGCCTCACCCCCGCGCAGCAGCGCTCGCTCGCCAGCTGGGCGCCGACCCACCTCACCGTGCCGAGCGGCTCGCGCCTGCGCATCGACTACGCCGCGGCGGGCGGGCCGGCGCTCGCGGTACGCCTGCAGGAGGTGTTCGGGCTCGAGGCCTCCCCGCTGCTGGGTCCGGCCCAGGTGCCGCTCACCTTCACGCTGCTCTCACCGGCGCAGCGGCCCGTGCAGGTGACGCGCGACCTGGCCGGATTCTGGCGCGGCTCGTACCAGGCGGTGCGCAAGGCGCTGCGCGGCCGCTACCCGCGGCACGAGTGGCCCGAGGACCCGCTCGCGGCACGACCCTCGCGCGGGCCGCGCCGGCGCCGCTGAGGGATCGGGTATATTGCCGCACGCATCGAGCCGAGATGACCCCGTGAAGATGTCCGCCCTGGAAGCGCTGCGCGAACTGCGCGACGGCAACCGCCGTTTCGCCGAGGAGCGGCCGCGCGACAGCGGCAGCAGCACCGCGCGGCGGCGGATGCTGAGCACCCAGCAGGCGCCCTTTGCCATCATCCTCGGCTGCTCCGACGCGCGCGTGCCGGCCGAGATCGTCTTCGACCAGGGACTCGGCGACCTGTTCGTGATCCGCGTCGCCGGCAACATCGTCGCGCCCTCGCAGGTGGGCAGCGTCGAGTTCGCGGCGGCCGCCTTCGAGACGCGCCTGGTGGTGGTGCTCGGCCACTCCAACTGCGGCGCGGTGCAGACCACGCTGCAGCAGCTGGCCCGGCCCTGGCGCGAGCAGTCGCGCAACCTGAGCTCGATCGTCGACCGCATCCGCCCGGCGGTGGAGGGCCTGCTCGACCCGCCGCCCGCGGACCCCGCGCTCCTCATGACGCAGGCGGTGCGCGCCAACATCCGCATGGCCGTCGCGCACCTGCGCCACGGCTCGCAGCTGCTTGAGCAGCTGATCCGCAGCGACGGCCTCCTCGTCGTGGGCGCGGAGTACTCGCTCGAGAGCGGCGTCGTCGATTTCTTCGACGGCGTGCCGCCCGCCTAGGCCTCGGGCATCTCCGCCCGCGGGGAGAGGGCCGGGGCACCACGCCGCTCCCGGTACCACCGCTCGAGCACGGCATCGAGCGACACCGCGCCCGCGCCGGCGATGGCGAGCCACAGGAAGAGCGCCAGGTACTCGGTCTCGTCGAACCCGAGCAGCGCCTCGAGCGAATCGACGTCGGCCCACTTGGCGGACTTGATGGCGACGATCATGGTGATGCCCAGGGCGCCGGCGGAGATACGGGTCAGCAGGCCGAGCAGCAGGAACAGCCCGCCGAAGAACTCGACCCCGGAGACGAAGGGGGCGAGGAGCTGCGGGGCGGGGATCCCCCAGCCGGTGAAGTTCTCGACGATCTG
>JAFAPI010000128.1 GCA_019247195.1 Gammaproteobacteria bacterium
GTCAGCACTATGTATCCGACGAGGATCCACAGACGTCGCGCGACCGGATCCATGCGCGGCGCCGGCCCACGGCGTGGCCCACGCGCTCCCAGCGCGATGGCCAGGGCGGTCAGCACCGCCAGCAGCAGGTCAAAATGCATCGCACCCAGCACCGCGCTGCGGGCGGTGAGGCGCGCGAAATAACTGACCAGGAAGGCGCAGAACAGGTAGAACGCGACATCCCGCGTTCCCTGCTCCGGCGGCCAAGCGGCGCGGCCGGCGACTGGCGTCCTTCTCATGGTTTCATTATCTCACGGCCGGTTGCAGCCACCGGCAGTGTGCCCGCCAGCCGACGGGGCGGACGGCGCAGCGCGTCACGTAATGGCCCGATAGGCATCGAGGTACTCGCGCGCCATCCGGGCGCTCGAGAAGCGCGCCCGCAGATCGGCGCCGGCCGGGGCGCTCCCGGCACCCCCGATCAGACGGCGCAGCGCCTCACTCAAGGCGGCCCTGTCCCCGCTCGCCACCAGCTCACCTCCCCGGCCCTGCTCGAGCAGCTGTGGGATGGCGCCGACAGCGGTGGCGATCACCGGTATGCCCGCCTGCATCGCTTCCAGGAGGACCACGGGCATGCCTTCGGTGCGCGAGCTCATGACGAGTCCGGCCGCGTGCGTCAGCAGCCGGTCCGCACCCTCGACGTAGCCGGTTAAATGCACATCCTCAGTCAGCCCCAGCGCCGACACGCGCTGGCGCAGACGCGCTTCCTCGGGCCCCTCGCCGACGATCAGAAGTTGGTGGGGTCCCGCGCTACGCGCCGCGGCGAAAGCCGCGATCAGTTCGTCGAACCCCTTCTCGACCGACAGTCGGCCGATGGCGAGCAGCGTCGGCCGTTCACGCATGCGTGCCAGCAAGGACTCGGGCAGCGGCGCATGGGTGAGCTGCGCGAGCTGGGCGCGCTGCCCGGGCTCGGGCACACCGTTCTCGATCACCCGCACCCGCTGCGCAGGCAGCGCGCGCACCGCTGGCAGCTCGAGCATGGCGCGCGTCACCACAGCGACCGACTCGATGCGTCGCAGCGCCCACCGATCGAGCGCCTCGTAGAGCGCGAGCCGGCTCCAGGCCGCGCCCGCGGTCCAGCCATGCAGCGTGCTCAGCATCGGCGGCCGCCGGTCGCGCGCCAGGGGGCCCAGCAACACGTTGCTCTTGAAGCCATGCGAGTGGAGCACGTCCGCGCCCACCTCACGCGCAGCCGCGAGCAGCGTGCGCACGGCACCGGGCGTCGGCAGGCGCGGCACGCGCAGGGGCAGCACGGGCAACTGCCAGGCGCGTGCCAGTGCCTCGATGGCAGGGGCCGCGCAGCCCGGGGCGCCGATGCTGCCAAGGTATGGCGCCTCCCCGGCGCGCTGCTGTTCGAGCGCCAGATACAATAGAATCCGCTCCGCGCCATACACGCCCTCGCTCTTGATGAGATGAAGCACCCGCATTGAGTCAGTCCCGCAAGGCATTTGGCGCATGAGTTGGCGGCGCTGCCGCGCTCTCATCGCCTCGGACCTGTGGCGCATCGACGGTCGCCGCAGCGCGCGGCTTTTCTGGTGGCGCCTGTGCAGCGCGCCGGGCTTCCGCTACATCGTGCTGCTGCGTCTTTACGGCTGGCTGCGTGACAAGCCCTTGCTCGGTCTTGGCCTGCGCCCCTGGGTCGTGCTGCTCCTGCACCACTACTCGATCCGTTACGGCATCGGCATCTCGCGCGATGCGCGCATCGGCAGCGGCTTCTACATCGGGCACTTTGGCGGGATCTTCGTCAACACCGGTGTGTGCATCGGCGACAACTGCAATCTGTCGCAGGGCGTGACGCTCGGGCAGCTCAATCGCGGTGAGCGGGCCGGCTGCCCGACCATCGGCAACAACGTCTACATCGCGCCGGGAGCCAAGGTCCTCGGTCGCATCCACGTAGGTGACTTCGCCGCCATCGGTGCGAACGCCGTCGTCGTCAACGACGTGGCGCCGTACACGAGCGTCGGCGGCATTCCGGCGCGCCCCATCTCGCGGCGAGGGTCGGAAGGTTACGTGAACCGCACCGATTATCCCCCCGTCCCGCAAGCCTGATTGAAGGCGCCCGGCCATCAGTCCGGGGCGCGGGTGGTGAGCAGGCAGCGTGCCATGGAGCGCCACGCCGGCCAGAACCAGGGCATGTAGCGCAACGCGCGTAGGTAGTCGCGAAACGCCGCGCGGCGATCCGCTTCGTGCCACAAGGTGACATCGCCGCGCCCTGCGTAGGTGTGCGCCCAGGCCAACCGCACCTGGCGGGCGGAGACGCTGTCCCGATGCTCGGCCAGGAAATTCTGCATGATGCGGATGGCCGACTGATAGCGCTTGCGGTAGTTCTTCGACATCTGGCCCTCCCAGATGCGATAGCGCACCGTTGGCTCCTCGAGAAAGTCGAAGTCGTACCGGGCCGAGAGCCGCAGCCACAGGTCGTAATCGATGCCCATGCCGAGGCTCTCGTCAAAGCCGCCACAACTCTCCAGGCACTCGCGCCGCGCCACGCCCGACGAGTAGGGCACGAAATTCTGCACCAGCAGCTCGCCGGCCACCCGCCCCCGCCGCATGGGGGTCGGTCCCTTGGGTATCAGCTGTCCCTGCGCGTCCATGCACTCGTATTCGGAATACACGACTCCGAGCCCGGGGTTCCGGCGAAAGAGCGCCATCTGTCGCTCGAGCTTGCCCGGCAGCCACATGTCGTCCGCGTCCAGAAACGCCACGTAGCGGCCGCGGCCGAGCCGCCACGCCTGGTTCTTGGCCCGGGCCTGGCCGGCATTGGCCTGCGCATGGGTGTGCACGCGCGGGTCCTTGTTCCACTGACGCATGATGAAGCGCGTGTTGTCCGTGGAGCCGTCGTCGACGATGTGTACCTCGATGGGCGCGTAGGACTGGCTGAGGGCGGAGTTCACCGCCACCGGCAGGTACTGGCCCATGTTGTAAGTGGCAATCGCGACGGAGACGAGCTCATCGGGGGCGGGAGCGGACACGGTCACACCCTGCAGATCGAGAAACGATACTTACCGGAGCGCTCCTGCGGGATGCGCTCGACGTACTCGGTACGGAAACTGATCCCGGGTCCGAACACGCTGCGGAATTCGGCGAGCAGCGCCGCCTCACTGTCGGCGTTGAAGTCGCTGGCCCGCACCACGTTGAGCACGATTTCCTCGCGCGTCGGCTGCACGATCTGCAGCTGCTCGATGCCGCTGATCGCCGTCAGCGTGCGCTCCACCAGCGAAACGCCGGCGACGAGCGACCCGTCGCGGCGCTTGAGGTAATCGGCTACCCGCCCCGTGACCCGCTCGAGCAGGGGTAGCCCGCGACCGCAGGGGCAGGGCCGCGCTGCCGCCACACCCATATCCTCGACGCGATAGCGGATGAACGGCATGCCGCGGTTGAAGAGGTCGGTGATGACGATCGCCCCCTCCTCGCCAGGCTCGGCGGCCGAGCCATCGGGGCGCAGGAACTCGACGTACAGATGCTCGATGCTCAGGTGCATGCCGGCGTGCTGCTCGCACTCGCAGGCGATGAGGCCCACCTCCTCACACCCGTAGCGGTCGGTGACGCGGCAGGCGAAGACCCGCTCGATCACCGCACGCTCGCTCGGCAGCAGCATCATGGAGGTGGAGATGATGCCGCGCGGACGCAGGTCCTCGATGCCCTGCTGCGCCAGGGACTGCGCGAGGATGAAGAGCGAGTGCGCGTGCCCAAAAAGGATCTCCGGCTGCTCGCGCCGCCAGCGCGCGACGAACTGCGCGATCGAGTGGTCGTTGAGGTCGATCGTGTCGAGGTAGATGAAGCGATCGATGAGCCAGCTGCGCAGCCGCTGCTTGAGCCCGCGCGGGCGCGGGGGATTGCCCCACAGGGCGGCGATCTTCATGCCATGAAAGCAACCGGCCCACTGGTCGGCGCGCAAGGCATCCGCGGTGCGCAGCTCCAGCCAGTCGCGATCGAAGTAGGTGACCAGCGCGGTCCCGGTCGAGCCACCGGTCTTGTGTTGGCCGAGCTCCTCACGGCTGAACTCATCGGACAGCATCTCGTCCGTGGAGCTGCGGATCAGCCCCTTGGTGAGCAGCGGCAGCGCGGCGAAGGCGGCGGGATCGAAGCGCTGGGCGTCGAAACGCTGCGCGGCGAAGAGCCGCCGATAGTAGGGCGAATGCGCCGCCGCATAACGCAGGATGTGTTCGAGCCGGGTCTGCTGGCGGGCACGCAGCTCCTGCGGCGGCAGCCACTGGGTGCGCTCGAGCTCGCGCAGCGCCCGCAGTCGCCGGCTGCCGTCCTTCACATCCCATAGCGGGTGAAAGACCCGCCGCGACAGCCAGCTCATGAGGGGCACGGCGCTCACCCGGTGCGAGGCTGCCACAGGGCCTGCTTCTGCCCGCGCAGGAAGCGCAGCACGGCCACGGCGGAAGCCCAGTTCAAGAGCAGGAAGTACTGCGCGTAACGCGCCACCCCGAGGCGGCGCAGCGGTGCCGGGCCCCGCCAGGCCAGCAGCGCCAGTGCCGCGAGCGCGCACTGCGCGAGTGCGAAGGCGACATAGGCGCTGCCTTCGCGCCAGAGCAGCCAGCTCAGGACGGCGGCGCCGGCCAGGGGCGCGAAGCTCAGGTAGCGCAGCAGCTTGTGCGAGAGCAGCTGCCAGGCGAAGAGCGGATGCCGGAACGGGTTCAGGAGCTCGCGCTTGTCACTCATCGCCCACAAGGCGCGCAAGGCCACCCGCACACGCATGCGGTACTCGGCCGCCGACTCACTCAAAGTCTCCTCCTCGAGCACCGCGGCCGGCACGAAGACCACGCGGTGTCCCTGCTCGACCACGTTGAGCGGCAGCACGAGGTCCGGCAGCTGGTCCGCCCGCATCGGCTGGTAGAGCCGCGCCCGCACGGCATCGACGCCCCCGTCCACACCGACGATCGAGCCGATCGCGGTCTCGTTGCGCCGCAGCTCGTTCTCGTAGCGCATGTACGCACTGCAGCCATCGCCCACCAGCGAGCCGTGGGGATCGACATACAGCATCTGTCCGGTCGCATAACCCACTTCCGGATCGGCGAAGCTGGCCACGAGCTGGCGCACCGTATCCGGGCGATACATCGAGTTCGCGTCCGAGAAGACGATGATCTCCCCGTCGGCGCGCGCCACCAGCTGATTGAG
>JAFAPI010000206.1 GCA_019247195.1 Gammaproteobacteria bacterium
CCGCGACCTGCCCCCGTATGCGCTGCGCATTGTAGCAGCGCGATCAGCGTTTTGGTGCCGACGGGGAGATTCGAACTCCCACACCTTGCGGCGCTAGCCCCTCAAGCTAGTGTGTCTACCAATTCCACCACGTCGGCACGTGGGCAATGCTGTTACTTGGGCGCGGGCGCGCCGGCGGGCGCGGCAGGCGGCAGCGGGGACGGCGCGGCGCCCGGGGCCGGCCTGCCGCCCTTCTCACCGGCCTCCTCGAGGATCGTGTGCTGCGCCTCGTTGCTCGCGCGGGTGCCGAGGTAGGCCAGCACCAGGCTGTTGATCATGAAGATGGCGGCGAAGATCGCCGTGGCACGCGACAGCGCCGTGGTCGCGCCGCGCGCACCGAACACCGTGCCGGAAGCGCCCGCACCGAAACCCGCGCCCGCGTCGGCACCCTTGCCGCGCTGGAGCAGCACCAGTCCGACGACGAAGAACGCCGAGAACAGCTGCACGAAGGTCAGAACGTTACGCAACCACATCGGTCAGGAACTCACTGCAAAAGCTAGGCGCCGGCCGCCGCCAGGATCGCCAGGAACTCGTCTGCCTTGAGCGAGGCGCCGCCGATCAGCCCGCCGTCGACGTCGGGCATGGCGAAGAGCTCGGCCGCGTTGCCGGCCTTGACGCTGCCCCCGTACAGGAGGCGCGTGGCGGCGGCGATTCTAGCATCCCGCGCCCCGATGCGTTCGCGGATGAAGGCGTGCACCTCCTGCGCCTGCTCGGGTGCGGCGTTGCGCCCGGTGCCGATCGCCCAGACGGGCTCATAGGCGATGACCCCCTGCGCCAGCGCGCCCGCCCCTGACAGCTCGAGCACTACGTCGAGTTGTCGGGCCACGACATCCTGGGTGCGCCCTGCCTCGCGCTCCGCGAGCTGCTCGCCCACGCACAGGATCGGCTTCAGGCCGCGTGCCAGCGCGGCGGCGAACTTGCGCGCGATGAGCTGGTCGCTCTCGCGGTACAGGAGCCGCCGCTCGGAGTGGCCGACGAGGACGTACTCGCAGCCGGTATCGCGCAGCATCGCCGCCGACACTTCGCCGGTGAAGGCGCCCTGCGCATCCGCGCACACATCCTGCGCGCCGAGGCTGAAGGCCGAGTCGCGCAGCAGCCGCCCCACTTCCTGCAGGTACACGAAGGGCGGGCACACCACCGCGCTGGCGCGCGGCTGCGCCGGGCAGCCAGCGAGCAGCTCCTCGGTCAGGCGCGCGTTCTCGGCACGCGAGCCGTGCATCTTCCAGTTTCCGGCGACAATGGGACGGCGCATGGACCGTGTCTCGAACCGCAGTCCTGGCGGGCGGCGGGTGGCTCAAGGGCGCGCGATGATAGCGATGCGGCTACGCAGGCGCAACGCCGCGCCGTTCAGCCTGCGGCGCTCTGTACCGCCTGCGCCAACTCCTGCGCCGCGGCGCGGGTAAGCCCCTCCTCGCGACCCTCCACCATCACGCGGATCACCGGCTCGGTGCCCGAGGGACGCAGCACCACGCGGCCCTCCTCGCCGAGCTGCGCCTCGATGCGCGCGACCGCCTGCTGCACGGCGGGCACGCTGCGTGGATCGAAGCGCGCGGCGACGCGTACGTTCAGCAGCACCTGCGGGAACTTGCGCATGCCGGCGGTGAGCTCGGCGAGCTCGCGACCGCTGCGCTTCATGACCGCGAGCACCTGCAGGGCACTCACCAGGCCGTCGCCGGTGGTGGTCTTGTCGAGGCACAGGATATGGCCGGAGGTCTCTCCGCCGAGCACCCCGCGGGTCTCGCGCAGCAGGGCGAGCACGTAGCGGTCGCCGACCGCGGCGCGGCGGAAGTCGATACCCGCCGCGCGCAGCGCCAGCTCGAGGCCGAGGTTGCTCATCACCGTGCCCACCACCGGTCCGCGCAGCGTGCCCGCCTCTTTCAGCGCGCGCGCGATCACGTACAGCAGCTGATCGCCGTCGACGATGCGGCCGAGGTGATCGACCATCACCACGCGATCACCGTCGCCGTCGAGGGCGAGACCGACGTGGGCGCGCACCCCCGGCACGGTCAGTTGCAGCAGATCCGGAGCGGTGGACCCGCAGCCATCGTTGATGTTGCGGCCATTGGGCGAGCAGCCGATCGGCACGATCTCCGCCCCCAGGTCGGCGAGGATCCGCGGCCCCACCTTGTAGGCGGCGCCGTTGGCGCAGTCGATCACGATCTTCAGGCCCGACAGGTCGAGGCCGGGGCCGAGCGTCGCGGCGCAGAACTCCTGATAGAGCGTGCGGGAGCGGTCGGCCCGGGTGGCGCGGCCGAGATTGCGCGAGGCGCGCGTGACCGGATTTTGCGCCAGCTCGGCCTCGATGCGCTCCTCCAGCTCATCGGAGAGCTTGCCGCCCGAGGCGTCGAAGAACTTGATGCCGTTGTCGTCGTAGAGGTTGTGCGAGGCGGAGATGACCACCCCGAAGTCGCAGTTGAAGCGGCGGGTCATGTAGGCGATGCCGGGCGTCGGCAGCGGCCCGATCAGCATCACGTTCACGCCCGCGGCGACAAAGCCGGCCTCGAGCGCGGCCTCGAACATGTAGCCGGAGAGGCGGGTGTCCTTGCCGATCAGCACCGTGCCGCCTTGCGGTACCAGCACGCGCGCCGCCGCACTCGCGAGCTGCAGCGCGAAGTCCACCGTCATCGGATGCTCACCCACCCGACCGCGCACCCCGTCGGTGCCGAAGTAGCGACGCCCCACCTAGCCTCCCTCCGTGACTGCCGCCAGCACCCGCAGCGCATCCACCGTCGGCGCCACGTCGTGGGCGCGGATGATGCGCGCGCCGCGGCTGGCGGCGATGAGCGCGAGCGCGACGCTGCCGTGCAGGCGCGCGCCCGGCCTCCGGTCGGTGAGTTTGCCGAGCATCGACTTGCGCGACAACCCGACCATGAGCGGCGTCTCGCCGGGGGCGAGCTCCCCCAGCCGGCGCAGCAGCGCCAGGTTATGTTCGAGCGTCTTGCCGAAGCCGAATCCCGGATCGCAGGCGATACGCTCCGCCGCGATACCCGCCGCCAGGCACGCGGCACGGCGGGCGGCGAGGAACGCGCGCACCTCGGGCACCACGTCCGCATAGTGTGGTGCCTGCTGCATCGTGCGCGGCTCGCCCTGCATGTGCATCAGACAGACCGCGCAGCCGCTCGCGGCGGCCGCCTCGAGCGCGTCCGCATCGCGCAGCGCGTGCACGTCGTTGATCAGGCCGGCGCCGGCGGCGGCGGCGGCGCGCATGACCTCCGGCTTGCTGGTGTCGATGGAGATGATGGCGCCGCTCGCGGCGCGCAGGCCCTCGATGACCGGCAGGACGCGCTCGAGCTCCTGCGCGGCGGGCACGGGCTCGGCGCCGGGGCGGGTGGATTCGCCGCCGACGTCCAGGATCATGGCCCCTTCCGCCTCCAGGCGCAGGCCATGCTCGATCGCCGCGGCGGCGCCGGCGAACTGGCCGCCGTCGGAGAAGGAGTCCGGGGTGACGTTGATCACCCCCATGACACAGGGGCGGGTGAGATCGAGCAGCCGATCCGCGCAGCGCAGGCGCAGCACGGGGCTTGGCCGCTAGTGCTGTCCTGCCGGGATCGGGCCGCCGGGAGCTGCACCCTCCGCCGGGGCCTTCGGCGGCCGATTGGAGAGGGTGTCGTCCCAGCCGGCGGGCGGCTTGGGGGTGCGGCCGGCCATGATGTCCTTGAGCTGCTCCTCGTCGATCGTCTCGTACTTCATGAGCGCGTCGGCCATGACATGCAGCTTGTCGAGCGCACTCACCAGGATCTGGCGCGCGCGCTGATAATTGCCCTCGATGACCCGCCGCACCTCCTCGTCAATGGCGTGCGCGGTGACGTCCGATACCTGCTTGTGCTGCGTCACGCTGCGGCCGAGGAACACCTCCCCGGTCTCCTCCGAGTAGGTGAGCGGGCCGAGCTTGTCTGACAGACCCCACTTGGTGACCATGTTGCGGGCGAGCTCGGTGGCGCGCTCGATGTCATTCGCGGCACCCGTGGTCACCGATTCCGCGCCAAAGATGAGCTCCTCGGCGATACGCCCGCCGAACAGCGTGGCGATCGCGCTCTCCAGGCGGCGCTTGGAGAAGGAGTAGCGGTCCTGCTCGGGGAGGAACTGGGTGACCCCGAGCGCGCGACCGCGGGGAATGATCGTGACCTTGTAGACGGGGTCGTGCTCCGGCACCGTCATGCCGACGATGGCGTGCCCCGCCTCGTGATAGGCGGTCATGCGCTTCTCGGCCTCGCTCATGACCATGGAGCGCCGCTCGGTGCCCATCATGATCTTGTCCTTGGCGCGCTCGAACTCGTCCATGCCGACGATGCGCTTATTGGCGCGGGCGGCGAACAGCGCGGCCTCGTTCACCAGGTTGGCGAGATCGGCGCCCGAGAAGCCGGGCGTGCCGCGCGCGATCAGCGCGGGCTTGACGTCGTCCGCGAGCGGCACGCGCCGCATATGCACGCGCAGGATCTGTTCGCGGCCGCGGACGTCCGGCAGTGGCACCACCACCTGTCGGTCGAAGCGACCGGGGCGCAGCAGCGCCGGATCGAGCACGTCCGGGCGGTTGGTGGCGGCGATGACGATGATGCCCTCGTTCCCCTCGAAGCCGTCCATCTCGACCAGCAGCTGGTTCAGCGTCTGCTCGCGCTCGTCGTGACCGCCGCCGAGGCCGGCGCCACGGTGGCGGCCGACCGCGTCGATCTCGTCGATGAAGATGATGCAGGGGGCGTGCTTCTTCGCCTGCTCGAACATGTCGCGCACGCGCGAGGCGCCCACGCCGACGAACATCTCCACGAAGTCCGAGCCGGAGATGGTGAAGAAGGGGACCTTCGCCTCACCGGCGATCGCCCGCGCCAGCAGGGTCTTGCCGGTGCCCGGCGAGCCGACCATCAGCACGCCCTTGGGGATCTTGCCGCCGAGCTTCTGGAATTTGCCGGGGTCCTTGAGGAAGTCGACGATTTCCGCGACCTCCTGCTTCGCCTCATCGACGCCGGCGACGTCGGCGAAGGTGACGTTGACCTGGTCTTCGCCGAGCAGCCGCGCCCGGCTCTTGCCGAAGGACATCGCCCCGCGGCCTCCGGAGGCCCCCTGCATCTGTCGCAGCATGTAGAGGAATACCAGGATCAGGAGCAGCGCCGGGGCCATCTGCAGCAGCAGCTGGCCGATGAAATTCGGCTGCTTGGGCTCCCGCGCCTCGATGACCACGTTGTACTTCTGCAGCGTGCCGATCAGCGCCGTGTAGTCGGTCTCGGGGTTGCGCGTCTTGAAGGTCGACTTGTCCTTACGGGTGCCGTAGATCATCTCCGCCTGCATGACCACCGACTCGACCCGGTTCGCCTTCACGTCATCGAGGAAGGTCGAGTAGGCAATCTCCTGGGGCTGCCCCACGGCGGGCATATAGCGGCTGAACACCAGCAGCAGGACGAAGACGATGACGACCCACAGCAGGATGTTCTTTGTCAGATCATTCAAAGGCTTGCGTCCTTAACCGGCGTCCGCTCCCTGGGGGGCGATCCTGAACCTACACCAAGCGAAACTGCATGGCCAGCAAATACATCTCTGGACTGCGCGAGCGCGAGGCGGTGGGCTTCACGAGCTTGACCTTACCGAATTGGGCCCGGGCGGCGGCGCGTAGTTCCTCAAATCCTGCCCCTTGGAAGACCTTGATCAGGGCACTGCCGCCGCCCTTCAAGAGATCCGCCGCCGTGGCGAGGGCGAGTTCGGCGAGGTACCCCGAGCGCGGCTGATCGATGGCGTCCACCCCCGAGAGGTTGGGGGCCATGTCCGAGATGAGCACGTCGACGCTGCGCCCGGGCAGCAGCCCCTGCAGCCGCTGCAGCACCTCCGCCTCGCGGAAATCGCCCTGCACGAACTCGACCCCGCTCAGGCTCTCCATCGCCAGCAGGTCTGTCGCCACCACGCGACCTCTGGCACCGACGCGGCGGCGCGCGTACTGGCTCCAGGCCCCCGGGGCCGCCCCCAGATCCAGCACCACCTGCCCGGGACGCAACAGCCGTTCGCGCCGGTCGATCTCCTCGAGCTTGAACACCGCGCGCGAGCGGTACCCGGCGGCACGCGCCTTCTGCACGTAGGGGTCCGCGAAGTGCTCCGCCAGCCAGCGCCCGCTCGAGCGGGAACGGCGGCTCACGGCTTCGCCCCCCGGCGCTTGGGCGGGGCCCTACCTGCCCCTAGAATCCGCGCGTGAACGGGTCCCTGAGCGAGCCCCAGAAGCGTCACCTGCGCGGGCGCGGCCACGCGCTCAACCCCGTGATCCGTGTGGGACCCGCCGGACTGAGCGAGTCGCTGCTGCGGGAGACCGAGCGCGCCCTGCTCGACCACGAGCTCATCAAGGTACGGACGCCCGCCCTGGAACGCACCGCGCGCGAGGCGCTGCTCAACGAGCTCGCGCGCCGCACCGGCAGTAGGCTCGTGCAGCGCATCGGTAACGTGGGGCTGCTCTACCGCGCCCATCCCACCAAACCCACGCTGCGACTGCCCGCGGCCTGAGGACTCACTCCAGACGCACCGCCAGGATCTCGTAGGCGCGCGTGCCGCCGGGTGCGGCGACCTCCACGACCTCGCCGGTCGATTTCCCCACCAGCGCGCGCGCGATGGGCGAGGTGACCGAGATACGCCCGGCGCGGATGTCGGCCTCGTCCTCCCCCACCACCTGGTAAGTGAGGCGGGTGCCGCCGTCCTGGTCCTCGAGCTCGACGGTGGCGCCGAAGACCACCTTGCCGGTGTTGGGGAGCCTGGCCGGCTCGATGACCTCCGCATTTGCGAGCTTGCGCTCGATCTCCTTGATGCGCCCCTCGACGAAGCCCTGCTGCTCGCGCGCGGCGTGGTACTCGGCGTTCTCCGACAGGTCGCCGTGGCCGCGCGCCTCGGCGATCGCCTTGATGATGCTGGGACGGTCGTGGCTCTTGAGACGTTTGAGCTCGGTGCGCAGCGCTTCCGCCCCGCGCAGGGTCATCGGCGTGCGCTTCATGGGTGGGCGGCCTCGGCGTGCAGGTCCTGCAGGCTGTGCACCTCGACCTCGTCGATGTGATCGAGCGCCTCCACCGTGGCGAGACCGGCGGCGAGGGTCGTGTAGTAGGTCACCCGGCGGTGCACCGCCTCGCGGCGGATGGAGTTGGACTCGCGGATCGCCTGCTTGCCCTCGGTGGTGTTGACGATCAGGTCGACCTCGTCGTTCTTGATCATGTCGACGATGTGCGGGCGCCCCTCGCGCACCTTATTGACCCGTCGCACCGGCACGCCCGCCGCGGCGAGCGCCTGCGCGGTGCCCTCGGTGGCGAGCAGCTCGAAGCCGCGCTCGATCAGCTTCTGCGCCAGAGTCACGGCGGGCCCCTTGTCGCGGTCGCGCACGCTGATGAAGCACACCCCCTGGCGCGGCAGCGTGACGCCGGAGGCCGCCTGGGCCTTGGCGTAGGCCTCACCGAAGGTGCGGCCGGTGCCCATTACCTCCCCGGTCGATTTCATCTCCGGTCCGAGGATCGGGTCGGCCTCCGGGAACTTGGCGAAGGGGAAGACCGACTCCTTGACCGAGAAATAGCCGGGCGCGCGCTCGATGGCGCCGACCAGCTGCTTGAGCTTGCGCCCCACCATGACGCGGGCGGCGATCTTGGCGAGCGGCAGCCCGGTCGCCTTGGAGACGAAGGGCACGGTGCGCGAGGCGCGCGGGTTGACCTCCAGGACGTAGATGATGCCCGCCTGGATGGCGAACTGGATGTTCATCAGCCCGACCACGCTCAGCGCGCGCGCCAGGCGCCGGGTCTGATCGCGCAGCTCCGCCTGCGCCTCGCGGCTCAGGCTGTTCGGGGGCAGCGAGCAGCTGGAGTCCCCCGAGTGCACGCCCGCCTGCTCGATGTGCTCCATGATGCCGCCGATCAGCACATCCTCGCCGTCGCACACCGCATCGACGTCCACCTCGATGGCGACGTCGAGGAAGCGGTCGAGGAGCACCGGGGAATCGTTGGACACCTGCACCGCGTGCGTCATGTAGGTGCGCAGGTCCTCCTCGGTGAAGACGATCTCCATGGCCCGGCCGCCGAGCACGTATGAGGGGCGCACCACGAGCGGGAAGCCCACCTCCCGCGCCAGCGCCACGGCCTGTTCCTCGTTGCGCGCCGTGGCGTTAGCTGGCTGCTTGAGCCCGAGCTTCTTCACCAGGGCCTGGAAGCGTTCGCGGTCCTCGGCGACGTCGATCGACTCCGGCGAGGTGCCGATGATGGGTGCGCCGGCGGCCTCCAGCGCGCGCGACAGCTTGAGCGGGGTCTGGCCGCCGAACTGCACGATGACTCCCTCGGGTTTCTCCTTGTGCAGGATCTCCAGCACGTCCTCGAGCGTCAGCGGCTCGAAGTACAGCCGGTCGGAGGTGTC
>JAFAPI010000038.1 GCA_019247195.1 Gammaproteobacteria bacterium
TGAGTGCCGACACGACCAATGCAACGCAGGCCCGCACCCAATGGCTCCTAACTCTATTTATACGACCTAACCAGAGTCGTATAACAAACTGTCGCATAACACGCCAATTGGCGTATTAGCA
This sequence comes from Gammaproteobacteria bacterium, assembly GCA_019247195.1. Lineage (GTDB taxonomy): Bacteria > Pseudomonadota > Gammaproteobacteria > Steroidobacterales > Steroidobacteraceae > 13-2-20CM-66-19. The sequence goes on from JAFAPI010000038.1 coordinate 122, forward strand.
GACAGCATAGGGCAGGGAGCGCCCGCGAGGACAGCGTGCCCGGTACCGGTACCGCCCCGGTGCGTGGGATCAGGACTTGAGAACCTGCGCCACCGCGCGCGCCACGTAGGCGAGGTTCTCCTCGCGCAGTCCGGCTACGTTGATGCGGCTGTCGTCGGTCAGGTAGATGTGGTGTTCGCTGCGCAGCCGCCGGATCTCCGGCGTCCCGATCCCCAGGAAGGAGAACATGCCGCGCTGGCGAGTGATGAAGCCGAAATCCCGTTGCGGGCAGTACTCGCGCAACTGCTGCAGCAGCTTCTGCCGCAGCGCCACGACGCGCTCGCGCATCGTGCGCACCTCGCCCTGCCAGCTGGCCGTGAGCTCCGCATCGGTGAGGATCCGCCGGACGATCTCGGCGCCATGGTCGGGGGGCATCGACCACATGCCGCGCGCGAGGCGGGCGAGCTGGCTCAGCATCGCGTCGGCCGAACCGGGGGACGACCCGAGCACGTGCAACGCACCGGTGCGCTCGCGGTAGAGCCCGAAATTCTTCGAGCAGGAAACCGCGCACAAGAGCTCCGGCAGCTCCGCCGCAAACAGCCGCGGCGCGAAGGCATCGGCCTCGAGGCCGCCCCCGAGTCCCTGGTAGGCCATGTCGAGGAAGGGGACGAGGTCGCGGCGCCGGATGAGCTCAAGGACGGCGTGCCACTCATCCTCGGACAGGTCGGCGCCGGTGGGGTTGTGACAGGAGGCGTGCAGCAGCACCACCGCGCGCGGCGGCAGCCGCTCGAGGCTCGCCATCATCAGCGGGAACTCCACCCCGCCGGTGGACGCATCGAAGTACGGGTAACGCTCGAGCGCGAGGCCGCTGTTGCCGAGCAGCGGTTCGTGGTTCGCCCAGGTCGGCGTGCTGACGTGCACCTTCGTCCCCGGCGCAGCGAGCCGGAGCAGCTCGGCGGCCAGGCGCAGGGCGCCGCACCCGCCCGGGGTCTGCACGGTACGTATGCGATTGGCCTTGAGGGCCGGATGAGCGGCGCCGAAGGTGAGCTGCGTCATCTGCTCGTTGAAGCCGACGTTGCCGACCGAGCTCACGTAGGTCTTGGTGGTCTGCGCGGCAAGCAGCGCCGCCTCCGCGCGGGCCGCCGCCGCGAGCACGGGCGTCTCCCCCCGCGCGTCGCGGTAGACGCCGACCCCGAGATCCACCTTGCGCGGGTCGGGGTCGGCGCGGTAAGCCGCCATCAGGCCGAGGATGGCGTCGGGGGTGACCTGCTCCAGGCGCTCGAACATGTCAGCCCGCTACGGGTTGTTGGCCGCGGCGAGGGCCTTCTTGCGCGTCGCCTCGAACTCATCGCCCGGGTTCCAGGCCGGCATGGCATCCGCCTGGGCGATGAAGTAGGCCGCCATGAAGTCGAGCCGCGCGTCATCGATCATGCCGTCGAAGTTCCAGTCGGGCTCGAGCTTGTCGGCCGGCTGGTGGTACTTCTTCAGCTCCCAGTCCTCGAGCGTCTTGCGGCCCCAGCCCGCCGGGCGCCCGACGAAGTCCGTCCCCGCCTCGAAGTAGAGCGCCGGCACGCCGATGCGCGCGAACGAGAACTGATCGGAGCGGTAGTAGTAGCCGCGGTCCGGGAACTGGTCCCCCTCGAGGGTCCGTCCCTGGCTCTTTGCCAGCTGCTCGGCCAGCTGGTCGAGGTTCGACTTGCCCATGCTGATCAGGGTGGCGTCGCGGGTGTGGCCGAAGATGTTGCCCCCGTCGATGTTGATGTTGGCGGCGATGCGACCCGGGGCGAAGGTCGGATGCTCGGCGTAGTACTGCGAGCCGAGCAGTCCGCGCTCCTCACCCGCGACGAACAGCGCGAGGATCGAGCGGCGTGGCCGCTGCGGGAGCTTGGCGAGCGCGCGCGCCACCGCCAGCACCTGGGCACAGCCGGAGGCGTTGTCGACAGCGCCGTGATAGATGCGGTCCCCGGTGGCGTCCGGCTCGCCGATGCCGAAGTGATCGTGGTGCGCCGTGAGGATGACCACCTGGGCGGCGAGCTGTGGATCGTTCCCCGGCAGCACCCCGCCGACGTTGGCGGTCTTGACGTGCGAGAGGGTATTGGTGAAGGCGATCGAGGTGTGGATGCCCAGCGGCACCGGCTTGAAGCTCTTCGACCTCGCGCTCGCGATCAATTTATCCAGATCGAAGCCCGCGGACTTCACCAGGCGCCGCGCGCCCGCCTCCGTCACCCAGGCCTGGATGCGCACGTGCGGCTCATCCCCCTGTGGCAGCCCGAACTGCTCACCGCCCCAGGAGCTCTGCACCACCTGCCAGGGATAGCCCGCCGACTCCGTCGTATGGATGATGATCGCGCCCGCTGCGCCCTGGCGGGCCGCGCTCGCGTACTTGTAGTCCCAGCGCCCGTAGTAGAGCCGCCGCTTGCCGGCGAAGAGCTTCGGGTCCCAGTCCGGGTCGTTGTTCATGATGACCAGCACCTTGCCGGTCAGATTCATGCCCTTGAAGTCATCCCACTGGTACTCCGGCGCCTGGATACCGTAGCCGACGAAGACGAGCTCGGCGTTCTCGAAGCTCACCTGGGGCTGCTGCAGGCCACTCTCGGCGATGTAGTCGTCGCGCCAGTTGAGGTCGACGTTGCCGGCCTTGCCCTTGAAGCTCCAGGTCTTCGGAAACTCGCCCTTGATGCCGACGATGTCGAAGGGCTGCTGCCAGGAGTCATGGGGGAATGCCGGCTGATACCCCATGCCCTCGAGCTGGGTCTGCAGGTACAGCCGCGCCAGCTGGTCGCCGCGCGTCGCCGGGCCGCGGCCTTCGAGCAGGTCGGAGGAGAGAAAGCGGATCGGGGCGATCAGCGCGTCGCGGGTCACGTAACGGTTGGCGGCCTGCGTGACGGCGTCCGGTATCTCGCGCGGGCCGGCAGGCGGGGCGGCGACACTCAGGAACGGCACGAGCAGGAGCGGGGACGCGAGGCGGGATAGCTTCACGGGAAGTCCCTCACGAGAACGGGGGCGCAACGGTAGCACGGCCGCCGCGCGCACCGAAGTGCGCTCAGGGCGCGGGACTTTCTCCGAGCGAGGTGAGCGGACCGGCGGCGATGTCGCCCTCCGCGCGTCCCTTGAGGTAGGCGTACAGGCCCTCCCAGTTATCCCCAAGCCGCGGGTTCGTCCCGAAGCTTGGCATGCCCTTCTCCTGCCGCCCCTCGCTGACGGTGCGCTGGAACTCGAGCGGCGTGAGCACCTTCAGCGCCTGAAGGAGCGAGGGGCCGACGAGTCCCTGCTGCGCCTCGCCGTGACAGCGATCGCAGGCGAGCGCACGCCACGTGCGCCAGCCGGCGAAGGTGCGCGCATCGACGCGGGTGCCGTCCCGGACCTCGTACAGCGCGGTCTTCACCGTCGCGGGAGGTGCCTGCGCCGCGGCGATGGTCAGGCCGAGGAGGCCGAGCCCGGCGGGGGCGGCGGACCTCAGGGTCCGCACACGACGCCCCACGCGCCGTGGCCGACGGTGATCCGGCCGAGCACGGCGAGCGTGGCCGCGTCGATGACCGTCACGTTGGCCACCGGACCATTGGCCGTCAGCAGGCGCCGGCCGTCGGGGGTCAGGGCGAGTCCCCACGGCCGCCCGCCGACCGCGACCTGCCGCTCGAGGTTTCCCGCGGGACTCACCACCGCCACGCTCGCCCCGTGCCCGGTCGTGACGTAGAGCCGCCCGCGCGGCGCATCGAAGACCACACC